>NZ_JBSVZN010000066.1:0-2936 GCF_054052225.1 Methylobacterium sp. JK268 | reverse complement strand
CGCCGAGGTCGAAGGCGAACCCGCCCCGGCCCGCCTCGGCCGGGACCGCCTTGCGCTTGCCCGCCTTCGCACCGGCCGACGGCGCCGCCATCCGCGACGCCGTCTCGCGAAGCCGCGCCACCGACCGGTCCACCGGCGCGGACGCCGCCGCCGCCCCCTCGCCGATCCGGAAATACGCGATCGTCCCCTGAAGACGCTCCGCCTGCGCCGCCAGCTCCTCCGACGTCGCCGACACCTCCTCCGACGCGCTCGCGTTCTGCTGCGTCACCTTGTCGAGCTGCTGGATCGCCGCGTTGATCTGCGCCGATCCCGCGTCCTGCTCCCGGCACGCCGCCGAGATCTCCTCCACAAGCTGCGCCGTCCGCCGGATGTCCGGCACCAGACGACCCAGCATCGACCCCGCCTCCTGCGCCGCCTTCACCGTCTCCGACGACAAAGTCCCGATCTCCGCCGCCGCCGCCTGTGACCGCTCCGCCAGCTTGCGCACCTCGCTCGCCACAACCGCGAACCCGCGGCCGTGCTCGCCCGCCCGCGCCGCCTCCACCGCCGCGTTCAGCGCCAGCAGGTCCGTCTGCCGCGCGATCTCCTGCACGATCGTGATCTTCTGCGCGATCGTCTGCATCGCATCCACCGCCCGGCCCACCGCGGCCCCGCTCGCCTCCGCGTCCTTGGCTGATTGCCGCGCGATCGTCTCGGTCTGGCCGGCATTGTCCGCGTTCTGCTTCACGTTCGCCGCCATCTCCTCCATCGACGCCGACGCCTCCTCGGTCGACGACGCCTGCTCCGTCGAGCCCTGCGACAGCTGCTCGGCCGAGGACGACAGTTCCTGGCTCCCCGACGACACGTTCGCCGCCGCCGCCATCGCGTCCGCCACCACCGTGCGGAGCCGGTTCACCATGGTCTCGAGGGCGCGTCCGAGCGCGTCCTTGTCCGAGAGCGGCTTGGCCTCGACAGTGAGGTCGCCCGAGGCGATCGCGGTGGCGATGCCGGTGATCTGCTGCAGGTTCTCGGTCACGGCCCGGAGATTGGCGCCGACCTCGCTGCTCAAGCCCCCGTAGTCGCGCTTGAGCGCCTTGCCGAAATCGCCCAGCGCCACGGCGCCCAGCACCTCGGAGATGTCGCGGAAGGCCTGCTCCACGGCCAGGGCCGTGCCCTGGATCTTCCCGACCTCGTCCCGGCGGCCCGTCTCCACCGGATCCGCCAGGGCGGCGAGGTCCGCGCTGACGCGGTTCACCGGCGCGGCGACGGTGCGCACCAGGACATAGCCGATCCCGGTCGCGATCAGCAGGTTGGCGACCATCCCCGCGAGGATCAGGCGGGTCGTCGTCTCGAAGGCCGCCTCCTGCGCCTCCTGGCGCGTCCCCATCAGGGACTTCTCGGTGGCGATCACCTCGCCGATCTTGGCGCGCAGTCCGTCCATCGCCTCCTTGCCGGTGCCGGCGATCTCGATCTGGCGGCCGGCCTCGCGGGTCTGCGGATCGGCCATCAGACCGATGGCCTTCTCGGCGACGTCCGCGCGCCACGCCTCGGCCAGGCGGCGCACGGTGCCGAGCCGGTCCTGCTGAGTGGGATTGTCCTGCGTCAGGTCCTTGGCGCGCTGCCACGCCTGGCCGAACTCCTCCCAACCGCTCCGGTAGGGGGCGAGGAACTTGGCGTCCCCGGACAGAAGGTAGCCGCGGTAGCCGGTTTCCTGGTTGACCATGCCGCCGACGATGGCGTTCGACGCCTCGATCACGCGGTTGGTGTGCTCGGACCAGCCGACCGTCTGCCGGATCTCGGCCGACTTCCAGTAGATGGCGCCGTTGATGCCGAGCCCGAGCAGCAGCATCAGGCTGAACGAGAGAAACAGCTTCTTTGGAAGGGAGATGTTGTCGAGGAACGTCATGGTGGCCCTCTCTGGGCGAGGATGGTGCGGCTGGAGCCGGGACCCGATCGAGGACCCGGGGCACGAGGGGTCGATGCCGACCGGGGCGGACGCGCCCCGGGGCTTATCCCGCGCGCCGGAGCGCGCGGGCCGGTTCTGAACGGCTCGACGGGGCGCTAGACGCGGGCGGCCCGGAGCGGAGGTTCGGCGGACGAGGTCACGCGCTGCGCTTGAACTCGCGGTCCTGCTCGTCGCCGCCGCCGAGGTCGAAGGCGAACCCGCCCCGGCCCGCCTCGGCCGGGACCGCCTTGCGCTTGCCCGCCTTCGCACCGGCCGACGGCGCCGCCATCCGCGACGCCGTCTCGCGAAGCCGCGCCACCGACCGGTCCACCGGCGCGGACGCCGCCGCCGCCCCCTCGCCGATCCGGAAATACGCGATCGTCCCCTGAAGACGCTCCGCCTGCGCCGCCAGCTCCTCCGACGTCGCCGACACCTCCTCCGACGCGCTCGCGTTCTGCTGCGTCACCTTGTCGAGCTGCTGGATCGCCGCGTTGATCTGCGCCGATCCCGCGTCCTGCTCCCGGCACGCCGCCGAGATCTCCTCCACAAGCTGCGCCGTCCGCCGGATGTCCGGCACCAGACGACCCAGCATCGACCCCGCCTCCTGCGCCGCCTTCACCGTCTCCGACGACAAAGTCCCGATCTCCGCCGCCGCCGCCTGTGACCGCTCCGCCAGCTTGCGCACCTCGCTCGCCACAACCGCGAACCCGCGGCCGTGCTCGCCCGCCCGCGCCGCCTCCACCGCCGCGTTCAGCGCCAGCAGGTCCGTCTGCCGCGCGATCTCCTGCACGATCGTGATCTTCTGCGCGATCGTCTGCATCGCATCCACCGCCCGGCCCACCGCGGCCCCGCTCGCCTCCGCGTCCTTGGCTGATTGCCGCGCGATCGTCTCGGTCTGGCCGGCATTGTCCGCGTTCTGCTTCACGTTCGCCGCCATCTCCTCCATCGACGCCGACGCCTCCTCGGTCGACGACGCCTGCTCCGTCGAGCCCTGCGACAGCTGCTCGGCCGA
>NZ_JBSVZN010000065.1:0-3241 GCF_054052225.1 Methylobacterium sp. JK268 | reverse complement strand
TCGGCCGAGCAGCTGTCGCAGGGCTCGACGGAGCAGGCGTCGTCGACCGAGGAGGCGTCGGCGTCGATGGAGGAGATGGCGGCGAACGTGAAGCAGAACGCGGACAATGCCGGCCAGACCGAGACGATCGCGCGGCAATCAGCCAAGGACGCGGAGGCGAGCGGGGCCGCGGTGGGCCGGGCGGTGGATGCGATGCAGACGATCGCGCAGAAGATCACGATCGTGCAGGAGATCGCGCGGCAGACGGACCTGCTGGCGCTGAACGCGGCGGTGGAGGCGGCGCGGGCGGGCGAGCACGGCCGCGGGTTCGCGGTTGTGGCGAGCGAGGTGCGCAAGCTGGCGGAGCGGTCACAGGCGGCGGCGGCGGAGATCGGGACTTTGTCGTCGGAGACGGTGAAGGCGGCGCAGGAGGCGGGGTCGATGCTGGGTCGTCTGGTGCCGGACATCCGGCGGACGGCGCAGCTTGTGGAGGAGATCTCGGCGGCGTGCCGGGAGCAGGACGCGGGATCGGCGCAGATCAACGCGGCGATCCAGCAGCTCGACAAGGTGACGCAGCAGAACGCGAGCGCGTCGGAGGAGGTGTCGGCGACGTCGGAGGAGCTGGCGGCGCAGGCGGAGCGTCTTCAGGGGACGATCGCGTATTTCCGGATCGGCGAGGGGGCGGCGGCGGCGTCCGCGCCGGTGGACCGGTCGGTGGCGCGGCTTCGCGAGACGGCGTCGCGGATGGCGGCGCCGTCGGCCGGTGCGAAGGCGGGCAAGCGCAAGGCGGTCCCGGCCGAGGCGGGCCGGGGCGGGTTCGCCTTCGACCTCGGCGCGGGCGACGACAGCGATCGCGAGTTCAAGCGCAGCGCCTGAGCGCTGCCGAAAGGGAATCCCGCGGCCTTCGGGTCGCGGGGTCAGGAAGCGATCGATACGACAATGCGGGTTCTTCGTTTTTCCGATTGATTCATTCGCGTCTTGTACGGTGTGACCTAAAGCCTCTCGATTGAGGATCAGTCCTCGCCGTCCAGCCCTGGCCATAGCCCCTCGCTGCTTCGTCGATCGGGCTCGATTCCATCTCACAGTGACGGCGCGTTCTGGCGCCAGTACCGGGGGTTCACCGTGCGCTTCACCATCAAAGCCAAGCTGGCTGCCGGGTTCGGCGCCGTCCTTCTGCTCGTCGGCGTGGCGGGCGGCGTCGGGTACCGGAGGCTGACCGCCAGCGAGCTGGCGATGCAGTTCGTGGTCAGCCGGGCCGAGGTGCAGCGCGTGGTGCTCGACGCCAAGGCGCACATGCTGCGCAGCGGATCAAACCTGCGCGCGCTGGTGATCAGCACCAGCGACGCGCAGATGGACGATCTGGTCAAGCGGGTCGCGACGAACCAAGGCGACGCGCTGGCGGCGCTCGCGGCGGCGAAGGGATTCATCACCACCGACGAGGGCCGACGCCTTCTGGACGAGGTCGTCGGCAAGTACGAGCGCCAGCGCGCCCTGGGTCAGCAGGTCCAGGACCTGTCGCGGGCGAACACCGTGGTGAGGGCTTGGGCCGAGATCGAGGCAGCCGCACGCCCGGCGATGTATCTCTTGCGGAGCGAGATCGTCGCCGTCATGGACCGGGCCGCCGCACGGGGCGCCCTCGACCTGCAGCGCGCCGTTGCGGAGCTTCAGGCCCGGGTCGAGCGCGGCTTCGGCGCGCTCCAGGCCGCCACGGGCGCCCAATCGGTCCAGGCTTTGAACGAGCGGGTCGTGACGGCGCGGACGGCGCGCGAGGAGGCGATGAAGCAACTCGCCGAGGTCGTCCGGCTCGGTCTCGCGGACGGGATCGCCACCGACGCCCTGCGCGGGCCGGCGGAGGCCTTGGCGGCCTCCTCCGACAAGGCCCTGACGCTGCTCGCCGGGGGCGAGACGATCAGGGCCACCGACCTCGCCTCGGGCGCGTTCGCCACCGCCAGCGCCGCGACGATCGAGGGTGTCGACGCCCTGGTGGCGTTCCAGAACAAGCGCATGACGGATGCCGTGGACGGTGCCAAGGCCGAATCGAGCGGGGGACAGACCGTCCTCATCGCCACCGTGGCGGGCGCGCTGGTCCTCGGTCTCGGCCTCGCCGCCTGGCTCGCCCTGACGATCTCGCGCGGCCTCTCCCGGGCCGTCTCCCTCGCCGACGCCGTCGCACTCGGCGATCTCGACCAGCGGATCGCCGTGACCTCGCGTGACGAGATCGGCGACCTTGTCGCGGCCCTGACCCGGATGACCGACACCCTGCGGGCCACGGCCGCGGTGGCGGAATCGATCGCCGGGGGCGACCTCACCGTCGCGGCCAAGCCCGTCTCCGACAAGGACACGATGGGCCGCGCCCTCGAGACCATGGTGAACCGGCTCCGCACGGTGGTGGCGGACGCGATGGCGGCGGCGGCGAACGTGTCGTCGGGGAGCCAGGAACTGTCGTCGTCGGCCGAGCAGCTGTCGCAGGGCTCGACGGAGCAGGCGTCGTCGACCGAGGAGGCGTCGGCGTCGATGGAGGAGATGGCGGCGAACGTGAAGCAGAACGCGGACAATGCCGGCCAGACCGAGACGATCGCGCGGCAATCAGCCAAGGACGCGGAGGCGAGCGGGGCCGCGGTGGGCCGGGCGGTGGATGCGATGCAGACGATCGCGCAGAAGATCACGATCGTGCAGGAGATCGCGCGGCAGACGGACCTGCTGGCGCTGAACGCGGCGGTGGAGGCGGCGCGGGCGGGCGAGCACGGCCGCGGGTTCGCGGTTGTGGCGAGCGAGGTGCGCAAGCTGGCGGAGCGGTCACAGGCGGCGGCGGCGGAGATCGGGACTTTGTCGTCGGAGACGGTGAAGGCGGCGCAGGAGGCGGGGTCGATGCTGGGTCGTCTGGTGCCGGACATCCGGCGGACGGCGCAGCTTGTGGAGGAGATCTCGGCGGCGTGCCGGGAGCAGGACGCGGGATCGGCGCAGATCAACGCGGCGATCCAGCAGCTCGACAAGGTGACGCAGCAGAACGCGAGCGCGTCGGAGGAGGTGTCGGCGACGTCGGAGGAGCTGGCGGCGCAGGCGGAGCGTCTTCAGGGGACGATCGCGTATTTCCGGATCGGCGAGGGGGCGGCGGCGGCGTCCGCGCCGGTGGACCGGTCGGTGGCGCGGCTTCGCGAGACGGCGTCGCGGATGGCGGCGCCGTCGGCCGGTGCGAAGGCGGGCAAGCGCAAGGCGGTCCCGGCCGAGGCGGGCCGGGGCGGGTTCGCCTTCGACCTCGGCG
>NZ_JBSVZN010000063.1:0-4289 GCF_054052225.1 Methylobacterium sp. JK268 | reverse complement strand
CCACCCGGAACGATGCGGACGTCGAGGGTCTTTGCGGCGACGTCCACTCCACAGATGATCTGGGTCACGGTAACCTGCCTTGTGCGTGCGATGGGCGATCAGGCGACTGTCCGGTCGTGCGTGACAGTGGCGACGGTCCCAAAGCTCACCAGCGGTTGCAGCCAGAGGGGGCGCGGGAGCCGTCCGCCACGCGCGGGGACCGGCGGCCGCCGGTCCCCGCGCAGCCCTCATCACATCATCCAAAAGGGCCGGCTTCCAGATACAAGGGGGCCGTGCCGGATGTGGCTCCTCCGGATGCGCCCCCTCACCTTCGGCTGCCGCCTCGTCTCGCCCCCAGCAAGGGGGGCTCGACCCTCTCCCCGCACGCGGGGAGAGGGCATGCGCGCCACCCGAAGTGTGAATCCGCAAGCCCACTCGGGAGAGGGGTTGCCCGCGCCACGGCCGTCGCAACGGCGTGCTTTCCATCTCGCAGCACCGGCAATGTCGTGCGAGAGCGTTCCACGGAGCGGGATCACCCCGCGCCCGGCACCTCGAAGCGCGCGAAATCCGGCTTCACGGGTCTCAGCTCCGCGCCGCCCGCCGCGATCGCCTCCCCGGCTTCCACGGCGTCCGCGAGCCGGTCGAGGCGCAGCAGCGCGAGGCCGCGCGCGCCGGCGGCGCTGCCGGTCTGGCCGAGCGCCTTCGCGCCCGCGGTGACCGGCGTGCCCGGCGCCGGTGCCTCGCCCTCATAGGCGACCGGCACCACGCGGGTCCGCGCCGTGCCGCGGTGCTGCATGCGCGACACCACCTCCTGGCCGATATAGCAGCCCTTGCGAAAATCGACCCCGCCGAGCTGGTCCATCAGCGCCTCGTGCGGGAAGGCGTCGCCGAGCGCGTAATCGGGCCCGCTCTCGGGCACGCCCAGCGCGACGCGGTGGGCCGCGTAGTCTGCGGTGGCGTCCGTCGCCGGCTCGGCGCCCTCCGGCGCGTGGAGCCGCCAACCGAGCGCGGGAAGCCGCCCGTCGCGCAGCCACGTCCCCTCCGGCTCGGTGCCCCAGGCCGCGAGGACCCGCAGCCCCGCCTCGGCGAAGGCCACCTTGGCGCGCAGCCGGTAGAGGGTCAGGCGGCGGGTGAGATCCGGCAGCAGGGCGCGGGGCGCGTCGAGGTGGAAGCCCCCCTCCGCGCGGCTCACCAGGAAGTCGAACAGGATCTTGCCCTGCGGCGTGAGCAGCGCCCCGAGCCGCGCCTCGCCCGGCGGCAGCGTCTCGACGTTGCAGGTGAGGAGCCCCTGGAGGAACCCCGTGGCGTCGTCGCCGGAGACGGCCAGCACGGCACGGTCCGGCAGGAGGGCGATCGGCATGCGCGGTCCTTCTCGGCCGGGCGGTCCGGCTTGAACCTCCGGCGGGGCTGACATAAGCCGCCGCTCGGCCGGCCTCAATCGGCCGCGGGCCGGGAGGACGCCTTGATGAGCCGGAGCTTCGACCTGATCCTGCGCGGCGGCACGGTGGTGAACCACGACGGCATCGGCCCGGCCGATCTCGGCGTCACGGGCGGGCGGATCGCCGCGATCGGCGACCTCGCCACCGCGGCGGCCGGCCGGGTGCAGGACTGCACCGGGCTCCACCTCCTGCCGGGCGTGATCGACAGCCAGGTCCATTTCCGCGAGCCGGGGCTCGACCACAAGGAGGATCTGGAGACCGGGGCGCGGGCGGCCGTGATGGGCGGCGTCACCACGGTGTTCGAGATGCCGAACACCAACCCTCAGACCACCGGCCCCGCGGCGCTCGCCGACAAGATCCGGCGCGCCCATCACCGGATGCACTGCGACTTCGCCTTCTGGGTCGGGGGCACGCACGAGAACGCCACCGAGGTGGCGGAGCTGGAGCGCCTGCCGGGGGCGGCGGGCATCAAGGTCTTCATCGGCTCCTCGACCGGCTCGCTCCTGGTCGAGGACGATCCGGGCATCACCGAGATCCTCAAGCGCATCCGCCGCCGCGCCGCCTTCCACGCGGAGGACGAGGCGATGCTGCGCGAGCGCAAGGCGCTGCGGGTCCCGGGCGACCCGTCCTCGCACCCGGTCTGGCGCTCGCCCGAGGCGGCGCTGAAGGCGACGCAGCGCCTCGTGCGCATCGCCCGCGAGACGGGGGCGCGGATCCACATCCTGCACATCTCCACCGCCGAGGAGATGCGCTTCCTCGCCGAGCACAAGGACGTGGCCACCGTCGAGGTGACGCCCCACCACCTCACCCTCGACGGCACGGAGGCCTATCCGCGCCTCGGCACGCTGGTCCAGATGAACCCGCCGGTGCGCGACGCTGCCCATCGCGACGGGATCTGGTGGGGCCTCCGCCAAGGCGTCGCGGACGTGCTGGGCTCCGACCACGCGCCGCACACGCTCGAGGAGAAGGCCAAGCCCTATCCCGACTCGCCCTCCGGCATGACCGGCGTGCAGACGCTGGTGCCGATCATGCTCGACCACGTGGCGGCGGGCCGCCTGAGCCTCGCGCGCTTCGTCGACCTGACGAGCGCCGGCCCGAAGCGCGCCTTCGGGCTCGCCCGCAAGGGCCGGCTGGCGGTGGGCTACGACGCGGACGTGACGGTGGTGGACCTGAAGCGCCGCGAGACGATCACCAATGCCTGGATCGCCAGCCGCTGCGGCTGGACGCCCTACGACGGCAAGACCGTGACCGGCTGGCCGGTCGGCACGGTGGTGCGCGGGAACCTCGTGATGTGGGAGGGGAGCCTCGCGGCGCCGTCCCTCGGCGAGGCGGTGCGGTTCGAGGAGGCGTTCCCGGCGCGAGGGGCGTGACCTCTCTCCCGCAGAGGGACTACCGTGTGCACATAGCCTTGGTGAGTTTTGCGCGGGGAACCCCTCTCCCGTGCGGGCTACGGCCTTGACGGAAGTGAGTCGGGGTCTGCGAGGATTGCGCCGGCGAGCATGGCGGCGAAGCGCTGCCAGCCGCGGGCCATGATCTTGGGTCCCGGCGGCTTGCCGGCGACGTTCCAGCCGCCGTGCCGGGCCACGATCCAAGACAGCCAGGCCAGCGTCCCCGGTGGGTGTGGGTTCTGCAGGCGTGCCGTACTGCCCTCGCAGGCCCGGCCCAGCTGCGCCACCACGGGCAAGGCGACCGCGTCGAGCACGTCCTGCATCGGCCGCCCGCCGCCCGTGCGGGCATCGACCAACTGCAGGATGCGCACCGCCGCCCCCAGCGCCAAAGCCGCCAGCCGGAACAGCTTGTCGGGCACCCGCATCTGCGTCGCGTCCAGGCCCAGCCCGTCCCGCTTGAGCGCGCGGAACACCTCTTCAATGCGCCAGCGCAGCCGGTACAGCCGCACCGTCTCGCGCGCCTCGGCGGCGGTCGCGACCGGGCGCGTGCTCAGAAGGTGCCAGCACAGCGGCGCCTGACCGTCGGGCGGGGTGGGCTCCTCCACCGTCACCAGGCTCAGCGGCAGCGCGCCCGGCAGGCTCTTCGGCTCGCCCGCTGGCCGCTTCACCACCAGCGATCCGGCCCGCAACTGCACCCGTGCGGTGCGCTCGGGCCGGCCCGGCCGGGCGGGGACCGTCACCGTATCCTCGGCCAGGACCGGCCAGCGCGCCGCCTCCGCCGTCATCGCGCCCCCCGTGGCCAGCGCCCGGTCGTGGCGGGCGCGCACCAGCAGGTCGGTGCCCGCCGGACAGCGCGCGACGTGATCGTAGATGTCGCCTTCCTGGTCGGCCACCACGATCAGGCTCGCCGCGCTCTCGCCCAGGCGGGCCTGCGCGGCCTGCGCGCCCACACCCCAGCGCCGGCTCTCCTTGTCCGCGATCGGCCGGCCCGCCCGCGGCTTGACCGGCGCGTCCGCCCGCGTCCAGATCTGGGCATCGACCAGCCCCAGGATCGCCTCGTCCTGTGCGTCGACCGCCACGACCGGGTGCAGGAAGAAGCCGGGATTGCGCCCGTTGCCGGCGGGCCCGAGCCCGTGACGGCCCGCCGCCAGCGGGGTGAAGTTGATCTCGCTCGTGTCCTGCACCGCCACGACCGCGCGGCCGGCACAGGCCTGGGCCGTGCGCGCGCCAAACGCCCGCAGGATGGCGCCCACGCTCGTGTGCGGCGAGGACAGGTAGCGATGGGCTGCGGCCGTGCCGGCCTCGCTGCCCCCGACCGTGCTCAGCACCACGCTGCCGGTGGTCACGATCCGATCAAACAGCCAAGCGCCGCGCGCCTCGGTGCGGATGTCGCCGACCCCAAGTCCGTCCATGCAAAGCCTCCCGCACAGCGCAAAGGCTCACAACACGAACCGAGCGAATCAGATCCGTACAGGCCGTAGCC
>NZ_JBSVZN010000062.1:0-8756 GCF_054052225.1 Methylobacterium sp. JK268 | reverse complement strand
AGGCCGCGGCCGCGGCGATCAACAAGGCGCACGCGGCGCCGGCCGCCCGGAGAAGGACCGCCTGATGTCCCACCTCGTCCCCATCGCCTCCGCCTACCGCCTGCGCGGCTGCACCTGCGGCTGTGGGATCCTCACCCTGCAGCTCTGGTCCGCGGACGGCCGGCCGATCGCCATCCTGCCGCTGACGCCGGACGGCGCCCGGGCCCTGCGCGATGGCCTGTCGGAGGCGCTGGAGGGCGCGCAGGACGGGCGCGGCGCGGATGAGCGGCCGGTGGCGGGAGGGCTGCACTGATGGCGCGCGAGCAGCTTCCCCAGCGGCGCGGCCACGACGTCTTCGACTTCGTGTTCTCGCGCGGCCCTCACGACCCGGTCGGCACCCGCTACACCGCCGGCCTCGGCCGGACCCGTCCGGGCACGCCGATCGTCGAGATCTTCTTGGACTGCCACAAGCTGGCGTCCGCGATGACCGACGACGCCCGGGACATCGCGGTGATCCTGTCGATCGCGCTCCAGCACGGCGTGCCGCTCGCCGCGTTCCGCGACGCCGTCACCCGCCTTGAGAACGGCCAGCCGGCCGGCCTCGCCGGGCGGCTCCTCGCGGAGATCGAGGCGCGGGAGCCGGGCGCCTTCGCCCCGCGTCCCGACCCGGACGACCCAGCACCGGCCCCGCAGGCGCCTCGCCCGACCCCCGACGCGCCTGCCCCGGCGGCGGCCGAGATGGAGCGGACCGATGGCTGACCTCCCGACCAAGGCCCTGTCCGTCCGCCAGCCTTGGGCTTGGGCGATCGTGGGCGGCTGCAAGGACGTCGAGAACCGGGACTGGTCCACGCGTTTCCGCGGCCCGGTTCTCATCCACGCATCGAGAGGGATGACACGAGCGGAGTACGAGGACTTTCTCGACACCGCGCGCGCGATCAGTCGAACGCATCCATTCCCCTCCGGCGTCGCGCTGCTGCCCTACGATGAACTGCAGCGCGGCGGGGTTGTCGGCATCGCCGAAATCATCGGCTGCGTCCAGGAACACGCCTCGCCATGGTTCGTGGGCCGCTACGCGTTCGTGATGGCCAACGCGCAACCGGTGCCCTTCGTGGCCTGCCGCGGGCAATTGGGCTTCTTCGACGTGCCGAGCGAGGTCATCGACGCCCTCGACGCTGCGAGGGCAGCATGACCCACCGCTACGCCGAGGACACCAAGGTCGCGGTCGCCGAGTCCCGGACCCAGGTCGAGGCGCTCCTGCGCAAGGCCGGCGCGCAGCGCATCCTCCACATGGACGAGCCGGTCAACACGATCACCTCGCATCAGGGCGCGCGCGCCGGGGGCGCCGCGCCGCTCGGGCTCGTCGCCCCCCACCTGATCCGCGTCGACCAGACCTCCGGCGATCCGGCGCGCAAGGGCGTCCACTCGGCGGAGGACCCGGTCACGACGATCGCGACGGCCGGCGGGGTCGCCGTGGTGACGCCGCTCCTGGTGACGAGCACGACGGGCCATGCGGGCGGTTCAGCCGATGCGCCGTTGTCGACCATCACGACGGGAGGGCATCACATCGTGGCCGCCCCCTTCCTGGTCCCCCGCTACGGGGAGCGGCCCGGGCAGGATCCCCGCACCCGCGCCGTTGACGAGCCGGCCCCGGTCATCGTTCCGACCGGGAACGAGGGGAGCCTTGCGGCGGTCCATCTCTCCCGGCAGTTCGGCGCCTCGGTCGGCTCGGCCGCGGACGAGCCCGTCGGGACCATCACGGCCGGTGGCGCGGGGAAGGCGGCGGTCGTCGCTGCCTTCCTCGCCCAGCACAACACCGCGCGCGGCGGCGAGGTGAACCCAGGCTGCGACGCACGCGCGCCCGTATCGACCATCACGGCGGCCGGCGGCCACCAGAACGTGGTTGCCGCGCACATGCTGAACCTGCGCGGCTCCGACCGGCGGGGCGGCCCGATCGACGCGCCGGCCCCGACCACCTCGGCGCAGGGCAACCACGCCGCCGCGGTCTACGCCTTCCTGGCGAAGTATTACGGCGCGGGGCTGCCGTCCCAGCCCGTCACGGACCCGGTGCACACGATCACCGTCAAGCCCCGGCACGGGGTCGTCACGGTCGAGATCCAGGGCGAGCCCTGGGCCATCGTGGATATCGGGATGCGGATGCTGACGCCGCGCGAGCGCTTCGCCGCGCAGGGATTCCGGCCCGACTACGTCATCGACCGCGGCGAGCTGGAGGACGGGACGACCATCCCGCTCACCCTGGAGCAGCAGGGCCGCATGTGCGGCAACTCGGTCTGCCCCGGCATGGCCGAGGCCCTGGTCTCCGCGAACTACCGCGAGGAGGCGCAGCGTCCGCGTCGGGCCCGCCCCGCGGCCGACATCCCCCTCTTTGCGGCGGAGTGAGTGATGGCCGCTGCTCGCCCCAAGAACTGGAGCACAGGCGCTTGGACTGGCGGCCTCGCCGAATGGGTCGAGGACGGCACTGCGCATCTGTCCATCGCCTTCACCTGGCGACTGCACGACGCCTACCAGCGGGCCGTCTTCTATCGCGCCCAGGGCTTCAAGGTCCGCGCGGGCGGGCCGGGCATCTTCACCCGCAAGCACTTCCTCGCGGACGTGGCGGAGATCGGCGGCGACCTGCCGGCCGGCGAGGCGATCGTGCGCCACAACCCCATGGCGACGATGGCGAGCCGCGGGTGCTCGGTCGGGTGCTGGTTCTGCATCGTGCCGAAGATGGAGGGCCGGACCTTCACCGAGATCGAGAACTTCCCAGTCCGGCCGGTGCTTTGCGACAACAACCTCTCGGCGCTCTCCCGCGAGTACCAGCAGCACATCGTGGACCGCTACGTGGCGGCCGGCGTGCCGCTCCTGGACGCCAACAGCGGCTTCGAGCCAGCGACTTTCGATGACGAGGTGTTTGCTCGCTGGAAGCCCATCCTGCGCGGCCCCTGGCGCTTCGGCTTCGATGAGGTGGGCGAGGGCGCGGCCGTCGAGCGCGCGTTCCGGCTCCTGAGGGACGTCCCGCCCCGCCGGAAGCAAGTCTACACGATGATCGGTCACGAGCCGGTCGACGTCTGCATGGACCGGATCCGGCGCGTCATCGCTTGGGGCGGCGAGCCCTACGCACAGCCGTTCATCAAGCTCAATGCCTTGGAGAAGACGCCGGCGGTCCGCCACGACTGGACGCCGATCTTGCTCAAGAAGGTCCAGCGCTGGGTCAACCGGCGCGCTTGGCGATACGTGCCGTTTGAGCAGTACGACGCCAACGCCAAGACCCGCGAAAGCATCCCCGAGCAGCAGGAGATGTTCGCGTGAGCCATATATTCACGCCCGTCCGTCTCCGCCTGTCGAGGCGCAAGGGGTTCGACTTGCAGGCGGTCAGCCTGGCGACCAACGGGCTGCCGGCGGTCAACGTCGCGAGGCCGACGCTCTTCGGCAACCCGTTCGTACACACCAGCGACGTCGGGCAGGCGGTGGAAGCGTTCCGGCGGCACTGCCAGGGCGGGACGCAGACCTTCCAGATGGGGCCGGGCGGCCTGCAGTTCGCCCGGAACGCCCATCCCAGGAGCCTGCATCACGCCTGGCCTGAATGGCTGCGGACGGTGGGGCTGCCCAGGCTGAGGGGCTGCAACGTCGCGTGCTTTTGCCCGATCGGCTCCCCCTGCCACGGGGACGTGCTCTTGGCCCTCTCCGCCCGCCCGGTCTGCGACGACGCCACCCCGCCCGACGCAGGGCGGGCCGATCCCTCAGCACTAGGAGCCTGACATGCCCCGCCCCACCCTCCTCGACCTCATCGCCATCGCGCTCGCGACCGCGGAGCTGCTGATCACCACCCTCTTGCGCATGCCGGGCGCGGCGCTCGCGGATCTCGTCAATGCCCTGCGGGGGCGGGAGGTGGCCCGTGGCTGAGAACACGAAGATCGAGTGGGCGCACCACACGATGAATTTCTGGGTGGGCTGCACCGCGATCACCCCGGCCTGCGATAATTGCTACGCCTTCGCCTGGGCGAAACGTGCCGGGCATCCCGAGTTGTGGGATGGCCAGCGTCGCCGCACCACGCCCGCGAACTGGCGCAAGCTCGTAAAGTGGGATGCTGCCGCGGCGGCGGCCGGTGAGCGGCACCGCGTGTTCTCGAACTCGCTGGCCGACTTCTTCGACAACCAGGTGGAAGACCGCTGGCGCAACGACGCGTGGCACTTCATCAATCGCGCGCCCAATCTCGACTTCCTGCTGCTGACGAAGCGCCCGCAGAACATCGCGAAGATGCTGCCAGGGCCGGACATCGGCGCGCCGGCATGGGGCGACGGCTGGCCGAACGTGTGGCTCGGGACGACCGTCGAGGACCGGGCGCGGCTGCGCAACGTCGACCACCTGCGGGCGGTGCCGGCGCGCGTGCGGTTCCTATCGTGCGAGCCGCTGCTCGAAGACCTCGGCGAGTTCGACCTGACCGGCATCCACCTCGTGATCGTGGGCGGCGAGAGCGGCCCGGGCGCGCGACCGATGCCGGCGGAATGGGCGCGATCGATCCGGGACCACTGCTCCGCGGCCGGTGTGGCGTACCACTTCAAGCAGCACGGCGATTGGATCGACGTCGACCAGTTGCGCCACCTCAACGGATGGACGGGCGGCCCCGGGTTCGGACACTTCGACCATTGCCGGCACGACATGGCAGCCGACTGCCTCCGCATCGGCAAGAAGGCCGCCGGGCGCCTCCTCGACGGCCGCACCTGGGACGAGATGCCGGAGGTGCGCCATGGCTGAGCCCTTCCGCAGCCGGCCGCTCGCCGAGATCCTCGCGGACCACGTCGTCGGCCCGCCGCCGCCCGCGCCACTCAGGGCGAACGAGCACTGCCGGCACTACAGCTACCGCAGCACCGGGCTGCGCGGGATGATGCGAGGCGACCCGGGCGGCCCGCAGTGTGCGCTCGGCCTCGACAACGCCGAACCGGGCGGATCCGCGAAGTGCATGCCGCCGCCCCACCGCGACGGCCGCTCCTGCGACGGGCGCGAGGAGTACACCGAGGCGGAGCGCGCCACCTGGAAGGCGTATTTCCGGCAGGCGATGGAGCGCTCGATCGTCGCCGGCTCCGCGATCCCGCGCGAGGGCAGCAGCGGCGAGGTGCCCTGCCCGGCCTGCGGCGAGGGCACGATCGGTTGGGCTCGCGCCCGGATCAACGGCCACCTGCATGCCGCGTGTTCCACGCCCCGCTGCTTCGCGGTGATTTCGTGAGAGGAGACCACCATGACCGATGACCTCCCCACGCAGCCGGATCTGCGCAGGACCGAGCCGCACCTTAACCCTGACGCCGGCCTGACGTTCGAGCAGATCGCCGAGGAGATCGTGGCGCTGGCAAAGGACGCTCGGGGCATCGCCTGCACGATAGTGGGCGCGCTCAACCGGGCCTACATGGCCGGGTTCCACCACACCGCTGCCCGCCTCGCCGTGGTGGAGGCGACGAACGCGCGGGCGGACGCAGACGCAGTCCTCTCCGACGCATGCAAGCCTTGGGATTTTTGCGTCGGGGATCCGCCCGCCTACGACAGCCCCCTGCATCAGGTCTTCGTAGCCGGCATGCTCTACACAGAGAAGCTGCTCGCGGGACTACTGAATGTAAAGGGATACGAAGCCGGGGATGGATCTGAGGACTTCGACGCCGACGCAACCAAGTCGTTAGAGAACATCCTCACCGCGGCGAAATTGTATGACCCTGAAGACGGTCGGTTCGCGTGCATCGCCGCAAGCGTGCCTGCGGAGGAGGGGGCGGGCGCGTCCGCCTGGGGCGGAGCGGACGATGACGCCCTGTGCGGCTGGCCCTTGGACAGACCCTGTCCGACCTGCGTTGGCACCGGCATAGCGCCTCAAGACGCGGCTCCGGTTCGCAGCATCGCGGGCGCCGCCCCTCACGCCCAATCAGGAGGATCGGACGTGAGCAACGACCTGACCAATGCAGTGAGACGCCGCATGTTCGTCGTGTTCGACCTCGACGGCACGCTCGCCCTCACGGAGCACCGCGCGCACTTCCTGGAGCGGCCGAGCCGGGAGAAGGACTGGCGCGGCTTCTACGCGGCCTGCGACAAGGACGAGCCCTGCCACCCGATCATCCGGGTGCTGCTCGCCCTCCACGCCACCGGCGCCGAGGTCGAGATCTGGTCGGGCCGTTCCGACGAGGTGATGGACAAGACGACGGCGTGGCTCGCCGCGCACGGCCTCGGCCACATCCTGATCCGGACGCGCAAGGCCGGCGACCACCGCCCGGACACGGTGCTGAAGACCGAGTGGCTGGACGAGGGCCGCAAGCCGTCGCTCGTCTTCGAGGACCGGGCATCCGTGGTCGCGATGTACCGCGCCCGCGGCATCGTCTGCTGCCAAGTCGCGCCGGGGGATTTCTGATGTCGGACGCTGCCCGCGCCGCCTACGAGGCCCGATGGACCGGCATGACGCTCGGGCCGCGCGGCGCCGCGCCGGCCTGGGATGATCTAGAGCCCGAGGGCCGCGCGGTGTGGGGGCAGGTGGCCGCGGCGGCGCGGGCTGATCTCGCGGCCAGGGTCGCTGAGGTAGAGGCGGAGAGGGACGACTACAGGCTCGCTGCCCAGGCCGAGGCGTCAGAACGGCGCCGCTTGAGCGAGCAGCTTGCTGACGCGGGGCGGGATCTCTTGGCGGCAGAGACCGCCTTGGCTGCCGTGACGGCCGAGCGGGATGAGGCGATTGGGCTGGTCTCCGTCCTGCGCGCGGCCAACACGGCTCTTGCGGGTGGCGACTGGCGGCCGGCCGACGACGTGACCGTGGCTCTCCTCGCCCGGGTGCGGGTGCTGGAGGAGGCGCTGGCGGATGCCCGGCGGCAGGAGGCGGCGGATCGGTGAGGGCGGAGGCGGTTTCCGGCATTCAAGTTCACCTAAGGAGATAATGATCATGGGTAAAGTTCTGCTCGTCATGGTGATCGTGGGCGCCGCTCCCGGCGGGGGCGACAACGTGAACAAGCTGCAGGTGCCAATGGAGCTTGAAGTTTGCCGCGAGGTCGGCCCGGCTTTGGTCGAGACGCTGCGGCTCCGGGCGCCTTCGGGGCGAAAGGTGCTCCAATACTGCGAGCCCGCTCCCGTGAATGGCGGATGAGGTAGGCGCGATGAGCCCGATCATCCTCTGCTTGGTCATAGAAACCGGGCTGCTCGCCGGCCCGGACACGCTAACTTTTCGCACGCGAAGCATCGCGCAATGTGCGAGCCTGTCGCACTACCATTTGCTGCGGCGGCTGGAAGCAACCGCCAGAGTCGTGAGCAAGGAAGAGTTCTTGGTGACCTGTGGCGAGAACGGGCGCGACTGTCCGGACCTGCGACACCGTCCCATGAACTGATCGCAGACCAGACGATGATCATGCGCAAGAGGGGAGGGTGACAGTGGCGCGCGGCCAGGACAACGGCGCAGTTCCCGTGCCCCGCCTCGAGGTCGCCCCGCGCCGCGGTCTGCGCCGCGAGGAGGCGGCGCGCTACGTCGGGGTGAGCCCATCGAAGTTCGACGAGATGGCGCGCGACGGGCTGGTGCCGAGAGGCAAGAAGGTCGGCGGCTGCGTGCTCTGGGATCTGCGGCGTCTCGACGTGGCGCTCGACGCGTTGCTGGGCGAGGATGAGGCGTCGAATCCATGGGACTGAGCCCGGTGGTCCGCATCGACCTGCCCTACGTCGTGGCCGACACCGACCGGCACGGCAACGTCCGCTACTATTTCCGGCGCCGCCCGGCGGCGAAGGTGCGCCTGCCTGGGTTGCCAGGTTCCCCCGAATTCCGGCGCGCCTACGAGGCCGCACTCGCGAGCGCAGCGCCCGCGCCCGCGCCCGCGCCGACGCGCGTGGGGCCCGGATCGTTCGCCGCCGTGATGCAGGCCTACCTCACGAGCCCGGCCTACAAGCGGCTCGACACCTCGACGCGCGCATGGCAGGCCCGGGCGCTCAAGGAGATCGCGGCCGAGAAGGGCGATCACCCGATCGCCATGATGCAGGCGCGCCACGTCCGCAAGTTGCGCGATGCCAAAGCGGAGACGCCAGCCGCCGCCAACACTATGCTCAAGGCGCTGCGCGCGCTCTTCGTGTGGGCGATGGAGGAGGATCTCGTCGAGGCGGACCCGACGCGCGACGTCAAGCGGGTCGCCTACGTCTCGAAGGGTTTCCACAGCTGGACCCTCGACGAGGTCGAGCGGTTCGAGGCCCGTCACCCGATCGGCTCGAAGGCCCGCCTCGCGCTCGCGATCCTGCTCTATACGGCCTGCCGGCGCGAGGACGCGACCCGGCTCGGCCGCCAGCACGTGCGGGGAGGGCGATTGCGCTACACCCAGGCCAAGAACGAGCACCGCAAGCCGGTCGAGGTCGACATCCCGCTCTTCCCCGACCTCGCCGCAGCGATCGCGGCCGTCCCGGCGACGCAGCTCGTCTTCCTGGTGACGGACTACGGCAAGCCCTTCACGACCGCGGGGTTCGGCAACCGATTCCGGTCATGGTGCGACGAGGCCGGACTGCCGCACTGCTCGGCCCACGGCCTGCGCAAGGCGACGGCCGCTCGCCTTGCCGAGCGCGGCGCAACGCCCCACGAGATCATGGCCGTGACAGGCCACCAGACGATCGAGGAGGTGGAGCGCTACACCCGCGCCGCACAGCGCGCGGGCCTCGCTGACCGCGCGATGGCGCTCCTCGAAACGCGCAGGCCGGGTCCCACCGCGGATGGGGGTAAAGGTCCCACCGACGCTAAGTCTTTGGAGATAATGGGCAAATTCGGGAAGGTGGCGCTCCCAAGGGGACT
>NZ_JBSVZN010000061.1:2500-9229 GCF_054052225.1 Methylobacterium sp. JK268 | reverse complement strand
GGGCCGCCGCCCTCGCCCTGGGCCTCGGCCTGATCGCCGGCCCGGCGCTCGCCGCCGGCAAGGCCACGATCGGCGTCGCCATGCCGACCAAGTCGATGGCGCGCTGGATCGCCGACGGCGACAACATCGCGAAGGTGCTGAAGGAGCGGGGCTACGACACCGACCTCCAATTCGCCGAGGACGACATCCCCAACCAGCTCTCCCAGATCGAGAACATGGTCACCAAGGGCGCCAAGGTCCTGGTCGTCGCTGCCATCGACGGCACCACCCTCTCCGACGTCCTCGCCCAAGCCGCCGCCCGCGGCACCAAGGTGATCGCCTATGACCGCCTGATCCGCGACACGCCCAACGTCGACTACTACGCCACCTTCGACAACTTCCAGGTCGGCGTGCTCCAGGCCAAGTCCCTGCTCAAGGGGCTGGGCTACCCGGACAAGAAGGGGCCGTTCACCATCGAGCTGTTCGGCGGCTCGCCCGACGACAACAACGCCTACTTCTTCTACAACGGCGCGATGTCGGTGCTGCAGCCGCTGATCGACAGCAAGGTGCTGGTGGTGGGCAGCGGCCAGGTCGGGATGGACAAGGTCTCCACACTGCGCTGGGACGGCGCCGCCGCCCAGGCCCGCATGGACAACCTCCTCTCCGCCTACTACGCGGACAAGCATCTCGACGCGGTGCTCTCTCCCAACGACGCGGTGGCGGTCGGGATCATCTCGTCCCTGAAGAGCATCGGCTACGGCTCGGGCGGGCGGGCCTTCCCGATCGTCACGGGGCAGGACGCGGAGATCCCCTCGCTCAAGTCGATCATCGCCGGCGAGCAGTATTCGAGCGTGTTCAAGGACACCCGCGACCTCGCCCGGGTCGCCGCCGACATGGTGGACGCGGTGCTGTCCGGCAAGACCGTGACGGTCAACGACACCAAGACCTACGACAACGGCCGCAAGGTGGTGCCCTCCTACCTGCTGAGCCCGGTCGTGGTCGACAAGTCCAATTGGGAGAAGGTGCTCGTGGAGAGCGGATACTACAAGGCAGCGCAGATCAAATGATCCCACGATTCCCCGCGGCGGCTCGGACGGGAGGGCGGTCATGACCGCCCTCCTCGAGATGCGCCAGATCAGCAAGTCCTTCACCGGCGTGAAGGCGCTGAGCGACGTCTCGTTCACGGTGGAGCGCGGGGAGATCCACGCGCTCTGCGGCGAGAACGGGGCCGGCAAATCGACCCTGATGAAGGTGCTGAGCGGGGTCTACCCGCACGGCAGCTACGAGGGCGCGATCGTCTTCGACGGCGAGGAGCGGCGGTTCCGCCGCATCGTCGATTCGGAGGCGCTCGGCATCATCATCATCCACCAGGAGCTGGCCCTGATCCCGCTCCTGTCGATCGCCGAGAACATCTTCATCGGGAACCCGCCGCGGCGCTTCGGGGTGATCGACCGCGAGGCGATGCACCGCCGCGCCAAGGACCTGATGGCGAAGGTGGGCCTCGACGAGAACCCGGACACGCCGGTGATCGACCTCGGCGTCGGCAAGCAGCAGCTCGTCGAGATCGCCAAGGCCCTGTCGAAGGACGTGCGCCTGCTGATCCTCGACGAGCCGACCGCGAGCCTGAACGAGCGCGACAGCGACAAGCTCCTGGACCTGCTCACCGCCTTCCGGGCGCAGGGGATCGCGTCGATCCTGATCTCGCACAAGCTCAACGAGGTCTCGCGGGTCGCCGACCGGATCACGGTGCTGCGCGACGGGCGCAGCGTCGACACCCTGGACTGCCGGGCCGGCCCGATCGAGGAGGACCGGATCATCCGGAGCATGGTGAACCGCGACCTCGCCCACCGCTACCCGCCCCGCGAGCCGAAGATCGGCGAGACGGTGCTGCGGGTGGAGGACTGGAACGTCCACCACCCCGCCGACCCGAACCGCCGGGTGATCAAGGGCGTGAATTTCGAGGTGCGGCGGGGTGAGATCGTCGGCATCGCCGGCCTCATGGGCGCGGGGCGGACGGAATTCGCCATGAGCCTGTTCGGCCGCTCCTGGGGCACGCGGATCTCCGGCCGGGCGATCCTCGACGGGCGGGAGGTCGATCTCTCGAGCGTGCGGCGGGCCATCGACGCGGGACTCGCCTACGTGACCGAGGACCGCAAGGAACTCGGGCTGATCCTGGCCGAGGACATCCGCAAGAACGTCACCCTGGCCGACCTGGCCCGGGTGGCGCCGCGCCTCGTCGTCGACGACGCGGCGGAATTGCGCGCGGCGAGCGAGTACCGGGCGCGGATGCGGATCCGCTGCGCCAGCGTCTACCAGCCGGTGGGCCAGCTCTCGGGTGGCAACCAGCAGAAGGTGGTGCTGTCGAAGTGGCTGTTCACCGATCCGCAGGTGCTGATCCTCGACGAGCCGACCCGGGGCATCGACGTCGGCGCGAAATACGAGATCTACTGTCTGATCAACGAGCTTGCCGAATCGGGACGCGGCGTGGTTGTGATCTCGTCCGAGATGCCGGAACTTTTGGGAATCTGCGACCGCATCTGCGTCATGAACGAGGGGGCCTTCGTGGGCGAGTTCCCGCGGGCGGAGGCCAGCCAGGAGAAGATCATGCGGTCGATCATGCGTCGGGAGGACAGAGCGGCATGAACAGCGAGGCCTTGCCCACGGAGAAGACGACCGAGACCGGGCGCCGCACCGGCCTCAAGGCGGGCCTGCGCGACTACGGGATGCTGCTGTCGCTCGTCGCCATCATGGCGTTCTTCCAGGTCGCCACGGGCGGGACGCTGCTGCGCCCGCTCAACCTCACCAACCTGGTCCTGCAGAACAGCTTCATCGTCATCATGGCGCTGGGCATGCTGCTCGTGATCCTGACCGGGCACATCGACCTGTCGGTGGGCTCGGTCGCGGGGGCGATCGGCGCCGTGGCGGCGGTGCTGATGGTGCGGCTCGGGGTGAACCCGGCGGCCGCGGTGCTGCTCTGCCTGCTCGCCGGGGCGCTGATCGGCGCCGCGCAGGGCTTCTTCGTCGCCTACCTGAAGATCCCCTCCTTCATCGTCACGCTCGCCGGCATGCTGGTGTTCAAGGGGCTGGCGCTCGCCATCCTGCAGGGGCAGTCGGTCGGGCCGTTCCCGCCGGACTTCCAGAAGCTCTCCTCGGGCTTCATCCCGGACCTGCTGCCGCCGGTCGGGGGTCTGTCGCTGACCTCTCTGGCGATCGGCGCGCTCCTCGCCCTCACCCTGGTCTTCCTCGACACGCGGCGCCGGGCGCGGGCGGCGCGCCACGGCATCGCCGTGGAGCCCACGGCCTTCTTCCTCATGAAGAACGCCGCCGCGATGGTGATCCTCCTCTACGCGGCGACGCTGATGGCCTCGTATCGCGGGCTGCCGAACGTGCTCGTGCTGATGGGGATCCTGATCGCCCTCTACGCCTTCGTCACCGCCCGCACGACGATCGGCCGCCAGATCTACGCGGTCGGCGGCAACGCCCGCGCGGCGGCCCTGTCGGGCATCCGCACCGAGCGCCTGACCTTCCTCACCTTCGTGAACATGGGGGTGCTGGCGGCGCTGGCGGGCCTCGTCTTCGCGGCGCGGCTCAACACCGCCACGCCGAAGGCCGGGCTCGGCTTCGAGCTCGACGTGATCGCCGCCTGCTTCATCGGCGGCGCCTCGGCCTATGGCGGCGTCGGGCGCATCTCCGGGGCGGTGATCGGCGCGCTGATCATGGGGGTGATGAACAACGGCATGTCGATCCTCGGCATCGGCATCGACTACCAGCAGGTGATCAAGGGCGTCGTGCTGCTCGGCGCGGTCTGCCTCGACGTCTACAACCAGAAGCGCTGACATCGCCGGCCGGGCGCGGCGCGCCCGGCCGGCCCCCCTTCGTTCAAGCGATTCTCGCCCCCCGGTCCGTCGACCCGCGCGAAGTCCGCGCCGCGGAGAGGCTCGATCCCCCGACGCGCAGCAAGCCGGGCCCCCGAGACGGGACGCCGTGCGGGCGCTCAGGGCCGGGCGGCCGCGGCGTTCAGCACGGCGCCGGGATAGACCACGCGCACCAGCGAGGCCGTCGCCTGCACGGCCACGGGGGTCACCTCGGCCGGCACCCGGTGCAGCTGGGCGAGGAGGCGGCGCGCCTGGTCGGCCGGCAGGGCGCCGGCCGGGGCCACCATGGCGGCGAGGAGCCGCCTGGTCTTGCCGTCGAGGCCCGCCGCGCGCGAGGCCTCGAGGAAGTCGCCCGGGCGGTGGCGGTCGCCGACCGCGCCACCGAACACCTTGGCGCCCGTCGCCGTGATGACGATGTCGCCCGGTCGCAGCGTGGCGTCGCGCAGCAGGGCGCCCCCGACATCGCCGGCCCGGGCGAGGGCGGCGGCCTGCGGGTCCGCCGCCACCGGCGCCGGCGGCTCCTTCGCCTCGACCCGCGGCAGCGCTGCGTAGCGCGTCCGCGGCCGCACCCGGAACCGCAGCGCCGGGACCGTCGCGGCCTCCCGCGCGACGCGGTGCTCGGCATGGCGGGCGGCGCGGCGGCGGATCCCCACCGGCGCGGGCAGGGGCGCTGCGGCCGGCGCCGGCTCGGCCTGCGGCTCCGCGCGCGGCGCAGCGAACAGGGACTGGAACAGGCCCCCGAAGCCCCCGTCGTCGGCGGCGCGCAGGGGGAGCACGGTTCCGAGAAGGAGCCCGCCGGACACGAGAACGAGCAGTGCAGGGCGGATCTCGGTCGGCATCGCGGGTCCTCCTCATCACCCGCTGGACCGGGCGTCGCGGCACTAACCAAGGTCAGTCGACACCGTTCCAAGTCGGATCGCCGATCGTCGGATCCGCCGATGCTGTCCGGGATGGTCGGCGACCGCCGCTCGACCACCGGGAACCGCGGGAGACACCGCAGAGGCATTGCAGATCAATCGATATTGCTTGGTGGGCAATTTCAAATTGCACGAGACAAATCCTCCGCCGCGACGGCCCGATCCGCTCGCGACCGCGCCCTGCCTCCGTCGCCGCGGCCTCCGAGCCCAGTGCGATCTCCAGAGGGCCTGACCGGCCCGCACGACGCCGTCCTGCGGGTGCGGCCGCGGCCGAGAGCGGGCAGGACTTGCGCCGGATCGCCTCCCGGTTGCGTGGATGCGGGAGGCATGAGAACGAGGGACGGGAGATCCGGGCCGGCCTCCCGCGCCGGGCCGGCCGCGGAGCCGTGTCGCGCGACGATGAGACGAGCCGGAGAGGCCGGGGGACGCGCGTGCCCCCGATGACGAAGATCGCCGCCGCGGCCGGCCCCCGCGCCGCCGGGGCGGCCGCGACGCTGCCCGGCCTCGCCCTCTGCCTCGCCGTCACGCTCGCGGCGGTGGCGCTCCAGCTCGCCGAGGAGACGGGTCTCGGCCATCCCTACGTCGAGGCGCTGGTCCTGGCGATCCTGATCGGGACCGCGATCCGCACCGCCTGGACGCCCGGCCCGCGCTTCCGGGCCGGGATCGCCTTCGGCGCCAAGCAGCTCCTCGAGGTCGCCGTCACCCTGCTCGGCGCCTCGGTCACCCTCGGGGCGATCGTGGCCTCCGGGCCGGCCCTGCTCACCGGCATCGTCGGGACGGTGGTGCTGGCGATCGCGGCGAGCTACGCGATCTGCCGCCTCCTCGGGCTGCCCGCCCGGATGGCGATCCTGGTGGCCTGCGGCAACGCGATCTGCGGCAACTCCGCCATCGCGGCGGTGGCCCCGGTGATCGGCGCGAAGGGCGAGGACGTCGCCGCCTCGATCGCCTTCACGGCGGTGCTCGGCGTGCTGATGGTGCTCGGCCTACCGCTCTTCATCCCCCTCGCGGGCCTGTCCGAGCACCAGTACGGGGTGCTGGCGGGGCTCACCGTCTACGCGGTCCCGCAGGTGCTCGCCGCGACGGTGCCGGTGGGTCTGCTCAGCACCCAGGTCGGCACGCTGGTGAAGCTGGTGCGGGTGCTAATGCTCGGACCCGTGGTGGTGCTGTTCTCGCTCCTGGCGCCGCGCCTGGCCGGTGCGGGCGCGACCACCCCCCGGCGCAGCGGGGGGCTCGGCTTCGCCAAGGCCGTTCCCTGGTTCATCCTCGGCTTCCTGGCGCTAGCGGCTCTGCGGTCCCTCGGGCTCGTGCCGGACGCGGCGGCCCGGCCGCTCACCCGCACGGCGGGCTACCTCACGGTGGTGTCGATGGCCGCCCTCGGGCTGGGCGTCGACCTCCGCGTCCTGGCGCGCGTCGGCGGGCGCGTGACCCTCGCGGTGACGGGCTCCCTCGCGGTCCTGCTGGCGATCAGCCTCGCGCTGATCTGGGGCCTGCGCATCGCGTGAGCGCCGCCGGCGACGCGCCGGCGGCGCCCCTGTGCCAAAGGCCGACGCGACTCTGGCGGCCAGGGCACGCCCGGACGGCCGCGCCGATGATTCCGCGATGGACCGAGAAGCCCGGCGCTCCGGTCACGGGCGTCGCGCGCGGGACGCCGGTTGCCCCCTCCCCTTCCGCCCGTGAGGGCGCCGAGGCCGTCGTCCCGCGCGATCTCGCATCTGCGAGACGGAGGCTGTTGACACGCCATTCTGAGCCGCCTATAGGAGCGCCTCCCGACGGGGCGGCCCAACTAATCCGGACCACCTCGAAGGTAAAAAACGGGTTCGAAAAAAGGACTTGCCAACTTCCACCGCTTCGGCATAGAAGATCGCAAGTTCTCGAGAGAGACACCGCCGACGAAAGTCGGATCTGCTCTTTGACAAGTTCATCGGAGAAAGAGAAGCGTGGACGGCGTTGTCCTTGCG
>NZ_JBSVZN010000060.1:0-9634 GCF_054052225.1 Methylobacterium sp. JK268 | reverse complement strand
ACGCTCGCCCGCTTCTGCCGGGACAACCACGTCACCCTCGTCGCCCTGGAGGCCACCGGCGGCTACGAACAGCAGCCCTTCCGCCTGCTCTGGGCGGACGGCCTGCCCTGCGCCCTCCTCAACCCCCGCCAGGTGCGGCGCTTCGCCGAGGCCATGGGCATCCTCGAGAAGACCGACCAGATCGATGCCGGCGTCATCGCGCGCTTCGCCGAGGTGCGCCGGATCAAACCCCGGCCGCCGGCCAGCCCGGCTCAGGAGCGGCTCAGCGCCCTGGTCACGCGCCTGCATCAACTGGTCGAGGCGCGCACCGTCCAGACCAACCAGGGCCGCCTCGTCACCGAGCCGCAGGTGCGCACCTCGGTCGCCGAGATGGTCGAGCTGATCAACCGCCAGATCGCCGCGTTGGAGGAGGCGATCACCGCCCAGCTCAAGGCCGATCCGCTCTGGGTTGCCCTCGATGCGACCTTCCGCACGATCAAGGGCGTGGCCGACCGCACGATCGCCCGCCTGATGGCCGACCTGCCGGAGATCGGCACCCTCTCGGGCAAAGCCATCGCCAAGCTGGCCGGCTTGGCACCCATCGCCCGCGACAGCGGCCAGAGCAGCGGCCGACGCCCCGTGCGCGGCGGACGGGCCGACGTGCGCGCCATCCTGTTCGTGGTCACCAGCTGCGTGCGGCGCTTCGATCCCGACTTCATCGCCTTCGACCAACGGTTGCGCCAAGCCGGAAAGCCCCCAAAGGTCATCCGCATCGCTCTCGCCCACAAGCTGCTCGTGCGCCTCAACGCCAAGGCCCGTGATGTCCGCGCCCAACTCGCCGCCCAGACTTGACACGCCAGACAGTCGCTCACCCTCGCCCTTCGGGCTTGCTCTGCCGACAACAAGGTCGACAGAGCCCTCTCCCCGCACGCGGGGAGAGGGGATCCCGCGTCACCGATTGGGAGCGTCGCATATCGTGCCGATAGCGGTTTCGGTGACCGAAGCGATTCTCCATCATCATGCTCAGCATACGGCCGGCTTCGAGCGAGGAGAGGAGCTTTCATGAGCAGCAGCGACCCTAAACCCTTCGATCCGGAGCACGCCGCGGCCCACGGCTATGCGAAGGAGGATTGGGACGAGGTCTCCGACAATCCGCCCCTGACGGGCGAGGAGCTGGGCCGGATGCGGCGCGGGCCGGAGGGCCTGCCTCCCGACCTCGCGGCGGCCTTCCGCAGCCGCGGCGGGCGCCCGGCCTCCGACGCGAAGCGGGTCCCGATCTCCCTGCGGGTCGATCCCGACGTCCTCGCCGCCTTCAAGGCCACCGGCCCCGGCTGGCAGACCCGGATGAACGAGGTGCTGGCCGAGGCTGCCCGCAAGCTCAAGGTCGCCTGACCTTCCTCCCCGGCCGGTGCAGCAACGGCACAGTCCCGTGCTGTCGCTTCGCGCCGGACGCGATCCCGCCCCCGTGCCGCCGCAAAGTCCTTGCATCGCCTCCCGCTTCCTCGCCATTGACGAACCGACACCCTCGGCCCGCCGGCCGACCGATCCCAGCTTGAGGCCGCGCATGGAGCCCGACACCAAGACCGCCACGCCCACCGCGCTCGGCACCGCCGACATCCTGCGGGTGATGGAGCTCCTGCCCCACCGCTACCCGTTCCTGCTCGTGGACAAGATCATCGACATCGACCGCGACGAGAGCTGCATCGGCATCAAGAACGTCACGGCGAACGAGCCCCAATTCACCGGCCACTTCCCGACCACGCCCGTCTTTCCCGGCGTGCTGCTGGTCGAGGGCATGGCGCAGACGGCGGGCGCCATCTGCTGCGCCCACAAGCTCGCGAACGAGACCAAGCCGAGCCGGGTCTACCTGATGACCATCGACAAGGTGAAGTTCCGCAAGCCCGTCGTGCCCGGCGACACCGTCGAGTACCACATGAAGAAGATCCAGAACCGCCGCTTCATGTGGTGGTTCCGGGGCGAGGCCAAGGTCGACGGCACCCTGGTGGCCGAGGCGGAGATCGGCGCCATGCTGGTGACCGAATGAGCGGCGGCCTCATCCATCCCAGCGCCGTGGTCGAGGACGGCGCGGTGCTCGGCGAGGGCGTGCGCGTCGGCCCCTTCTGCCACGTGGGTCCCGGGGTGCGGCTCGGCGACGGGGTCGAGCTCGTCAGCCACGCGGTGGTGGCGGGCCGCACGACGATCGGCGCCCGCACGCGGATCTTCCCCTTCGCGTCGATCGGCCACCCGCCCCAGGATCTCAAGTACAAGGGCGAGCCCTCGACGCTGACGGTCGGGGCCGACTGCCTGATCCGCGAGGGCGTGACCATGAACCCGGGCACCGCCGGCGGCGGCCTGGAGACGGTGGTCGGCGACCGCTGCGCCTTCCTGGCGAACAGCCATGTCGGGCACGATTGCCGGGTCGGGCACAACGTCGTGTTCTCGAACAACGTCATGCTGGCCGGCCACTGCACGGTGGGCGACTTCGCGATCCTGGGCGGCGGCGCCGCCGTGATCCAGTTCGCGCGGGTCGGCCCGCACGCCTTCGTGGGCGGCCTCTCGGGTCTCGAGAACGACCTGATCCCGTACGGGATGGCGCTCGGCAACCGGGCCTACCTGTCGGGCCTCAACATCATCGGGCTGCAGCGCCGCGGCTTCTCGCGGGAGGACATCCACGCGCTTCGCCGCGCCTACCGGCTGCTCTTCGCGCAGGAGGGTACGCTGATGGAGCGCGTCGAGGACGTGGCGGCGGAGTTCGAGACCCACCCGATCGTCCAGGAGATCCTCGCCTTCCTGCGGGCGGGAGGCAAGCGCTCGGTCTGCATCCCGCGCGAGGCGCCGGGCGCCGCCTGAGCGGCGGAGGAGCGAGGCGATGGAAGCCGGCAGCGTGGCGATCGTGGCGGGGGCGGGCCGCCTCCCCCTCCTCGTCGCGGCGGCCCTGGAGGCGGCCGGGCGCCCCTTCCGCATCCTGGCGATCCGCGGCTTCGCCGACCCGGCGACCCGGCGGCGGGCCGAGGCCTTCGTCGACCTCCTCGACGTGCGCGGGGCGCTCGCCCGCCTCGACGCGTGGCAGCCGTCGGGCGTCACGCTGGTCGGCGCCGTCTCCCGGCCGAGCCCGGCCGCCCTCCTCAACGGGCTGGCCGCCCTTCGCAACCGCGAGGAGCTGCGCTCGCTGGCGCAGGGGGGCGACGACCACCTCCTGCGCGGCGTGCTGGCGCTGCTGGAGGAGCACGGGCACCGGATCCTCGGCGTGCACGAACTCGCCCCCGACCTGATGGCCCGCCCCGGCCCGCTCGGCGCGCGCGAGCCCGACGCGGCCTCGGCGATCTCGATCGCCACCGGGCGGGCGCTGCTGGCGAGCCTCGCCTCCCACGATGTCGGCCAGGCCGCCGTGGTGGCGAGCCGGCGGGTCTTCGCGGTCGAGGGGCCGGAGGGCACCGACCGGATGCTCGCCCGCGCCCGCGCCCTGGTGCGGCGCCCCCTCGGCCTCGGGCGCCCTCCCCCGGGCCTCGTGCTGGTGAAGCTCGCCAAGGCCGGCCAGGACCTGCGGGTCGACCTGCCGGCGGTGGGTCCGCGCACGGTGCGGGCCGCCGCCGCCGCGGGCTGCACCGGGATCGCGGTCGGGGCGGGCGACACCCTGGTCCTGGACCGGGCCGAGACGGTGGCGTTGGCCGAGGCGCAGGGCCTGTTCCTGATCGGCCTGGAGGCGCGCCCGTGACGCGGCCCCTCACCCTGTGGCTGGTGGCGGGCGAGGAATCCGGCGACCAGCTCGGCGCCAAGCTGATCCGGGCCCTGCGGGCCACCGCCCCGGGGCCGATCGCGATCGCGGGCGTGGGCGGCGACGCCATGGCGGCGGAGGGCATGCCCTCGCTCTTCCCCCTCGAGGACGTGGCGGTGATCGGCTACCTCGCGGTGGCGGCGCGGATCCGGCTGCTGATGCGGCGCATCCGCGAGACCGTGCGGGCCTGCGTGGCGGCGCGGCCGGACGTGCTGGTGATCATCGACAGCCCGGGCTTCACCCACGCGGTGGCGAGCCGGGTGCGCAAGGCCCTGCCGGACCTCGCGGTGGTCGACTACGTGAGCCCGAGCGTCTGGGCCTGGCGGCCCTGGCGGGCGCGGGAGATGCGCGCCTATGTCGACCACGTGCTGGCGCTGCTGCCCTTCGAGCCGGAGGCGCATCGCCGCCTCGGCGGGCCGGCCTGCACCTATGTGGGCCACCCGCTGATCGAGCGGCTCGCGGAGCTGCGCCCGGACGCGGCCGAGGCCCGGGTACGGGACGCCGCCGAGCCGGTCCTGGCGGTGCTGCCGGGCTCGCGCCGCTCGGAGATCGACCGGCTGATGCCGGTCTTCGGCGCGGCGCTGGGACGGCTGGTGTCGGCGGGGGCGCGGTTCCGGGTCGAGCTGCCGGCGGTGGCGCGGCACCGGGACCGGATCGCCGCCCTGGCGCAGGACTGGCCGGTGGCGCCGCGCCTCGTCGACGGCGAGGCGGAGAAGCACGCGACCTTCCGGCGGGCGCGGGCGGCGCTCGCGGCCTCCGGCACGGTCACCCTGGAACTCGCGCTCGCGGGCGTGCCGATGGTGGTGGCCTACCGGGTGCCGAAGATCGAGGAGGTGATCGTCCGCCGCCTGATCCAGGTGCCGAGCATCGTGCTGCCGAACCTGATCCTGGGCGAGAACGCGATCCCCGAACTGATCCAGGCGGAGTGCCGGGCGGAGCGGCTGGCGGAGGCGCTGGGGCCGCTCCTCGCCGGCGGGGCCGTGCGGGACGCCCAGGAGACGGCGCTGCGCCGCCTCGACGCGGCCATGCGCCTGCCGGACGGGGACGACCCGAGCCGCAGCGCGGCGCGGATCGTGCTCGCGGCGGCGCGGCGAAGGGACGGTGACGGCGCAGGCTGGATGAGCCCTCCCCCCTTTGCGGGGGAGGGTGCCCGGCGGAGCCGGGCGGGAGAGGGGAACCCGGGTGCCGGATGAACCTGAGACGTCGTGAAGGGCGCCACCTGGATCAGCGCCGCGCCGCCCCTCTCCCGGCCTGCTCCGCAGGCCACCCTCCCCCGCAGAGGGGGGGAGGGTTCGGGCGCGTGGTTCCTCAGCCCCGCTGCGACATCGACACGTATTCGCGCTTGGCCGGGCCGATATAGAGCTGGCGCGGGCGCCCGATCTTCTGCGACGGGTCCTCGATCATCTCCGCCCACTGCGCGATCCAGCCGACCGTGCGGGCCAGCGCGAACAGCACCGTGAACATCGAGGTCGGGAAGCCCATCGCCTTCAGGGTGATGCCCGAGTAGAAGTCGATGTTGGGGTACAGCTTCTTCTCGACGAAGTACTCGTCCTTGAGGGCGATCTGCTCCAGCTCCACCGCCACGTCGAGCAGCGGGTCGTCCTTGATGCCGAGTTCGGCCAGCACCTCGTGGGTGGTCTTGGCCATGATGCGGGCGCGCGGGTCGTAGTTCTTGTAGACCCGGTGGCCGAAGCCCATCAGGCGGAACGGGTCGTTCTTGTCCTTGGCCTTGGCGATGTATTCCGGGATGCGCTCCGGCCGGCCGATCTCCTCCAGCATCTTCAGCGCCGCCTCGTTGGCGCCGCCATGGGCCGGGCCCCACAGGCAGGCGATGCCGGCCGCGATGCAGGCGAAGGGATTGGCCCCCGAGGAGCCGGCCAGACGCACCGTCGAGGTCGAGGCGTTCTGCTCGTGATCCGCGTGCAGGATGAAGATGCGGTCGAGGGCGCGCGCCAGCACCGGATTGGCGTGGTACTCCTCGCACGGCACCGCGAAGCACATCCGCAGGAAGTTCGAGGTGTAGTCGAGGTCGTTCTTCGGATAGACGAAGGGCTGGCCGATTGAATACTTGTACGCCATGGCCGCGAGTGTCGGCATCTTGGCGATCATGCGCATGGAGGCGATCATGCGCTGCTTCTCGTCCGAGATGTCGGTCGAGTCGTGGTAGAAGGCCGAGAGCGCGCCGACGCAGGCCACCATGATGGCCATCGGGTGGGCGTCGCGGCGGAAGCCCTGGAAGAACCGGTTCATCTGGTCGTGCACCATGGTGTGGCGCGTGACCCGGTAGTCGAAATCGGCCTTCTGGGCCGCGGTCGGCAGCTCGCCGAACAGCAGCAGGTAGCAGGTCTCCAGGAAGTCGCCGTGCTCGGCGAGCTGCTCGATCGGGTAGCCCCGGTAGAGCAGGATGCCCTCGTCGCCGTCGATGTAAGTGATCTTCGACTCGCAGGAGGCGGTCGAGGTGAAGCCGGGATCGTAGGTGAACATCCCGGTCTGGCCGTAGAGCTTGCCGATGTCGAGCACGCTCGGGCCGATCGTGCCGTCCTTCTGCGGCAGCTCCACCTGGCGGCCGTTCACCGAGAGAGTGGCGTGGGGGAAGCTCATGGGGTTTGGGACCCTTTCATCAACGGAATGAGCGTCGAGGCACGGGGCCGCGGGTCCGGCGCGATTCGGGGCGCGGGCGGGGCGGCGGGAATTTTGCTGCAGCTGCTCACTCGCCGTCCGGGTTAGCGGATCGACGCTGCCTCTTCAACTGGACGGCCCGAACCGGGTTACAAAATTCACGCGCTGTTCAGGGTCCGCCGCGCGGGCCGCCCGGCGACCGAGGCCGTGAGAGCGATTCGCCAGGTCCGGATCAGGCGGCGCGGGCCTGGTCCCGGAGGCGGCCGAGGCTCTCCTCGCGGCCGAGCACCGCCATCACGTCGAACAGGCCCGGCGAGGTGGCCCGGCCGGTGAGCGCCGCGCGGAGCGGCTGGGCGACCTGGCCGAGCTTGACGCTCGCCGCCTCGGCGAAGTCGCGCACCGCCTGCTCGGTGGCGGCGGCATTCCAGTCGGGCAGCGCTTCGAGGCGGGGCAGCACGCCCGCGAGGCGCTCGCGCCCGCCATTGCCGAGGAGCCCCTCGGCGCGCTCGTCGAGGGCGAGGGGGCGCGGGGCGTAGAGGTAGTAGGCGCTGTCGAGGAGTTCGATCAGGGTCTTGGCCCGCTCCTTGAGGCCCGGCATGGCGGCGATGAAGCGCGCCCGCAGGGTGTCGTCGAGGCGGGCCGGCAGCCCGCGGGCAGGGCCCTGCGTCGGCAGCATCGCCTCGATGGCCGCCACGAGGTCCGCGTCCGGGGTGGACCGGATGTAGTGGCCGTTGAGGTTCTCCAGCTTGGCGAAGTCGAAGCGGGCCGGCGAGCGGCCGATCTGCTTGAGATCGAAGGCGGCGATCATCTCCTCGGTGGAGAAGATCTCCTGGTCGCCGTGGCTCCAGCCGAGCCGCACGAGGTAGTTGCGCAGCGCGGCGGGCAGGTAGCCGAGGTCCCGGTAGGCGTCGACGCCGAGCGCCCCGTGGCGCTTCGACAGCTTCGCCCCGTCCGGCCCGTGGATGAGCGGGATGTGCGACATGCTCGGCACGCTCCAACCGAGGGCCTGGTAGATCTGCGTCTGGCGCGCCGCGTTGGTGAGGTGGTCGTCGCCGCGGATCACGTGGGTGACGCCCATGTCGTGGTCGTCCACCACCACGGCGAGCATGTAGGTGGGCGTGCCGTCCGAGCGCAGCAGCACGAGGTCGTCGAGATCCTTGTTCTGCCAGACGACGCGGCCCTGGACCTCGTCCTCCACCACCGTCTCGCCTTCGGTCGGCGCGCGCAGGCGGATCACCGGCTTGACGCCGGCGGGCGCCTCGGAGGCGTCGCGGTCGCGCCAGCGCCCGTCGTAGCGCAGGGGCCGGCCCTCGCGGCGGGCCGCCTCGCGCATCTCGGTGAGTTCCTCGGGCGTCGCGTAGCAGTGATAGGCCCGGCCGGCGGCGAGCAGGCCCTCGGCCACCTCCCGGTGCCGGTCCGCGCGGGCGAACTGGTAGATCACGTCCCCGTCCCAGTCGAGGCCGAGCCAGGACAGGCCGTCGAGGATGGCGTCGATGGCGCCTTTCGTCGAGCGTTCCCGGTCGGTGTCCTCGATGCGCAGCAGCATCCGGCCGCCCGTCTTCCGGGCGTAGAGCCAGTTGAACAGCGCCGTGCGGCCACCGCCGATGTGGAGGAAGCCCGTGGGCGACGGGGCGAAGCGCGTGACGACGGAGGACATCGAGGACGTGAACCGGTCAGGAGGAGGTGGGGACGGGCACCGGTCGGGGGCGATGAGCTCCGGTCGACCCGTCGGCGAGCCGTCCTGTAGCACGCGCGCGCCGGGGCGTTAAGGAATCTGGTCCGGGGCCGGGCGGGCCGCGGCGGGATGCACAAGCGCTAATCCCCTCTCCCGAGTGGGCTACGGCCTTGACGGAAGTGAGTCGGGGTCTGCGAGGATTGCGCCGGCGAGCATGGCGGCGAAGCGCTGCCAGCCGCGGGCCATGATCTTGGGTCCCGGCGGCTTGCCGGCGACGTTCCAGCCGCCGTGCCGGGCCACGATCCAAGACAGCCAGGCCAGCGTCCCCGGTGGGTGTGGGTTCTGCAGGCGTGCCGTACTGCCCTCGCAGGCCCGGCCCAGCTGCGCCACCACGGGCAAGGCGACCGCGTCGAGCACGTCCTGCATCGGCCGCCCGCCGCCCGTGCGGGCATCGACCAACTGCAGGATGCGCACCGCCGCCCCCAGCGCCAAAGCCGCCAGCCGGAACAGCTTGTCGGGCACCCGCATCTGCGTCGCGTCCAGGCCCAGCCCGTCCCGCTTGAGCGCGCGGAACACCTCTTCAATGCGCCAGCGCAGCCGGTACAGCCGCACCGTCTCGCGCGCCTCGGCGGCGGTCGCGACCGGGCGCGTGCTCAGAAGGTGCCAGCACAGCGGCGCCTGACCGTCGGGCGGGGTGGGCTCCTCCACCGTCACCAGGCTCAGCGGCAGCGCGCCCGGCAGGCTCTTCGGCTCGCCCGCTGGCCGCTTCACCACCAGCGATCCGGCCCGCAACTGCACCCGTGCGGTGCGCTCGGGCCGGCCCGGCCGGGCGGGGACCGTCACCGTATCCTCGGCCAGGACCGGCCAGCGCGCCGCCTCCGCCGTCATCGCGCCCCCCGTGGCCAGCGCCCGGTCGTGGCGGGCGCGCACCAGCAGGTCGGTGCCCGCCGGACAGCGCGCGACGTGATCGTAGATGTCGCCTTCCTGGTCGGCCACCACGATCAGGCTCGCCGCGCTCTCGCCCAGGCGGGCCTGCGCGGCCTGCGCGCCCACACCCCAGCGCCGGCTCTCCTTGTCCGCGATCGGCCGGCCCGCCCGCGGCTTGACCGGCGCGTCCGCCCGCGTCCAGATCTGGGCATCGACCAGCCCCAGGATCGCCTCGTCCTGTGCGTCGACCGCCACGACCGGGTGCAGGAAGAAGCCGGGATTGCGCCCGTTGCCGGCGGGCCCGAGCCCGTGACGGCCCGCCGCCAGCGGGGTGAAGTTGATCTCGCTCGTGTCCTGCACCGCCACGACCGCGCGGCCGGCACAGGCCTGGGCCGTGCGCGCGCCAAACGCCCGCAGGATGGCGCCCACGCTCGTGTGCGGCGAGGACAGGTAGCGATGGGCTGCGGCCGTGCCGGCCTCGCTGCCCCCGACCGTGCTCAGCACCACGCTGCCGGTGGTCACGATCCGATCAAACAGCCAAGCGCCGCGCGCCTCGGTGCGGATGTCGCCGACCCCAAGTCCGTCCATGCAAAGCCTCCCGCACAGCGCAAAGGCTCACAACACGAACCGAGCGAATCAGATCCGTACAGGCCGTAGCC
>NZ_JBSVZN010000059.1:0-10320 GCF_054052225.1 Methylobacterium sp. JK268 | reverse complement strand
TCGGCCGAGCAGCTGTCGCAGGGCTCGACGGAGCAGGCGTCGTCGACCGAGGAGGCGTCGGCGTCGATGGAGGAGATGGCGGCGAACGTGAAGCAGAACGCGGACAATGCCGGCCAGACCGAGACGATCGCGCGGCAATCAGCCAAGGACGCGGAGGCGAGCGGGGCCGCGGTGGGCCGGGCGGTGGATGCGATGCAGACGATCGCGCAGAAGATCACGATCGTGCAGGAGATCGCGCGGCAGACGGACCTGCTGGCGCTGAACGCGGCGGTGGAGGCGGCGCGGGCGGGCGAGCACGGCCGCGGGTTCGCGGTTGTGGCGAGCGAGGTGCGCAAGCTGGCGGAGCGGTCACAGGCGGCGGCGGCGGAGATCGGGACTTTGTCGTCGGAGACGGTGAAGGCGGCGCAGGAGGCGGGGTCGATGCTGGGTCGTCTGGTGCCGGACATCCGGCGGACGGCGCAGCTTGTGGAGGAGATCTCGGCGGCGTGCCGGGAGCAGGACGCGGGATCGGCGCAGATCAACGCGGCGATCCAGCAGCTCGACAAGGTGACGCAGCAGAACGCGAGCGCGTCGGAGGAGGTGTCGGCGACGTCGGAGGAGCTGGCGGCGCAGGCGGAGCGTCTTCAGGGGACGATCGCGTATTTCCGGATCGGCGAGGGGGCGGCGGCGGCGTCCGCGCCGGTGGACCGGTCGGTGGCGCGGCTTCGCGAGACGGCGTCGCGGATGGCGGCGCCGTCGGCCGGTGCGAAGGCGGGCAAGCGCAAGGCGGTCCCGGCCGAGGCGGGCCGGGGCGGGTTCGCCTTCGACCTCGGCGTGGGCGACGACAGCGATCGCGAGTTCAAGCGCAGCGCCTGAGGACGGCGCCGACAAGCAGGCCATGACGGGTTGGAGATGCAGGATGTCGAGCGTTTGGCAGTACCTCACCCTCGGTCTCGACCAGGAGACCTTCGGGATCAACATCGAGCACGTGCAGGAGATCCTCGACTACCGGCCGGTCTCGGCGCTGCCGCACGCGCCGGCCTTCCTGGTCGGAATGATCGACGTGCGGGGCCAGAGCTACCCGGTCGTCGACCTGCGCACGAAGCTCGGCCTGCCGCCGGCGGCACCGACGCCGGCGACGCGGATCATCCTGCTGCACGTTCCCGTCGACGGGCGGTCCCTGCCGGTGGGCTTCGTGGCCGACCGGGTCTTCGAGGTGACGGAACTCGACGGGACCGATCTGGAGGCCGCCCCCGAGGTCGGCGGCCGGTGGCGGTCGCGCTACATCGCCGGGATCGGCCGCAAGGGGAGCGCCTTCGTGGTGGTCTTCGACCTCGCCGGGCTGATGACCGACGACGCGCGCCTGCTCCCGACGGCCGCTGCGGCCTGATCGACCTGCCATGTCCCTCTCCGAAGAGCGCCTGACCGACGCGCAGTTCCGGTCGATCGCCCAAGTGGTCCAGACCCGGGTCGGCATCCAGCTGCCGCAGGCCAAGCGGATCATGCTGGAGGGCCGGCTGCGCAAGCGCCTCCGCGCGCTCAACATGGAGAGCTACGAGGAGTATTGCGCGTACCTGTTCGACGAGGGGCGGCTCACGGACGAGTTCGTGCATCTCGTCGATTGCGTGACGACGAACAAGACCGATTTCTTCCGGGAGCCGGCGCATTTCGACTTCCTGCGGGACGAGGCGGTGCCGCAGCTCTGCGCCCGGGGCGGCTCGGCCGCGCGGCGGATCAAGCTGTGGAGCGCCGCGGCCTCGACGGGGGCCGAGGCCTACACGGCCGCCATGGTCCTGGAGGACATGGTCGGGCGCGGCGCGCCCTTCGCCTACGCGATCCTCGGGACCGACGTCTCCACGGAGGTGCTCGCCACCGCGGAGGCCGGCATCTACCCGGCGGAGATGCTGGCACCGGTGCCGCCGGACTTCCGGCGCCGCTACGTGCTGGAGGCGCGCGACCCGGCCCGGCGGGAGATGCGCATCGCTCCCGAATTGCGGCAGCGGGTCCGGTTCCAGCACCTCAACCTCATGAGCGAGCGGTACCCGGTCGACGGTGACGTGGACATCATCCTCTGTCGCAACGTGCTGATCTACTTCGACAAGCCGACGCAGGCCGCCGTTCTCGGGCGCCTCGCGCAGCACCTGAGCCCGGGCGGCTACCTGATCGTCGGCCATTCCGAATCGATGGCCGGCACGGCCCTCACCGGGCTGCGGCAGGTCTCGTCCACCATCTTCCGCCGTTAGACGCCTCCTCGGCGAGGCGGGCCCCGGCCCGTGGCCGGGCCGGCGGCGAAACCACGAATCCGGGGCAGGCACGACGGTTCGACCCGAGCGGCGCCTGCTCCCCGTTCCGCGTCGCGACGGGCTGTCCTGCGCCGCGTCGGACCAAGCCTAGGGAGCCGGTTGCGTCCATGGGATCCGCCTCGACTGTCCGCGTCCTCATCGTCGACGATTCTGCCTCCGTGCGGCAAACGCTCGCCCACATCCTGCAGACGGCGCCGGACATCCAGGTGCTCGGCGCGGCCGCCGACCCCTTCGTGGCCGCCCGGCGGATCCAGGAGGAACTCCCCGACGTCATCATCCTCGACCTCGAGATGCCGCGGATGGACGGGCTCACCTTCCTGCGCAAGATCATGGCGCAGCGCCCGATCCCGGTCGTGGTCTGCTCCTCGCTCACCGAGGCGGGCTCGCGGATGCTGTTCGACGTGCTGGAGGCGGGGGCCGTCGACGTGATCCCCAAGCCCCGGATCGACACGCGGGAGTTCCTGCTCGAATCCTCGATCCGGGTCTGCGACGCGGTCCGGGCCGCCGCCCGGGCGAAGCTGCGGGCGCCCCGCGCGCCCCTGCGCCGCATCGAGGCCAAGCTCTCGGCCGACGTGATGCTGCCGCCGCCCGTTCCGGGCCGGGCGGTCGCGGCCACCGACCGCATCGTCTGCATCGGGGCCTCCACGGGCGGCACCGAATCCCTGCGCGACGTGCTGGAGGAACTCCCGCCCGACTGCCCGGGGATCGTGATCGTGCAGCACATGCCCGAGCACTTCACGGCGGCCTTCGCGCGGCGGCTCGACGGGCTCTGCGCCATCGCCGTGAAGGAGGCGGAGGACGGCGACGAGGTCTGCCCCGGCCGCGCCCTGATCGCGCCGGGCGGGCGCCACCTCCTCGTGCAGCGCGTCGGCAGCCAGTACCGCGTCGCGGTCAAGGACGGGCCGCTGGTGTCGCGGCACCGCCCCTCGGTCGACGTGATGTTCCGCTCCGCCGCCCAGGCCGCGGGTGCCAACGCGCTGGGCATCCTGATGACCGGGATGGGCGACGACGGCGCCAACGGCCTCCTGGAGATGCGCCGGGCCGGCGCCCAGACGCTGGCCCAGGACGAGCGCAGCTGCGTCGTCTTCGGCATGCCCAAGGAGGCGATCGCGCGCGGCGCGGCGATGCGGGTGGTCGGGCTCGACCAGATCGCCGCCGAGATCGTCCGCGCCGGCCTCCAGCCGCCGCCGCGCGCAGGCGAGGGGTCCGCGCGCCACGTCGGCTGACCGCCGGGCCCCGCCGCGTCCGCACCCCCGCGCCTGCCGCGCCCCGCCTCCCCGGGGCGGTCGCGCCGGCGCGCGCGCGCCGTTCACCGTCGTCCGCCAATCCCGGAACGCCGGCCTCTGATCAGGGCTGCCCCTTCCGCAAGGGAGGGCTTTCATCGCGACTCTGGGCATATGGTTAACCGTTTATAGACCAGCCGTCCCCACTGTCCGTGCGGGCTCCGGCGCTCCTCGAATCGACTCTGCCGCCTCGGCCAAGGCGGCACCGGTCGGGACGGGGGCGGCGAGCGACAGCCCTGAGTCTTCGTCCATGCGGTCGGGGGCTCGGCGTACGGCAGGGGAGTTGGGTCATGGCGGATAGCGGCGGGCGGAACATCGCGGCGACCGGTGCGGGCCGGGGATGGTCCGGTCTCGCGGTGCGGGCGGTCGCCCCCGGACAATGCGCTTCGGCCGTGGGCCGGCGCCGCGTCCGGGCGGCCTGACGCCCGTCCCCATGACCTCGATCGCACCGGACGCCGCCTCGCAGCGGCGCGCCCCTCACGCGCGGATGGCCTCGTGAACGCCCAAGCCCCCTTCTCGTTGTCGCGGCACCACACGGCGATCCGCAGCCTGTTCATCGTCGCCCTGCACCGGGGGGTGCAGCTCTCCGCGGACGCCCTGATCGCGCTGCGGGAGGACGACCCGACCGCCTCCATCCTGGAGGTGATGGCGGGGGCCGGGCTGGAGGGGCGGCTGGTCGCGAGCCGGCGCTGGCGCCGCGTCGCCGCCCTCGGCGAGGCCTTCCCGGTCATGGCTCAGCGGCGGAACGGCGACTGGGTCGTGGTGCTGGGCCGCTCGGACGGGGAGGACGGGCCGGCCCTGTCCGTGCTCGATCCGCGCATCGAGGCGCAGGGGCCCCAGCGCCTGACCCGCGCCGCCTTCCTGGCGGAATGGTCCGGCACGCTGATCCTGTGCCGCCGGGCCAAGCCGGAGGCGCCCGAGCCGCAGACCTTCGGCCTGATCTGGTTCGTGCCCGAGATCCTGCGGCAGCGCCGCTACCTGCGCGACGTGGCGGTGGCGAGCCTCATGGCGACGCTCATCTCCTTCGCCACCCCGCTGACCCTCCAGGTCCTCGTCGACAAGGCCATCGGCCACCGCAGCTACCAGACCCTCGGCGCGGTGATCGTCATCTCGGCGCTCCTGATCCTGTTCGACGGGGTCTTCGCCTTCATCCGCCAGTCGCTGATGCTGTTCCTGACCAACAAGGTCGACGCCAGGCTGGCCACCCGCACCTTCCAGCACCTGCTGCACCTGCCGCTGCACTTCTTCGAGGCGATGAGCGTCGGGTCGCTGACCCGCAACCTGATGCAGACGGAGACGATCCGCCACTTCCTGACCGGGCGCCTGTTCCAGGCCGCGCTCGACGGGCTGACGCTGCCGCTCACGCTGGGCGTGCTGGCCTTCTACAGCGGCAAGCTCACCATCGTGGTGCTGCTGTTCTCGCTGGCGATCGCCGGGGTGATCGGGATCATCGTCCCGCTGTTCCGCCACCACCTGCAGCGCCTCTACCAGGCCGAGGGCCTGCGCCAGTCGCACCTCGTGGAGACCATCCACGGCGCGCGGACCGTGAAGTCCCTGGCCCTGGAGGACAGCCGGGCCAAGACCTGGGACGACGCGGTGGCCACCTCCATCCGCCGCCGCGAGACGGTCGGGCGCTACTCGGTCCTCGCCAACGTGGCCACGACCGCCCTGGAGAAGAGCATGCAGATCTGCGTGCTCGGCCTCGGCGCGGTCGACGTGTTCGAGGGGCATCTCAGCATCGGGGCGCTGATCGCCTTCAACATGGTGTCGGGGCGGGTCACCGGCCCGCTGATCCAGATCGTCGGGCTGATCAACGAATCGCAGGAGACGCGGCTCGCCGTCGAGATGCTCGGCACCGTCATGACCCAGGCGCCGGAGCGCGACCCCAGCCAGCCCGGCATGCGCCCGGCCGTGACGGGGCGGCTGGAATTCGACGCCGTGACCTTCAGCTACCCGGGCGCCGCCGCCCCCGCCCTCGACGCCGTGAGCTTCGCGGTCGAGCCCGGGCAGGTCATCGGCGTGGTCGGCCGCTCGGGATCGGGCAAGACCACGGTGACCCGGCTGATCCAGGCGATCCAGACGGCGCAGGCCGGCGCGGTGCGGCTCGACGGGATCGACCTGCGCCAGATCGAACTGGCGCATCTGCGCCGGCAGGTCGGGGTCGTGCTGCAGGACAACTTCCTGTTCCGCGGCACCCTGCGGGAGAACATCGCGGCCGCGCGTCCCGACGCCACGCTCGGCGAGATCATCGAGGCCGCCCGGATGGCGGGCGCGGCCGAGTTCATCGAGCGGCTTCCCGGCTCCTACGACACCTTCGTGCAGGAGAACGGCACCAACTTCTCGGGCGGACAGCGCCAGCGCATCGCCATCGCGCGCGCGCTCGTGCTGCGGCCGCCGGTGCTGATTTTCGACGAGGCCACGAGCGCGCTGGATCCCGAGAGCGAGGCGATCATCCAGGACCACCTCGCGGAGATCGCCCGCGGCCGCACCATGGTCATCGTCTCGCACCGGCTGACCTCGCTGGTGAGCTCCGACGCCATCCTGGTGCTCGAGCGCGGCAAGGTCGCCGACTTCGCCCCCCACGCAACCCTCCTGGAGCGCTGCGAGGTCTACCAGCGCCTCTGGCACCAGCAGACCAGGCACATCCAGTGATGCAGCTCCGCCGCTTCCGCTCGTCGCCGGCCGCGCCCTTCCCACAGCCCCTGCGCCGGCTCGACGCCCTGCCGGAGGGAGGGTGGGGCCGCCGCCTGCTGAGGGTCCGCGCCCGCCTGGGGCCGCGGCTCGAGGCGCCGCAGCCGGACATCGAGGAGATCTTCGGGGCGCGGCCCGACCTGCCGCTGCGCCACACGCTCTACGTGGTCGCCGCGCTGGTGGTCTCCCTGGCCACGGCCGCCGCGCTGGTGCGGTTCGACGTGGTCGTCTCGGCGCCCGGGCGGCTGCTCGCGGACGCGCCCACGATCGTGCTGCAGCCCCTGCAGCTGTCGATCATCCGCGACCTGCGGGTGAAGGCGGGCGACACGGTGCGCAAGGGCGACGTCGTGGCGGCGCTCGACCCGACCTTCGCCCAGGCCGACCAGAGCGCGCTCCTCGCCCAGCAGGCGGCGCTCGCGGCGGAGACCGAGCGCCTCGGCGCGGAGCTCGACGGCCGCGAGCCGCACTTCGTCGGCAACGGCCCGGACGTGGCGATCCAGGAGAGTCTGTTCCGCCAGCGGCGCTCGCAGTTCGAGGCGCAGCTGCGCGCCTTCGACGCGGAGATCCAGCGGCTCACCGGCAACATCGCGACCTCGAAGGCCAACGCGGTGTCGCTGCGCCTGCAATTCGACGTCTACAACGAGCTCGAGGGGATGTACGCGAAGCTCTACGCCAAGAGCATCGCCTCGCGGGTGACCTATCTCGGCTCCTCGGTCAGCCGCCTGAAGGCGGAGCGCGACAGCCACGGCGAGCAGGACCGGATCGGCGAGCTCACCAACCAGCTGACCACCAAGCAGGCCGAGCGGCAGGTCTTCGTCGACAAGTGGCGCAGCGACCTGATGGACGCGCTCGTCCGGGCGCGCCGGGAGCAGGCGAGCCTGAGCGAGAACCTCGTGAAGGCGGCCCGGGTGACGGACCTGATCGCCCTGCGGGCGCCCGAGGACGGCATCGTGCTGGACGTGGCGCGGCGCTCGGTGGGCTCCGTGGTGCAGGCGGCCGAGCCCGTGGTGACGCTGCTCCCGGCGCGGGCGCCGCTCTACGCGGAGGTGGCGATCGGCTCCGCCGAGGTGGGCTACGCCAAGGCCGGCGACGGCGCCAAGGTGAAGGTCGACGCCTTCCCCTACCAGCGGCACGGCATGCTGGCGGGGCACGTGCGGACGATCGGCATGGATGCGGGCGCGACGAGCCTCGGGCCCAGCGCGGCGGGACCCGCGGCCCTGCCGCCGGGCGGCGTGCAGCATCGCGGGCAAATCGTCCTCGACGACCTCTCCCTGCGCGATATGCCGGAGGGCGCCCGGCTGCTCCCGGGCATGAGCGTCACCGCCGAGATCAAGGTCGGGACGCGCAGCGTGATCTCCTACTTCACCGAGCCCCTGCGGCGCGGCGTCGACGAGAGCATGCGGGAACCGTGACGATGATCGGGGGAGCAGTCTCCCGAGACGATGAGTCGCAGCCCTCAGTCCCGGCCGTGACCGGGCGAAATGCACCACGTGATATTTGGGGGAACTTGTTATGACGTTTCATGATGGTGCGATTCAGGTTTTCCCCAAGCCGATCTACGTCAATCAGCATCCGCGGTTCTTCGGGGAGCGATGCGTCCAGCACAGCCCCGACCTGGACCTGCGCAAGCTGACATTTCACGATTGCGGAAAGAACCTGGAGGCGAGACTCAGGCTGCAGCTCTCCATCACCAAATTCGGATACCGCGGAACCTACCATGGTGAGATCGTCATCATGGATAACGGCCTGCTCGGCATCGATGAGTTCGGTTCGGCGTTGAAGTTGAACGCCGACGCCTCGGAAGATCGTTATCACAAATCAATGTTCTCGATGATCGAAGACATGTGCTTCGACGAGTCATTCTTCACGATGAGGGCGGCGTACATTCAGAATTGGGGCAAGTTGCCGACCGTCGAGAACGCGGTGTTTCTGATGGAGGCGCATGCCCAGAAGAACTATTTCCACTTCCACACCGGTCTGCTGCCGCGGGTGCGCAATCTCGGCGACGCGAAGCAGCTGCATATCGCGATCTCGGAAGATTGCCTGAAAAAGTCGTACCAGCGCGACCTGATCGTCAAGGCCTGGGATAACCGCCAGATCATCCCGTGCCCGGCCGGGGTCAAGCTGAAGGATCCCGTCCTGCTCTACGAGCCGTTCTCGAAGGGGGTCGTCGACTGGCTCAGGGAGAATGTCGGTCCGCGCCTGTCGAGCGGCGACCGGCGCATCTACATCACGCGCAAGGCCCTGGCGGACACCCATCGCAAGCACGGTCAGATCTTCGAATCGGAGGAGTTCCTCGGCCTGCTCCGCGAGTTCGGCTTCGAGAGCGTGGATTTCGGGACGGGCGAGATGCCGATCGAGGACCAGATCCGTCTCCTCGACCGGGCCGGCCTCGTGCTCGGCGTCCATGGCGCCAACATGACGAACATCGCCTACCTGCCGGCGGATTGCCGCGTGGTCGAACTGCTCCCCACCTACTGGGCCGATCACAGCTACATGCAGCTCTGCGCGTCGATCGGGCTGCACCACGACGTGATCGTCTGCAGCGAATTCGGCGAGAGCCTCGAGATCCAGGTGAAGCTGCCGACCCTCAGGAAGGTTCTGACGACCCTCCTGCGCCCCTGACGGCCTGCGCGGCCGGAGGGCCCTGACCGGGGCGATCCGCGCGACCGGACCGCCTGTGACGCCGACGGCCCCGCGACGCTGGGACGGACCATCCGCGGACCGGGCCCCGTGCCGCTCGGGCGCGGGCCGGTTCCTTCTCGACAAGAAGAGAGCCCGGACTGCTGGAATGACGCGGCCGCAATGTTTGGCGGCCGTCGGACGTTCGGACACCATTGCTGATGTTGAGCTCCGCGATCGCGCCAGTTCAGTGTAATCGAGATCGATCCTCCTAAAAATTTTGCTGGCTGATCTGATTGCCAATCCGCGTCCGATCAAGCGTGGAACATGTTGAGGTGACGCATTCGGCGGCCGGTCAGTAACCCTGCGTTAATTGGCCATGCCTACCGTCCCGGGCTGTCGTATGGGTTCAAGGTGGCGAGAGTGGATCGATTCACCGAGCAGCATCAGGTCAGCGCAGGGCGCGGAGCTGGACGCGGACGCGGTGTCGAGACTGTGTCGTCTCGTTGCTTCCCTCCCGATCTTTTTTTCCACGGGCTGCGCGTGCCCTGACGCGGCGCGCCCGACCCCTTCTCTCGCCATCAACTGCGCCTTCTGGATCTGGAGCTGTCCGTGACCGTCATCGCAAACCTGACCACGTCCCAGATACGTGATCTCACGACGACAACCCTGCAGTCGCTAACGTCAACGGACATCAACTCGCTGTCGGCCGTCCAGGTCGGGGCTCTCACGACCGTGCAGGTCGCCGCGCTGAGCACCACGACGATCGCGAGCCTGGGCACCGTCCAGGTCGGCGGCCTGACCTCGTCGCAGATCGGCGCGCTCAACTCCAGCCAGGTCAGCGTGCTGACGGCGACGGAGATCGGCTGGCTCTCCACCGCGCAGGTGACCGGCCTGACCACGGACGAGATCGGCACGCAGCTGACCACGACGCAGTTCCTGGGCCTGACCTCGACCCAGCTCGGGGCGCTGACCTCGGCGCAGGTCGGGGCGCTGACCAGCTCCGAGATCGCGGTGCTGTCCTCGGCGCAGCTGGCTGGTCTCAAGTCGAGCCAGCTGGCGCTGTTCACCTCGACGCAGATCCAGGCGCTGACCTCCGGCGACCTCGCCCTGCTGTCGAGCACGCAGCTGGGCGGCCTGACCTCGACCGAGATCGGGCAGCTGACCACGGCGGGCCAGATCCAGGCCTTCACCTCGGCGCAGATCGGGGCGCTCACGACCGGCCAGGTGGCGGGTCTGACGACCGACCAGCTGGCGGTGCTGACCAATACGGAGCTGGCCGGGCTGCGCTCGGCGCAGATCGGGGCGCTGAGCACGACGCAGCTCGGGGGACTGACCTCGGCGGCGGTCGGGGGCCTGACCTCGGCGCAGGTGGGCGGCCTGACCTCGACGCAGGTGGGCGCGCTGACCTCGACGCAGGTCTCGGGCCTGTCGGCGACGGA
>NZ_JBSVZN010000058.1:0-10534 GCF_054052225.1 Methylobacterium sp. JK268 | reverse complement strand
GGGCTGTCCAGGGTTGGGCGCCGGGTGCGTCGCCGGCCTTGCCGGTCGCCCCGCTACCGGCTGCAGCCGGCTCCTGCCCGGCGCCCAACCCTGGACAGCACAACGCCTGTCTACGGGCCATAACAGCCTTTAGGGTCAGGCCTCGAGGTGGCGGCGCGGCAGCAGCCGCCAGGCGAGGCCGCCGCGGGTCCCGAACAGCATCGAGGCGACGTAGAGGAGGCCCGCCGTGAGCACGATCGCCGGCCCGCTCGGCAGGTCGCCGTAGTAGGACACGAGCAGGCCCGCGAGGCTCGACGCGAGGCCGAGCGCCATCGCGGCCGGGATCAGCCCCGACAGGTCCGTGGCCCAGAAGCGCGCGCTCACGGCCGGGAGCAGCATCAGGCCGACCGCCAGCAGGGTGCCGAGGGCCGCGAAGCCCCCGACGAGGTTCAGCACCACGAGGCCGAGGAACGCGTAGTGGACCGGCCCGCTCGCCCGGCTCACCGAGCGCAGGAACAGCGGGTCGACGCATTCGAGCACGAGCGGACGGTAGATCGCCGCGAGCCCGACGAGCGTGACGGTGGCGATGCTGCCGAGCAGCAGCAGGGCCGCGTCGTCGAGGGCGAGCACGGTGCCGAAAAGGATGTGCAGCAGGTCGACCGAGGTGCCCCGCAGGGAGATCATCAGGACGCCGGCGGCGAGCGCCAGGAGGTAGAGGGCGCCCAGGCTCGCATCCTCGCGCAGCACCGTCGCGCGCGACACCGCGCCGGCCAGGAAGGCCACGGCGAGCCCGGCGGCGAGCCCGCCCAGCGTCATGGCGGGGAGCGAGAGGCCCGCCAGGAGGAAGCCCCCGGCGGCCCCCGGCAGGATGGCGTGGCTCATCGCCTCGCTCATCAGGCTCATCCGGCGCAGGGTCAGGAACACGCCGACCGGCGCCGCGCTCACCGAGAGCGCCACGCTGCCGGCGAGCGCCCGCCGCATGAAGGCGAAATCCGCGAAGGGCGCGACGAGGAGGTCGATCACGCGGCGTGCTCGCGGTCCGGCGCCGCGCCGTGCGGCCCGTGCCCGTGCGGCTCCTCGGCGTGGGACCCGTGATCGTGGTCGCCGCGAGCGTGGTGATCGTGAGCGTGGTCGCCGTGAGCGTGGCCCGCGTCCGTGCGCGCGCCGCCCCGGCAGACCGGCGCCGCTTCGTCCCAGGCCTCGCAGAGCTGGCGCGCCCGGCGCAGGTTCGGCGCCGTCAGCACGGTCCGGGTGGCGCCCCAGGCCACGGGCTCGCGGGCGAGGAGCAGGGTCGCGGGGAAGTGCTGGCGCACCTGCTCCAGGTCGTGCAGCACGGCGATCACCGTGCGCCCCTCCCGGTGCCAGCTCTCCACCAGGGCGAGCAGATCCGCGGTGGTGCGGCTGTCGATCGCCGCGAAGGGCTCGTCGAGGAGCACCGCGCGGGCGTCCTGCAGCAGGACCCGGGCGAACATGGCGCGGCGGAGCTGGCCGCCCGACAGGGTTCCGATCGGCCGCCGCTCGAAGCCGGTCAGCCCGACCCGGGCGAGCGCCGCGGCGACGGCGGCCCGGTGCGGGCGCAGGCTCGCGAAGGCGCCGATGCGCCGCCACAGCCCCATCGCCACGAAGTCGTGGACGGCGATCGGGAAGCCCCGGTCGATCTCGGCCGCCTGCGGCAGGTAGGCGAGGTCGCGCCGCGCGAGGCCCGGATGCTCGATGCGCCCGTCGAGGGGCGCGACCTCGCCGATGATGCCTTTGAGCAGGGTCGACTTGCCGGCCCCGTTCGGCCCGACCACCGCGAGGGACGCGCCGGCGGGCACGACCCCGTCGAGGTGGTGGACGGCCGGGTGGCGGTCGTAGCCGAGGGTGAGGCCCCGGAACACGATGGCTCCGGGAGCGGCCGATGCCGTCATGCGCCGAGCGCCCAGGCGACCACACCCCACACCGCCGCGGCCGCGCCCCCGGCGAGCGCCAGCCGCGGCAGCAGGCCGAGCCCCAGCAGGGAGGGAGGCGCCGCCGGAGGGCGGGGCGGCGTCGCGTGCGGCAGGGCCTCCATCGCGGCCTCTCCTCGTTCGTGTCCGGCGCGGGGACGGGTCCGGGAAGCGGCGGCTGTCGTCCCGCCCGTCATCTGCTAGACGGGAGCCGGCGTCCTTGACGGTCCAACGCTGTTACACTGTAACAGGCGGGGCCTGTCAACCGGAGAGCGTTCCATGAGCGAGCACGCGCGGACGGACCATGGCTGCGGCGGCGAGGATCGAGCGGGCCTGCTCGCCCGGGCCGAGCGCCTGTGCCGCGAGCGCGGGCTGCAATTCACTCCCCTGCGCCAACGCACCCTGGAGGTGATCGCCGGCGAGGCGCGGCCGCTCGGCGCCTACGACATCGCCGAGCGCCTGAGCGCTCCGGGCCGCCGGGTGGCGGCCGTCTCGGTCTACCGCGCCCTCGACTTCCTGACCGAGAACGGCCTCGTGCACCGCCTGGCGAGCCGCAACGCCTTCGTGCCCTGCGGGCACGGCCACCACGAGGGCGAGGGGGTGGTCTTCCTGATCTGCCGCGCCTGCGGCGGGGTGGACGAGACGAGTTCCGCCGAGATGGAGCGCGGCCTCGACCGGACCCTGGCCCAGGCGGGATTCCGCCCGGCCAGCCGCATCGTCGAGATCGAGGGCGAGTGCGGTGCCTGCCAGGAACGCTCCGCCGGGACGGAGCCGCCGCCGCGCGGCGCCTGACACCGCCCTCGTCCGGCCCCACCTGCGGCGGAAGCGCGCAGGTCCGGCGGCGGGAAACCCTGCCTCCGTGCCCGGTCCGAATACTGCTCATCAGTAATGCGAGGCGCCGGCGCTGCGCGGGCTGCCGCTTTCGGCGGCCGCGCGAGATGCTTTGCAGCCCAATAAGTTGAGCCCGATACAACCCGCTGCAGTGCCGCGGCCCGGCGGCCCGCACCCCGGCGCGCCGCCGCCAGCGTCCGCGCGCGCTGATACCGGTATACCAGCCGAGCGGCACTGACGGACGGGGAACCGCAGCCTTTGGCCCCTGTTATGGGCCCGACCGACGCAACGGAACGGGTGAAGGGCAAGACGTGACCGAAGGTGTCGACCGATCCGAATTGCGGCAGATCATCGCCGGATTGAGCGAGGGCGTGATCCTCGTGGAGCCCGACGCCCGGATCATCTGGGCGAACGAGGCGGCCCTGGCGATGCACGGTGCCGGGAGCCTCGATGAACTCGGACGGACCGCCGCCGATTACCGGGCGCGCTACGCGCTGCGCTATCGCAACAACCGCCCGCCGGACCCGAGCCCGATCGAGCGCGTGGTGGCGGGCGAGACGCTCCGCGACCTCGTGGTCGAGGTCCGGCGCACGGACTCGCCCGGGGCGACCTTCGTGCATTCCCTGCGCAGCCTCGTCGCCACGGACGGCGCGGGCGGACCGAGCTGCCTCGCGCTGATCCTCAAGGACGTGTCCGACCAGTTCGAGGCCGAGGAGCGCTTCGAGAAGACCTTCAACGCCAACCCGGCCCCGGCGGTGATCTGCCGCCTCTCGGACCTGCGCCACGTCAAGGTGAATGCGGGCTTCCTGGAGATGACGGGCTTCGCCCGCGAGGCGGTGATCGGGCGCAGCGTCTACGAGGTCGACGTGCTGGCCGGGGCGGCCAACCGCGACCTCGCCGTCGAGCGGCTGAACGCGGGCGCGACGATCCCGCAGATGGAGGCCTTCCTCGACCTGCCCGACGGCGCCACGCGCGCCGTGCTGGTGGCGGGCCAGCCGATCGAACTGGGCGACGAGCCCTGCATGCTGTTCTCCTTCGCGGACATGGAGCTGCGCCGCAAGGCGGAGGTGGCGCTGCGCCAGAGCGAGGAGCGCTTCGCCAAGGCGTTCCGGCTCACGCCGGTGCCGACGCTCCTGGCCCGCGCCGACGACCTCGCGGTGACCGCCATGAACGACGCCTTCACCCGGGCCTTCGGCCTCGGCGAGGACCGGGTGATCGGCCGCAGCCCGGGCGAGATCGGCCTGTGGGTCTCGGACGCGCAGGGCGCGCGGATCGAGGAGGCGATCGTCCGGACCGGCTTCGTGCAGGGGCTCGAAGCCTGCCTGCGCCACGAGAGCGGGGCCCCGATCGACGTCGTGGTCTCGGCGGAGCGGATCGATGTCGGGGAGGAGGGCTGCGCGCTCCTCGTCCTGCAGGACATCACCGAGCGCAAGCAGACGGAGCGCGAATTGTTCGAGGCGATCGAGACGGTGATGGCCGACACCTCCTGGTTCAGCCGCGGCCTGATCGAGAAGCTCGCGAGCCTGCGCCGGCCCGCGCGGGGCGATCCGGACGACACCGCCCCGCGACTCACCGGGCGGGAGCGCCAGATGCTGTCGCTGATCTGCTCGGGCCTCGACGACGCGGCCATCGCCCGTCGCCTCGGGCTCTCGCGCAACACCGTGCGCAACCACGCGGCCGCGCTCTACCGCAAGCTCGGCGTTCACAAGCGCACGGAGGTGATCCTGTGGGGCCGCGATCACGGTTTTCCAGCCGGTGCGAATGGTGCGGATCACTCGCCGTACTAGTAATTTTGGACTATTGAAGATCGGGAGAGCCGATCCATTTGACGGATGCACATGGTTCTTCTGGATGGACAGGACGAACCATCGGGCATGCCGTCGATGAATTCTCGAACCGGGTCACGAATGACCTGGCAGGGAAGGATTGCGTCTGGCCGGCGGCGATGACCGCCGTGCCCGGCGGGATCCGCGGCGGCGGGGTCGGTCGCGGGGAGCGCAGCTCGCCCCGCCGCCCCAACGCAAGCGCAACGCGAGCAACCGAAGGAGACACGGATATGGTCGATACGGATCGGATCACGGGAGCCGCCCGCGAGATCGGCGGCAAGGTGCAGGGCGCGGTCGGTGACCTCGTCGGGTCGCACCGGGATTCCGCGGAGGGCCGGATGCGCGAGGCGCAGGGCCAGGCGGAGAACCTCTACGGCCAGGCCAAGGACGCGGTGCGCCACGTCGCCGACGAGGCCGCGGATTACGCGGAGGACGCCTACGCGCAGAGCACCCGCGCCCTGCGCCACGGGCGCCAGGAGGTCGCCGAGCAGGTGGCCGAGTACCCGCTCGCCTCGCTGCTGATCGCCGGGCTGGTCGGGTACGGCCTCGCCCTCCTGGTCCACGGGCGTCGCTGAGCGGCGCGTCCCGCACCGGCGGGCGCCGCGCGGTGCCCGCCGGGGTCCGCCGGGCGCCCGCGCGCCCCTCGCCAAACCGGAGCTTCAACGTGGCATCTTCCTCCACCCTCCCGTCGCTCGCGTCGAGCGACACGCGGGCCATCGCCCTCAACCAAGTGTCCTGGGGCGCGGTCATCGCCGGCACCGTCACGGCCCTGGTGACGCAGGTCATCGTCAACATGGTCGGTCTCGGCATCGGGCTCGCCAGCCTCGGCACCAGCGCCTCCGACAGCCCGTCCGCCTCGACGGTCTCGCTCGGTGCGGGCCTGTGGTTCGTGGGCTCGGGCGTCGTGGCCTCGCTGGCGGGCGGCTACATCGCCGGGCGCCTCTCGGGTAAGCCGCGGGCCGGCACGGCGGGGCTGCACGGCCTCGTCTCCTGGGCGGTGACGACCCTCGTCGTCCTCTACCTGCTGACTTCGACGGTCGGCGGCCTCGTGGGCGGCGCCTTCTCGGGCGTGGCGAGCACGCTCGGCGGCGCCGGCAGCCTCGTCGGGGGCAGCGTGCAGACCGCCGCGCAGGCGGCCGCGCCCTCCCTTGCCAAGGTCACCAACCCGCTCGACGGGATCGAGGACAAGGTGCGCCAGCAGGCCAACGGCCAGGACCCGCAGGCCCTGCGCGACGCCGCCGTCGCGGCGATCCGGGGCGTCCTCACCGGCGACCCGGCGCAGAAGCAGCAGGCCGAGGCCCGCGCCGCCGACGCCCTCGCCAAGGCGCAGAACATCCCGGTCGAGGACGCGCGCAAGCAGGTCCAGGACTACGAGACCCAGTACACGCAGGCCGTCACGACCGCCAAGCAGAAGGCGCAGGAGGCGGCGGTCGCCGCCAAGTCGGCCGCCACGCAGGGCGCCTTCTCGGCCTCCATCGCCCTGATCCTCGGCGCGGTCGCGGCCTTCCTGGGCGGCCTCGTCGGCCGGGTTTCCCCGGTCTCCGCCCTCGAGGCGCACCGCCTCTGACATCCCCCAACCGTAGGAGAGATGACGATGAGCAGCACCACCGACAAGCTCAAGGGCCTCGCCGACCAGGCGATCGGCAACGTCAAGCAGGGAATCGGCCAGGTCACCGGCAACGACCGCCTCGTGGCCGAGGGCAAGGCGCAGGAACTGAAGGGCGACGCCGAGCGCGCCGTCGGGGCGACCAAGGACGGGATCGCCTCCGCCGCCGACGCGATCAAGCGCCGGCTCTGACGGCCGGTCCGTCCCGGGGCGGGCCTGTCCCGCCCCTCCCCTCCTCCAGACGAAAGGTGACGTCATGAACAGCGATCGGCTTCAGGGCGGCGCGCGCCACATCAAGGGGCGCGCCCAGACGGTGCTCGGCGGCCTGACCGGCGATCCCGGCCGGCAGGTACGGGGCGCGTTCAACCAGGTGGTCGGCGGCGCGCAATACGCCTACGGCGATGCGCGCGCCCGGGCCGAGGACCTGCTCGAGGATGGCGGCGCGCTCGCTCGCGAGGCGCGGCAGCGCGGCGAGGTCTACCGCCGCAACGCCGTCCGCTACGCGCAGACCCACCAGACCTCGACGCTCCTCGGCCTCGCGGCCCTGGCTTTCGCGGCGGGATGGCTGACTCGGGGCCGCTGAGCCCCTGACCGCAGCCGCGCGGCGGGAGGCGCCTCGGGATCGAGCGCGACCTCCCCTCCCCCGCCGATCCCGGGCAGGTCCGGGATCGGCGGGGGACGAATCGCGTGAGCCTCCGCGAGGGGCGGCGTTTTTGAGACGCCGGCCTCGCGGCCGGGCCGAGCCGGATCGCCTGTGTCCCGGCCCTCGCGGGTGGTGCGACCCAGGCTTGCTACCCCTCGACGAAGCATCCCCCGCGTGCAAGTTTCTCCCGCAACGGCGCAGCTGACGCCGAACGGGGAGGGACGGATGCGGCGGTTCCTGGCGGCTCTCGGCGCGCTGGCCTGCGCGGCGGGGGCGTCTCCGGCCCTGGCGCGGGTCACGGCCATCGAGGTGCGGACGGTCGAGCCCTTCGCGGAGGGACAGAGCTTCGGAGAGGCCGGTCCCTACGAGCGCGTGATCGGCAGCGCGCGCGGCGAACTCGACCCGGCCGATCCGCGCAACGCCGGCATCGCCGACATCGCGCTGGCGCCGCGCAACGCGCAGGGCCGCGTTGAATACCGCACCGACTTCTTCATGCTGCGGCCGAAGGACCCGGCGCGGGGCAGCGGCACCCTGCTCTACGAGGTGCTGAACCGCGGCCGGAAGTTCCTGTTCAACTGGGTGCTCGACGCGGCCGCCCAGGCCGCCCAGGCGGTCAACGACCCCAAGAGCCCGCAGGATGCGGGCACCGGCCTCGTGCTGCGGCGGGGCGATACCATCGTGTGGTCGGGATGGGAGGCGGACGCCCTCCGTCAGCAGGGCGGCATGGCGATCGACGTGCCCGTGGCCACCCTGAACGGCCGGCCCATCGTCGAGACCGTGCGCGACGAACTCGTCAGCGCCACGCGCGGGCCGCCCGAGGCGCCGTTCTTCCTGAGCTTCAAGGCGGCGAGCCTCGACAAGGCGGGAGCGAGCCTCACGGTTCGCCGCCGGGAGGCGGATGCGGCGCGCCCCGTGCCGGAGAGCGCCTGGACCTTCGCGTCGGCGGGCGAGCTGCGGCTCCTGCCCGAGAGCGTGAAGCCCGAGCCCGGCTCCCTGTACGAGTTCACCTACCGGGCCGCCGGTCCGAAGGTGCTCGGCATCGGCTTCGCCGCGACCCGCGACGTGGTGGCGTTCCTGCGCGGGGCCGAGAGCGGGGCCGCCAACCCGGCGGGCGGGGCGGTGAAGCGCGCCGTCGCGCTCGGGATCTCGCAGAGCGGGCGGTTCCTGCGCGACTTCATCCGGCAGGGCTTCAATCAGGACGAGGAGGGCCGGCGGGTCTTCGACGGGATGCTGCTGCACATCTCCGGCATCGGCGGCGTCTTCCTCAACGCCCGGTTCGGCCAGCCCTCGCGCACGAACACGCAGCACGAGGACCACCTCTATCCCGAGAACGCCTTCCCGTTCTCGGCCGCCGCCATGCGGGATCCGGTCACCGGGCTGTCCGGCGCCCTGCTTCGGGGCGACGGCTTCGACCCGCTGCTGATGGAGGTGAACACCTCCACCGAGTACTGGCAGAAGGGCGCCTCGCTCCTCACCACGGACCCGCTCGGGCGGAGCGACGCGGCCTTGCCCGCCACCGCGCGGGCCTACCTGATCTCGAGCGGCTTCCACTACGGACGGGCCGGCCTGACCTCCAGTCCCGGTCCCTGCGCGCTGCCCCGCAGCACCCTCAATCCCGGTCCGGCCCTGCGCGCCCTGCTGGTCGCCCTGGAGGAGTGGGTGGCGACGGGCGCTCCGCCCCCGGAGAGCCGGGTGCCGCGCATCGCCGACGGTACCCTGGTGCCCGCGGCGGAGACCGGCTTCCCGTACCTGCCGGGCGTCCGCGTGCCGGACGCACCGAACGCCATCGCCCGCTTCGCGACCTACGTCGACCCGCGCCCCGAGGTGGGCCCGCAATACCGTCCCCTCGTGCCGAAGGTCGATGCCGACGGGCACGACATCGCCGGCATCCGCCTGCCGGACATCGCGGTCCCGCGGGCGACGATCACGGGCTGGAACCTCTACGCGGAGCCGTTCCCCGCGGGTGAACTCTGCGACCGGGAAGGCAGCCGAATCCCCCTGGCGCGCACGCGGGCCGAGCGCGAGGCGAAGGGTGATCCCCGGCTCTCGCTCGAGGAACGCGACGCCGAGGCCGCCTATCCCGATCGGGTGCGGCGGTCGGCGGACGCGCTGGTGGCCGGACGGCTTCTCCTGCGGGAGGACGCCGACCGTCTCGCCGAGGCCGCCCGCGAGGCGGCGCGGCAGCCCTGACCGACCCGACACGACAGGAGATGCCCATGCCCGTTCCGACCCGTCGGACCATCCGGCCCCGCGGTCTCGCGGCCGCCCGGTTGGCCGCCCTGTGCGCCGTCCTCACGGCCGCGAGTCCCGCACTGGCGCAGCAGCCGGCGCCGCTCCAGGTTCCGGCGAAGGCGGTGCCGGTGCCCGCTGATGTCAGTCCGCAGATGGCGACGATCATCGGGGCTCCCCTGCGCACGAACTGGGACATCCATCCCAAGACCGGAGAGGAATGGAAGCCGGTCGCCGAGGCCGGCGCGGCGGCGCTCGGCAAGCTGGTGCCCGGGATGCTGGAGCGCCTGCACGTCAAGGTCGAGCGCACCACGATCGACGGCGTGCGCGCCTTCGTGTTGACGCCCGAGACGATCCCCCCGGAGAACCGCGACCGGCTGCTCGTCCACGTCCATGGCGGCTGCTACGTGCTCAACCCGGGCGAGGCCGGCCTGCCCGAGGCGATCTTCATGGCCGGGTTCGGCCACTACAAGGTGATCTCGGTCGATTACCGCATGCCGCCGGAGGCCTACTTCCCGGCCGCGCACGACGACGCCATGACGGTCTGGAAGGCCGCGACGCGGAGCAACGATCCGAAGAAGATGGGGATCTTCGGCACCTCGGCGGGGGGCGCCCTCACCCTGGCGATGGTGCTGCGGGCCAAGCAGGAGGGAGTGCCGCTGCCCGCGGCGATCGCGGCGGGCACGCCGATGTCCGACACCACGAAGGTCGGCGACAGCTTCGTCACCAACGCGATGCTCGACAACGTGCTGGTCTCTCCCGACGGGTTCTGCGACGACGGGGCCAAGGTCTACGCGGCCGGGCACGACCTCAAGGACCCGATGCTCTCGCCGGTCTACGGGGACATGCGCGGCTTCCCGCCCACCATCCTGACCACGGGCACGCGCGACCTGCTCCTGTCGAACACCGTCCGGGTGCATCGCAAGCTGCGCGATGCCGGCGTCGAGGCTTTTCTCCAGGTCGGCGAGGGCCAGTCGCACGCCCAGTATATCCGTGACGACACCGCCCCGGAGACCCGGCAGGTGTTCGAGGAGATCGCAGGATTCTTCGACCGGCACCTCGCCAAGTAGGGGCGAGACATGAACCGGCCCGCCAGGGAGGATCCGGGCGGGCCGCGGTCACGGCTGGGAAACGGTGGGCCGGCTCCGGCTCCGAGAGCAGCTCGCGTCGGCGACCTTCGCGCGGGACGGTTAGGGCGGTGAAAGGGAAGCCATGCCCTTCTCCCCTGATGACGCGTGACATGTAACCTTTGGCGTATGCCCGGACGTGCCAAGGCCTCTCGGTTGAAGACCCCGATGTGTCGCTCCCTGGGGCGAGGACGACCGCTCCGGATTCCGGTCGAACAATGCGCTCAAGACGACTGAAAACGACGAAGCCCCCGCCCTCTTGCGAGGGCGGGGGCTTCGTGAACTGGTTGCGGGGACAGGATTTGAACCTGTGACCTTCAGGTTATGAGCCTGACGAGCTACCGGGCTGCTCCACCCCGCGACGG
>NZ_JBSVZN010000057.1:0-14483 GCF_054052225.1 Methylobacterium sp. JK268 | reverse complement strand
CGGCCTGAGCACCAAGATCCACTTGGTCGTCCGCGGTCTGGGCTGTCCGGTCCGGTTTGCCCTTACGGCGGGCCAGAAGGGCGACGCGCCCCAGGCTGAGGCCCTGCTTGCCGATCTCCCTGCCGCGGTGGTCCTGGCTGATGCGGCCTACGATAGCGACCGGCTGCGCAGGGCGATTGCCGACAAGGGCGCCACGGCCGTGATCCCGAACAATCCCTCACGAGCCAAGAAGTATGATCTCGACACAGCCCTCTACACCGAGCGCCACCTGATCGAGTGCTGCTTTGCCAAGCTCAAGCAGTTCCGGCGCGTCGCCACACGCTACGAGAAAACTGCCCGCAACTACGCAGCCGTTGTCACCATCGCCGCTATCGTCTTGTGGCTCCGGTAAGTGTCCACAGCGCCTAGCCTATCACCGTGAGAATGAGGGCGGCCAGGAGCCCTCCCGCAAGCGCCATGCCGAGCAGGATCACGCTGCTGAGCTGATCGCCCGTGTCGACAGTGCGGCTCTGTTCGTGGATCGAGTCATTGCCGGACATGACCATCTCCTCTCCCTACGTTTCCACATGATGTGGTGCAGGCGGCCCCGGGAGACAGTGCGTAACGAACTCTTACGGGAGTTCCGACAGGCTGTGCTCTCGTCGCGCGAGTAAGTCGATGGCACAGGTCCGTATCCTCGATCCGCTCACGGGCCGGGTCGTCACGGTTGACCTCCCGCTCCCGGCTCCCGCGCGACCCGCTCCGCGCACGTCCGGCTCGCCTTCGGCGGCACCGGTACGGACGGGTCCGGACGCGACGCAGCCGGACAGGTCGCAGCCGATGCCGCCGACCGCCGTCCCTGCAGCTTGAGGACCAGGCCGCCGAAGCCGCCGGATCTGCCTCCGGCCTTGGATGGTCTGCGGGTGGTGCGGGGCGGGAAGGGTTGGGTCCGGTCTATCGGGTGAGCGGGATCGCTGTGATGAAGTGCATCTCGGACAGATCCCGCGGCTCCCAGACCGTGCGCAAGGGCATCTGCCGGCCGTCCGGCGCGGTCACCGGTCCCTCGAACACGATCCGCCACAGCCCTTTCTGGGGGAAGATCGTCAGGCCCGGAGGGTTGCCCCGGGCGTGCGCGACGAGGGCGTTTGCGAGAACGTCCGGAGCATCAGGCGTGAAGCCGAAGCCGATGAGAAACTTCGCCTTCGACCCACCGCGCGGATGCTGAAGGTCGAGCAGGTAGGCGGTGATCTTCGGCCTGGGGATCAGCCACGTGACGGTGCCCTTGGGCGAGGTCAATGCCCGGTGCTCGCGACGAGGCGTATCTCGTGAGGCTCGACGGTTGCGAGGGCACCAGGCGGTTCTGCGAACTCCACGACGTAGGTCACGCCGTGGTCATGCACGCTGACGATCGTGCCTTCGGTGCCGGCAGGGATCGTGTCGCCGTCATCGCTGACCACGCCCGCGGTCAGCACCACGCTATCCAGGTCCCGCAGACCCAGCTGCGGCGCTTCCTCGCGAAACCGATAGGCGAACTCGACGGACATGCGTCTTAGGATGGTCCCCGGTGGCGCGTTGTCAAATGCGTTCTGCACATCGCCAATCCCCGCCGTCCTGTACGAATCTCGCTGGCCTGCTGGCGGACCTGCGACCCTGCCCCTCGGCAGCTCTGCGGCGGTTCCGCTAGCCGTTGTCCTCACAGACCTAGCCCTCGGCCGAGACGTGCCAGAGCCGCTTCAAGGGGAGACGCCGATTCCGTCCCCCGCTCCTCGCCCATAAGCAGATGGCTTCCGCCTAGGACTTGCTTTTGGGCGAGTTGGGCGAGCGGCCTGACTGGGGCGGCTGCAGGAAGCGGTGCGCGTGCTGCAGGACGGTCCAGGACGGCTGGGAGCGGATTGGGGCGAGGAACGGGCCGGCGAGCGGGAGACGCAGCCCCACGGGCCGCCTGAGCCCGCGCGTTGGCCTTGGCGAACTCCACCCCGTACTCCTCGCCGAACCGGAACAGGATCGGCCGGCGCTGCAACCCCTCGGTCGTGCGCTGGTAGCGCTTGCCGGGGTCGGGCTCGTACCGGGTGACGAAGCCGATCTCCTCGAGCACGGCGATGGCGCCACGCACGCGGGCTTCCGTGAGCCCCAGATCCTCGCGGCCAGCGATGGCCCTCCGATCGATCGGGAAGGCGCACAACAGCCGCCTGGGAGCGCTCCACATGCGGGCGAGCCACTCGGCCAGAGCGAGCGCCGCGGAGGCGTTCTTCCGGCCGCTGAGGGCCGTCGTGAGCCTATCTGCGACAGCGCGGGGTAGGCGGTAGGTGGCATGCGGCATCGATCGGCCCTGCTAGGGCCGCAGCAACTCGTGCCCGATCACCGCGTGGTGTTCGGGGTCCACAGGCAAAGCCTCGCCGTTGCCGGAACCGAGGTTCCAGCTTGACTCCCGGGGGAGCATCTGGCGATATCAGGGGGTCTGAATTCCTGATCTCGCCGCTTCGGCGGTTCCACGGCCCCCTCCCGGCAAGGAGCGGGGCCGTTGGCTTTTCAGGGTCTCAGTGCTACGGCTGCGGTCATCTCCACGACTCGGCACACGCCGAGCATCGCGCAGCCTGCGACGACGCGCACGGCGGGTCAAGGTGTTAACCGCGACGGAGAAAGGTAAGGGCTTGATCCGGAACAGGATCAGCGTCTCGTAGTTCTACCGAGGCGCTGTAGAGCGCTCACGTCACCTTGCAGAACTATGTGCGTGCGTGCACGCACTACTCGCGATGAGCTACTATGGCATGTCTACGAGTAGCTCTGACACGGTCTGTACCCGGTCAATCCAGGTGGATGCATCCAGGCTGCGGTAGCCGATAACACGCAAGATACGATCGTACTCCTCTCGCAGATTGAATGCAAAAATCGGCTCATGGTGAGCTATTCGGTTTCGCAAGTTGCGTACTCTCTCAATCTCATCGTGCATTCGAATGAGCTGTCCTTCTGGAGTCAACACCAAAGGTAAGCCAGGAAAGTGGCCAAGTACGCCTGGCTGCCAGATGTCGCGACGGTGGCGAACCACCATCCGCTTTTGCCAAAAGCTGAAGGAAAGATGTGCTACAATCTGCCCAACGTCACGGTGGCGCTTAGCTACGTTGCGTAGCTCGTCTTGATCGTTGAACCGTCCGATTGCAGGAAGGTTTCGCAGGAACACGGGATCCGTCGGCCATGTCAGGCCAAAGCGTGCCTGGATTGCCAGTGCCACACCGTTGCGCACCGCTATCTCGCAGAGCTGTAACGGTGGTAGGAAGGCAGCTGAGATCTGCATATTCCAGCGATAGAGGGCAAGCGCAGCCGTGTGGTTGCCTCCCCGTGCGTTGAGGTAGGTTGCCATACGTGGCGCCGAGATCACTCCGGGCAGCCCCGCCAGTTCCGCCGGCGTGAAGGTTTTCGGCATGGGGTTTGGGTTGATTTTGAGGCTGTTTGGGTTGACAGGACGGGGTCCGTTTTCTATCTCATTCTGGAATGGTTCGGGAACACGCAGGCTACGCCTCCCCCCCGGGTCAACAGCAGTTTTTTAAACCAATGACGCAAAAACCCGCCGCATATCGGCGGGTTTTTCGTTTCTAAGCGCAGTGCCGCAACAGCGCGTACACGGTCACACGTTGTAACTTATAGCGTTTCAACGTTTCAGTTAGGCTTGGGCGAATTCGCTGGGAGCAGCTTCTCCAAGGCGGCAACCCGGTCGGTCAAGCTGTCGACTTGCCGTATCGTGTAGGCCAGGGCGGCACCGGACACGAGTAGGGCCAGGACGGCGGTGGCGACCGACATCAACTCGATGCGCTTGTCCTTGGCTCTCGCTTCCGCCGCCAAACTGTACAACAGCTTGCCGATGGCGTGGCCGATGAAGCCGCACACGACAAGGTAGCCGACCCACGCGAACACCTGCTGCATCATGGGGTACTTCAACACCGCGTCCATACCATCCCCAAACGTTGTAAGTTACAGCGTTGTAACACTTAATCCGCGTTGAGCTTATCGAACTCCTGGCCGTGGGTGGCGAGGAACGACCGGATCGCGTCGAGGTACACGTCGTGCACCTTCACGCCCCGGGCGCCCGCGATGTCCTTCATGGCGGCGATCACGCGCGGGTGCAGGTACACGGACACGTGCGGCCGGACGGCGCGGGCCTTCACGAGCTTGAACCCCGGCGGCACCACCACCTGCTCGCCCCCTGCCGACACCTTCGGGGCAAAGGGATCATCCGCTGAAGCGTTGTAAGTTACAGCGTTGCCAGTTGTACCTTTTGCCTCGGCGGTGAGGCTGCTCGTGGTCTTCGTCTTCGTCGCCATCTCGTCAGGTCCCCTTGCTCATCCGCGCCTTGAGCCAAGCCCACAGCGCCGCAACCTCGTCGCCGGCCGGTCCACCGATCTCCGTGACGCCGAGCCCTTCCAGCATCGCCGTCTGGTGCGCCGCCCTCGACGCGATCGATCCCGGGGCCACGGCGCCGGTCTCGGACAGGAGCGCGCGCGTCTCCTCGATCAGGGCGGGGCGGCGCGAGTCCGTCTGCGCGAGCACGTACGCGAAGTACTTCCCCATCTGCCCGACCGACCGGACCGTCGCGCTGGTCGCCTCGATGTCGAGAATGGACGGGCGCACCGGCATCAGGACCATGCTGGACCCCCGCACGAGGACGGTCACCGCGGCCGAGAGCTGGCCGGGGCTGTCGATCAGGACCAGGGAGTGCTTCCCGTGCGCCTGGATCCGGTCGAGCAAGCCGTCGACCTCGGAGGGTGTGACGGCACGGAAGACGATGTCGTTCAGGCCGCGACGATGCCGCCGCCGGCCCCACGACAGCAGCGAGCCCTGCGGATCACCGTCGATGCAGACGACGTGCTCACCGTCCTGGGTGGCGGCCACCGCGAGGCCCGCCGCGATCGTCGTCTTCGACGAGCCGCCCTTTTGGCTGGCGATGCACAGTACCTTCATCGAGGCAGGTCCCGAGACGCTGTAAGTTACAGCGGTGCAACGCTACCACGTCACGAGAAGGCACGAAAGCGGAGTTGCGACCATCAGGCGGTGCAACTTGCAATTTACAACGCTACAGCGTGATGAGTTTTAACGTGCATGGGAGGCTCGCCAGCGGCCGTTCCGGGGGCGGCTGGCGGGTAGGTGCCGGCGATCCCCCCGGCCGTTCTGACGCCTCCTGTGAGGATCCTCGGGACACACCATCTCTTCCCTGGTTGTTTGTCGAGGGTTCCGAAGATGAGTCCCTGGTTCAACGTGGTGGGCTTGATTGCGGACATGTTGGGCGTCGCGCTCATCACCTACGACGTCTGGCCGGAGTACAGGCTACACCGGCTGAAGCAGAACGTGGCGGAAGATCACAAGAAGTATCTAACTCATCAACCTCAGGAGATACATCGCAGTCCGCAAGCAGAGGTAGCCGCTGACGTAGTTCGGAGGTTGGAAGGTTCAATCACTAATCTTCTTCGCAAGCGTCTCGGCTTGCCGCCTGTCCCCAGATATCAACAGGATCGGATGACGCCTGAGCAAAGGTGGCGGTGTATGGCCGAGATGGACGCGGCACTGACTGCCAAGACCTCCGCCCTGTCTGAGCGATGGAGACCGCCGGTCGGCGTTGGGGCCTTGCTGGTGTTTGCGGGGTTTGTGCTCCAGATGATCGGATCCTGGCCGCACTGACGCGCGTGTTCGCCCTCGTCGAGATATTTGTAAAACTCTAGTGCATTGACCCTTCAAAAGGTACACCGTACAGGGCGATTTCCTTTGCAGTTCCAACCGGTACCAACCTGGCATCTGATGCGAATGTCAGCGTCTGTGCACTAGGCTGATCGACCTCGTCCGAGCAAGGCAGATCTCATCCGACCACCTAGCAGTGGACGTCTTGACTATCCAGAACCTCCGCTATGTAATATGGTCTTCCGTCCAACAATTTTAAAGTTTTCCAACCAACAGTAGGAGCCGCACATGAGACAGGTATTTACTGTTGCAGCTATAGCATTTATTCATTTGACGTGCGAGGTGCATGCACAAGATCAGCAGTCGGCCCTCACCCTTCTTCAAGATCAAATCCAGGAATTGCGATCAAAATTGGATGCAAATGCACAGGATATAGCTGATCTAAAAAACTCCGCACTCCCATCTGGAAGTATTTTTTTCGTACAAACTACTAATTGCCCAAAATCATCCTTAGAGTTCGTGGCTGCTCGAGGTAGAGCAATTGTGGGGAGTCCTTCACCTGGAACAGTTGCGGCTCAAGTTGGACCTGAGATGATTGACAAGGAGCCCAGGAATAAAGTTGCCTATCATCAGCATTCTATTACAATTCCACCTCATATTCATACTATTCCTGGTCTGGTGACTTTTGACTACAATGAACACCCACCATCTCAAATTGCCGGCGGTCATGGATTTCTATTAACAACCAATGTCAATGGGACAACACTACAGAATACTGCTCAGCAATTACTTACAGACTTCAATGGTATCCAGAATGAGCCGGCACTGCCATATATTCAATTGAAAGCATGCATCAAGAACTGAGCCTGTCGCACCCTCGTTGCCGCCGCAGCAAAATGTCAGCATTTCTGACCTATTTCCCACGCATGAGCACGCCCGCAACCCACCGGGGCGGCTGGTTTTCAGTCGTCGGAGCGACGATTTGCAACGGTCACGCGATCGCGCTAGCCGGCAAGTGGGCCTTCCTCTGTTCAACGCAGAGAAGACCCTGGGTGAGCAATCCCGCTCACTCAGAACCTGGGTCGGAGGATCTTGATGAAGTCAGAACCGACCAACCTCGTGATGGGGATGATCCCCATGCGCCTCCTGGCAGAGATTGCGCGCACGGGGATCACCGGAACCAGTCGTGTCGTACGTCTCACCTATCAGAGAAACAGATAACTCACAAGCGCTCCATCACGATCTTGAATGCGTCCCCGGTTCGCCCCTGGCTGGCGTCCTGGGCAAGCACGCGGTCGCGCTCGACCTAGGAGTGCCGGCCCGCCAGTCGGCCGAGGGCCGCGACGAGACCCTTGAAAAGGCCGAGCAGGCCCTCTCCGACGTCGCCCACGTTCAGCACGGCGCTGGCCCGTCCATGCGCAAGCGCATCCGCCAGGCGGTGCGCCTCGCCCAAGCCGCTGACGTCGCCTGTGAGATCAGCACCACCGTCAAGATGCGCCTCGGTCAGCGCGCGGCCCTCGCGCGCCTGATGAAGGCCGAGGTCGGCGGGGTCGTGGTCGACGTGACTGATCGCGTGCACGTCTACGTCGACTTCATCACCGCCTTCTCGGCCAACGCCGCGGCCCTCACCGGCTCGCGCTGGTCATCGTTCCTGACGTGGATGCGCCGGCACCTCCCGGCCGTGGTCGCCTGCCTGGGGGAGGCACGCTTGAAGCTGATGTTCGGCGAACACCTCGACGCCGCCCGCGCGTCGCTCACGGACCGGATCAACACCGGGAGGCCGGGCTACCTTACTGGCCCGACGCCCGACGACGTCGCGCACGCCCTCGACCTCACCGTCTCGCAGCTCCGGGCAGCCCGCGCGAACAAGTGCGGGCTCACCGGGATCGACGCGGCCGACGTCCGGCGCGAGCGGGACCGCCTGAAGAAGCAGGCGAAGCGCGCCGCCCGGAAGGCCGCGAAGCCCACTCTCACGGTTGAAGAGAAGGCCACCCGCAAGCGGGAGAAGGCGGCGGCTCGGAAACGGAAGGGCCGAGCCCAGAAGGCGGCTGTCACGCAAAACGCGTCCCCCGCTCCTAAAGAGATTGAGAGGGGGGACGCGAAAAGCGTGACATCCTCCGCCGCAGAGGCGCCGATCGCGACCGCGGGCGGGGCCGACACCTCCCTGGCGACGGTCGCGACTGCGGCGACGCTGGTAGCCGAGCAGGAGGATGCGAGTGGGACGGTCGCGCAGACCTCCCCGCCGTCGCGCTACGTGATGCCCTCCCAGGAGACGCAGGACGCGACCTATGCGCGCCTGCTCGCGGGGGCCGACGCCGCACGGCGCGAGCTGGCCGAATGCATGCACCCGGAAGACGAGTGGCGCGGCTGGTGGGCGGGCCAGCGCCGGGATCGGGAGGCCGCGTGACGTGGTACAGTGACTAGGTCGACCCAGGGGACGCTCCTGATGGGCTTGTCACACGCCACCATCGTCGTCCTGGCCCTCGTGACCATCTGGGCGATGCCTGCCGGCGCGCAGACACTCACGACACCACCCGCGCGGTCGCAACCGGCGCCGCACGAGGACCCCATGTGCGAACTCCTGCGGGACGGCGCGAACCGTGACGCCGGGATCGGGGCGCGCCGCGTCGAGAGCGACGTCGCCCCCGACGAAGACGAGCCCCTGGTCGAGAGCGCCGCCGAGCGTCAGGAGCGGCGGCGCCGGCAGCTCGCGGAGTACGGCTGCACGCAGTGAGGATCTGGCGCACCGGCCGAGATCATCACCCACTGCTCGGCAACGCGACGTGCATGCAGCCGCTACCCTCGCCGGTAAGGCCCCACTCCTTGCCCGTTACCCGAACGGGTAATCTCTGAAGAAAAAAGGAGCGGCTCCCATCAGAGGAAGCCGCTCCTTTGGGCGGCCCCCCACCACAGGAAACCGCCCTGAACACCCTACCACAGGTGCGAGAGTGAGGAATGCGCCATCACTCTCGAGTTGATTAGTATTACAGACCGCCGCATTGCGCAAGAGATTTCTTTTATATCACGATTTTGTGAACAGATCCACATAACATTATGTGGCGTTAAGCTCTCGATGTCTGGAATTTTCTACGCGCAGCATTTCGACATCCGAACCACGTGCCGATGCAAGAGTGTCTGGCCGATTGTGTGGTGCACAGCGAGACGGCCGTCACTCTCACCCTCCTGCCCGGCTTCTCGACCGGCATGCACGAAACCACCCGGGACGGTGATCCTCCGACACTAGCGCAGGGACATGGCCGTGTCTGAGCCGAAATTGACAGACAGTGCACGATAACGTACACTCTCATGATAGTTGCCACAGCTGCATTCTCTAGAGCAGACCGCAGGCGTTCCAGAGGCGTAATTGACGTTTGAGGGGGGATCCCGTACACTGAATATGGTAGCCCCGTAATCACGTCTCGACCAACCCGCCCCAACCCGGCGGGTTTTTTCATGCCCGCAACCCACCCACAGTCACACCACGAACACCCATGAGAACCGGACACCCCTTTCCTGAACTGCCGGAGATCCTGTCCTTCAGGCTCCCCCACGGCACCACCGCCGCCATCGACGAGACCTGCCGCAGGCACGGCCTTGGTCGTGGCGAACTGCTGCGGCAGGCCCTCCTGCGCCGCCTCGCCGAGGATGATGCGCTCGTGCCGGCCGCCCTCGCCGTCGCCCGTCGCCATCATCGGGAGGCGACGTGAAGACCTCCACCGCGCCACTGCTCGTCGCCTTCCAGGCATCCCCGAGTCTCGCCGAGAAGATCGAAGCGAAGGCTGCCGAAGCCGGACTGTCTATCGCTGAGTACGTCCGACGACTCGTCGTTTGCGCCGTCACCCTCTACCCAACGAAATCAATCGCAGAATTCCATGACTGCTAGTGCATTTGAAATTGCCGCCGACGCTGTTCGTTCAGCTCTCGTCGGCCGCGTGCATCACCTCGAACCCTCAGCGCGCATCGCCGTCGTCGAGGACATCGCCGCCCGGATCGAAGCGACGAACCTCGACTCGCCGTGGATGCGCGACGGGCTCGGCCACGCGATCCTAGACGCCGAGGGCGAGTTCGCCTCTCCCCGGGCCGTCGTCCGCCAGATGGTCGACCGCGAACCGCAGCGGTTCGGCATCAAGACGTCCGCGACACCGCCCGCCGCCATGTCGGCCGCGACCGTCACCAACCTCATGGTGAAGGCCAGACAGGGTGACTCCGCCGCCCGCGCGCAGCTCGACACCTACCTGAAAGCCGGTAGCCGATGAGACCCCACCGCATCACCACCCACTCCAGCCCCGGCGGCTGGCTGAAGCGCCAGCGGGAGGCGGCCGAGAAGCGCGAGGCGATCCAGGCGAAGCTCGCCGACCCCGACTACGTCGCCCACCAGCGGGAACTGGCCGAGCAGCGGGAAGCCCAGGCGATGGCCGAGCGGGAGCGCGCGGCTGCGGAGCGCGCCAAGACCGCGTGCCCGTGCTGCAAGCTCAACGCTGGCACCTACAGCCCGGGCGAGGTCATGGTCATGACCAGGAAGATGCTCCGGGAACTCGGCCGGGAGCGCATCGACACCCTGCTCGCGGACGAGCCTGCGCCGGTCACCACGCCCGAGCTGTCCAGCGTGTCGCCCGACCTCGCGCAGATCGTCGAGAACGCCGTGAGGCAGGCCCTCGCCGCGAACGCCGCGATCCTGTCGCCCGAGGATGGCGAGAGCAACGACCCGAACAACGACCCCGTCCCGGTCGTGCCGGCCCGCCGTGGTCCCGGTCGCCCGCCGAAGCCCCGCCCGGCCGCGTGATGCCGAGCCCGCCGCTGACGACGTCGACCACGACGTCGAAGCCGGTGTGGTCCGCCACCCGGCGCCGGCGCCGAGCCGAGCGGGAAGCCGTCGAGGACGGCGCCGTCACGCCGCCCGCCAGCGTGTCGGACGGATCGACCCGCACGCCCGGGGGCGATAAGTCCGCCTGATGAACACAGAGTCCCGCTAGAGGCCCGCACGGATGATCCCCGCCGTGCTCGTCGCCTCGCGGTGCGCCCGCCGGTGAGAACCAGCCTCCCGGCGGGCGCTGCTCTCTGCAAGGACCGATACCGGAACCACATTCCACTATCACAGGTTGGTTCAGCGGCATCGCGCCAAGAACGCGAAGTCTTTGGAGGAAGCGCCCGGCAGGATCAGAAGGTCCTGTCGGGTGTCCACCGGAACAGCGAGTCGCTACCTTCACGCCGCCGTGCGCGCCAGGACTCGTGACACCTGCATCGCCGTCCACTCGCCACCGCGGGCCGTCGCGATCTTCCGGGCGTTCAGCTCGTCGACGATCCCCCGCAGGGACAGCCCTTCGGCCTTAAGCTTGTGGATCAGCGGCAGGACGTTCGAGGCGAAGGCGTCAGCGCCGGACTTGTTCGCGGCGGCACCCTTCACGCCGGCCTCGGACAGGTTCTTCCGGTTCCCGAGCTGCGCGCCCTCGGCCTTCTTCATGGCGAGGGCGATGCGGGTCCGGGTCGCGATCATCTCGCGCTCCTTCTGCGCCAGGGCGGCGTAGATGTGCAGCATGAAGGGGTCCGCGTCGGCTCCCAGCTCGGCGACGATGAACGGCACCCGCTGCGCCATGAGGCCCGAGATGAAGGCCACGTCGCGGCTCAACCGGTCCAGCTTCGCCACCACCACGGCGCACTTGAGCTTCTTCGCCCGCGCCAGAGCCCGGTAGAGTTGAGGCCGGGCGTCAAAGGCGGCGTCGAGCTTGCCGCTGGCGACCTCGGTGAACTCCTCGATGATCTCGAACCCGTTGGCCTCGGCGAACGTCGCCAGCGCCGCCCTCTGCGCCTCTAAGCCGAGACCTGACCGCCCCTGCGCGCCCGTGCTCACGCGGACGTAGGAGACGATCGGGCGCTTGAGCGGGAGCTGGGGGGTGTCGGTGGCGGTCACGGGCCTACCTCGATTCAGCTTGTATCATCACCATACGACCATTTGGAGCTGATACACAACCGGTTTCTACCCCCGAAAATGACCATCCCAACCCCCATGCAGTGGGGCCCGTGGCGCAGCGGCCTCGACCCGGCCGAGCTGCGCGCACGCCTGCGGTCCCTACGAACTGCCGCGCACCTCCTGCTCGGCGCACGCGGCACGGCCCTCTGCGCCCTCCTGCGCGGCGCAGAGCACGATCCGGACGACCTGGAGCGGGCCGCCCTGGTCCTGGAGGGCTTGGCCCGCCTCGACTTCCGGCGGGTGGTGGGAACCTACGCCGCCCTCCACCGGGCCTGAGCCTCACGCCCCCTGCTTGCATCGGCTGTCCAACGCCTCGACGAACCCCAGGATAGCCTCCTGCAACCGGAACGCCGCCGCAGCGAGGGCGCTGTCACCCTCCATGTGGGCGGCAAGCTCGACCCCTTCGACGACGTCCAGCGGCGCAACAACGATGTCGATGATCGGCGCGATGTCGATGACTGCCACGATGATCTCCTGTCGTGAGTGACACAAGATCGGTAGCATATCCGGCGATCATTGCTACTGAAAACCTGGTGTGACGATGGCTTAAGCCGCCGTGCACTTCATCTCTACTGCACGCACGCACGCACACTGTGGTGATGAGCGAATGGACGGGATCGGACCGTCCAGACCTCATGACTTTACGATGTCAATGAACGGCTCAGCCTACAGCACATCTCCAGCACAGTCGATGAAAAAGTGCAGGGGTGGGGTCTTTTTTGTAGGACATCGACCGGCACTTGGCTGATCTGCCTTGGTACCGCACAGACAAAAGGCGGTTTATACCGTCCTCTACTCACCACAGTATGGACAGAGCACTACGAATGCCTACCGGATACACGCCGGCTTACCAGATCCTGAAGGACGGTCTCGACATCACCGGCCGGTTCAACGACCGCACCACCGCGATCTCAGTGGTGTGCGCGTCGCAGGGGAATGGAGACTTGTGCACCATAACGATCGACGACCGCGACTGGGCGGTGGCCCGGCCGGACGTCGGCACCAAGCTCAGCCTCAGCCTCGGCTACAAGGAGGTCGGCCTCGCCCCGTTCGGGGCGTTCGAGATCTTCGAGGTCACCTTCCTGTGGACGCCGCGCGCGATCCAGCTGCGCGGCTCGTCGGTGAGCTTCCTCGACACGCTCAAGGCGCCCCAGATCAAGGAGTACGAGAACAAGACGCTCGGCGAAATCTTCGGGGCGATCGGCCAGCAGGGCAACCTCTCCGTCAAGGTGCACCCGAGCGTCGCCGGCCAGAAGGTCCAGTACCTCAACCAGGTCACGTCCTCGCTGCACCTGATGCAGGAGCTAGAGCGCCGCTACGGCCTCATCGCCAAGGTCGCCGACGGCAAGCTCTCGGTGGTGCCCAAGGACTCCGGCCAGACCGCGTCGGGCCAGGACATGCAGACGATCGTCCTGCGCGAGCCGCACTTCGGCACCGGGAGCGTGCGTCACGTCACGCGCCCGAGCTTCACCAAGGTGCGGGCGTCCTACCTCGACCCGGACACCAACATGCGCAAATTCGTCGAGCAGGCGATCCCTGGTGCTGCCGGCATCGTCGGCCAGGAGATCCCACACACCATCGGCCCGATGTTCCGCAACGAAGCGGACGCCAAGGCCGCGGCACAGTCGCAGTCCTTCGCCCTCTCCAACGCAAGCGCCTTGCTCGAGTGCACGCTGGCCAAGGGGGATCCCTGGATCCGCGACCAGAACAAGGTGCTGGTCGCCGGCATGCGCGACGGCATCGACGGGTCCTACGTCACCTTCAACGTGTCGCACGGCTACACGAAGGAGCAGGGGATCGTCACCACGATCAAGGCGAACCCGCCCGGTGGCGGAGCTGACTACGCGACGATCTACAACAACGCCACGCCCGAGCAGCGGCGCATGATGTTCCTTGAGCCCGGCGACGGCGGTCTCGTCGGCTCGGTGATCGCCAACGGCCTGCTCGGCGCGGTCGACCCGATCGTCCAGGGGGCCATCAACATCGCGGGCGTGCTCTGAGGCATGCACGCGCTATGTTCCTGCTTCGTTCACGCGGAGCAGAGCATGGGTCAGGGGCGGGGCATCGGCGGTCGACGGGTCACCTGCTTGGCCGAGTACCCGTTCGTGATCGTGCGGGTTGCCTGCGGGATCTGCGCCTCGCGGCAGGGCTCCTACCGGCTCGCCCGCCTCGCGGAGAAGTATGGCGCCGACACGCCGCTGGAGCGCGTGCTGGAGGGCATCGCACATGACTGCTCCTATCCGCCGCCCGACAAGGTGCGAGGCAACCAGTACCACCCGCGCTGCCACGCCTACTTCCCCGACCTGACCGGGCCGCCGAAGCCGCCGGACCTGCCGCCGGTCCTGGGCGGATTGAGGGTGGTGCGGGGCGGGAAGAGCTAGGAGGTGTGGACTCTTGGGGTTCCCTTGGCGAGTCCTGCGTGATTCAAGGCTGCTTTTTGGAGGGCAGCCTTGGGCGTTCTGGATCGTCTCGTTCTCAGCGATACCCAATGGGAGCGCATGGCTCCCCTGATCATCGGCCGGCCGGATCAGCGCGGCTCGACGGGTCGCGACAACCGCATGTTCGTGGAAGGTGTGCTCTGGATCGTGCGCACCGGCGCGCCGTGGCGCGACCTGCCCGAGGCGTTCGGCGAGTGGAACAGCGTGTTCCGCCGCTTCAGCCGCTGGAGCCAGAAAGGCGTGTGGTGGCGCCTCTTCGAGGCCATGGCCGACGATCTCGACTTCGAGTACCTGATCGTCGACTCCACCATCGTACGCGCTCACCAACATGCGGCGGGCGCGAAAAAAGGGGGTCTGATCATCCCGCCCCATCCGATCAGGCGCTCGGCCGGTCCCGCGGCGGCCTGAGCACCAAGATCCACTTGGTCGTCCGC
>NZ_JBSVZN010000056.1:0-14502 GCF_054052225.1 Methylobacterium sp. JK268 | reverse complement strand
GGGCTACGGCCTTGACGGAAGTGAGTCGGGGTCTGCGAGGATTGCGCCGGCGAGCATGGCGGCGAAGCGCTGCCAGCCGCGGGCCATGATCTTGGGTCCCGGCGGCTTGCCGGCGACGTTCCAGCCGCCGTGCCGGGCCACGATCCAAGACAGCCAGGCCAGCGTCCCCGGTGGGTGTGGGTTCTGCAGGCGTGCCGTACTGCCCTCGCAGGCCCGGCCCAGCTGCGCCACCACGGGCAAGGCGACCGCGTCGAGCACGTCCTGCATCGGCCGCCCGCCGCCCGTGCGGGCATCGACCAACTGCAGGATGCGCACCGCCGCCCCCAGCGCCAAAGCCGCCAGCCGGAACAGCTTGTCGGGCACCCGCATCTGCGTCGCGTCCAGGCCCAGCCCGTCCCGCTTGAGCGCGCGGAACACCTCTTCAATGCGCCAGCGCAGCCGGTACAGCCGCACCGTCTCGCGCGCCTCGGCGGCGGTCGCGACCGGGCGCGTGCTCAGAAGGTGCCAGCACAGCGGCGCCTGACCGTCGGGCGGGGTGGGCTCCTCCACCGTCACCAGGCTCAGCGGCAGCGCGCCCGGCAGGCTCTTCGGCTCGCCCGCTGGCCGCTTCACCACCAGCGATCCGGCCCGCAACTGCACCCGTGCGGTGCGCTCGGGCCGGCCCGGCCGGGCGGGGACCGTCACCGTATCCTCGGCCAGGACCGGCCAGCGCGCCGCCTCCGCCGTCATCGCGCCCCCCGTGGCCAGCGCCCGGTCGTGGCGGGCGCGCACCAGCAGGTCGGTGCCCGCCGGACAGCGCGCGACGTGATCGTAGATGTCGCCTTCCTGGTCGGCCACCACGATCAGGCTCGCCGCGCTCTCGCCCAGGCGGGCCTGCGCGGCCTGCGCGCCCACACCCCAGCGCCGGCTCTCCTTGTCCGCGATCGGCCGGCCCGCCCGCGGCTTGACCGGCGCGTCCGCCCGCGTCCAGATCTGGGCATCGACCAGCCCCAGGATCGCCTCGTCCTGTGCGTCGACCGCCACGACCGGGTGCAGGAAGAAGCCGGGATTGCGCCCGTTGCCGGCGGGCCCGAGCCCGTGACGGCCCGCCGCCAGCGGGGTGAAGTTGATCTCGCTCGTGTCCTGCACCGCCACGACCGCGCGGCCGGCACAGGCCTGGGCCGTGCGCGCGCCAAACGCCCGCAGGATGGCGCCCACGCTCGTGTGCGGCGAGGACAGGTAGCGATGGGCTGCGGCCGTGCCGGCCTCGCTGCCCCCGACCGTGCTCAGCACCACGCTGCCGGTGGTCACGATCCGATCAAACAGCCAAGCGCCGCGCGCCTCGGTGCGGATGTCGCCGACCCCAAGTCCGTCCATGCAAAGCCTCCCGCACAGCGCAAAGGCTCACAACACGAACCGAGCGAATCAGATCCGTACAGGCCGTAGCCCGTGCGGGAGAGGGGCAGGGGTGAGGGTCCCGGACCCTTCAGAATTGAGCTGTGAGCGTCGTGCTGGCAGCGGCACGGTTCAGACTTCTTGCTGAACCCCCTGGGCCCTCACCCCTACCCCTCTCCCGCACGGGAGAGGGGATCCCGCGGTGCGCCCAGCATGGGCGCGTTCTTGAGAGTGCAAGTCTCTCCATGAGCTGGTCACGGCGAATGAAGCGAAGCGCAACTGCGGAAGGGCGACCGACCGTGGGGAGGAAGCGTGGAGCGCAGCTGCGGGCCGATGGACAAGAACCGGATACGAGGCGGTGCCACCCAGGGCGAGCGGGCCGCGATCCGCGAAGCTCTCGTGACCAAGGGGTGGTGGCGTAGATCCGGCGGTCGTGCAGCGAAGGAACGCGGTCTTACCTGGGGAGATCTCGCCTCACGCCCGAAAGGGCGACGGCGTCGAGCCGGAGCGAGAAGTCAGCAGAGGTCGTAGTAGGGCGCGGCGCGAGCCGCTCCTGAAGGACCGAACGAGAAGGAGTGGTCACGCGCATGACGATGCGGTCGGCAAAGCGTCAGATGCCCGCGCGAGCGGGGCGGGCGGAGCCCGAGCGGGGTGAAGCCCCGCGGAGGTCCGTCAGCGACGAAGCCGACGGCCCGCGTCAGGTGGCGGGGACCATGGGGCCGGGGCTGCTGGAGGCGGCCCTGGCACGCGAGAACCTTCAGCGTGCCTGGAGGCGGGTGAAGGCCAACAAGGGCGTGGCGGGGGTCGACGGTCTGGACATTGCCCAGACGGCGGCTCTGCTGCGCACGGCTTGGCCCGCGATCCGCGCCCAGGTGCTGTCGGGGACGTACCGGCCCCAGCCGGTGCGCCGGGTGGCGATCCCCAAGCCGGGCGGGGGCGAGCGCGAGCTCGGGATCCCGACGGTGACGGATCGCCTGATCCAGCAGGCGCTGCTGCAGGTGCTGCAGCCGCTCCTGGACCCTCACTTCAGCGCGCACTCCTACGGCTACCGGCCGGGCCGCGGCGCGCAGGATGCGGTTCTGGCCGCTCAATCCTGCGTGCAGGCGGGTCGGCGGGTGGTGGTGGACGTGGACCTGGCGAAGTTCTTCGACCGGGTGAACCACGACATCCTGATCGACCGGCTGCAGAGGCGGATCGGGGATGCCGGCGTGATCCGGCTGATCCGGGCCTACCTGACGAGCGGGATCATGACGGACGGCGTGGTGCAGGAGCGCGGCTCGGGGACGCCGCAGGGCGGACCTCTGTCGCCGCTCCTGGCCAACGTGCTGCTGGACGAGGTGGACCGGGACCTGGAACGGCGCGGGCACCACTTCGTGCGCTACGCGGACGATGTGACCATCTACGTGCGCAGCCGCCGGGCGGGGGCGCGCGTGATGGAGGTGCTGCGGGGCCTGTTCGGGCGGCTGAAGCTGTCCCTGAACGAGGCCAAGAGCGCGGTGCGCAGCGCGTTCGACTGCACGATCCTGGGCTTCACCTTCTGGGTGGCCTCGGGCGGTGTGGTCAAGCGCCGGGTCGCACCCGCGTCCCTGGGCCGGTTCAAGCAGCGAGTGCGGGCGCTGACGCGCCGCTCGGGCGGGCGCAGCCTGCCGGAGGTGGTGGGTCGGCTGCGCGTCTACCTGCTGGGCTGGAAGGGCTACTACCGCCTGGCGCAGACGCCCCGGGTCCGACAGGAGCTGGACGAATGGGTGCGCCATCGGGTGCGGGCCATCCAGCTCCAGCAGTGGAAGCGGGGTCCGACCATCTACCGGGCCCTGCTGACGCTGGGCGCCGATCCCGCGGTGGCGGGCCGCGCGGCGGCCCACGGCCGACGCGTGTGGCGCACCAGCCGGTGGGCGCTCAACAGCGTGCTGACCGTGGCCTGGATGGATCAGCTCGGCCTGCCGCGTCTCGCATGACCTCAACTTCTCGAACCGCCCGGTGCGGACCCGCATGCCGGGTGGTGTGGGAGGGGCGCGGTCCGAAAGGACCGCCCCCTATCCCGATCTTCGCCTTGGGGCCATCGTTAACCTGCTTTCGCAGCACGCTTTTCTATTTCCGCGCACGATGTATGCAGCCGGTGGTGCAGAGGAGGAGGGTCACGCGCCCCCCGCCTGCACCGCCCGCAGCACGAAGACCCGGATCGCCGAGGACAGGTTCTGCCCGTCCCGCCCGGCATCGATCTGGCCGATCAGCGCCTGCACCGAGCCCCCCCGCGCCGCGGCGAGCCGCTGGAGCACCTCCCAGAAGGGGTCCTCCAGCGACACGCTGGTGCGGTGCCCGGCGATCATCACCGAGCGCTTGCGCAGGCCCGCCCCCGTCATTCCGACGGGTCGGGCCCGTCCAGCCGGTGGCCCTCGTGGCGGGCGGTCTCGATCGCCCGCCGCGCCTCGGCCAGCGTCTTGGCCTTCTTCGGCCGGCCGAAGGCGACGCGGTTCTCCTCCGCCTTCGCCTCCTCGGTCTTGCGGGCCTTGGCCTTGCGGGCCTGGCGCAGGTTGACGATCTCGGCCATGGGCTACTCCGCGCTGGGCGCCAGCATGGTCTCCGGCCGCACCACCGCGTCGAACTGCTCCGCCGTGACGTAGCCGAGGCGCAGCGCCTCCTCCTTCAGGGTCGTGCCGCGCTTGTGGGCGGTCTTGGCGATCTCGGCGGCCTTGTCGTAGCCGATCGTCGGCGCGAGCGCCGTCACCAGCATCAGCGAGCGGCTCATCAGGTCGGCGATGCGGTCGTGGTTCGGCTTGATGCCCACCACGCAATTGTCCGCGAAGCTCACCGCGGCGTCGGCCAGCAGCCGCACCGATTGCAGCACCGCGTTGGCGATGACGGGCTTGAACACGTTGAGTTCGAAATGGCCCTGGCTGCCCGCCACCGACACGGTGGTGCCGTTGCCGATCACCTGCGTGCAGACCATGGTCAGGGCCTCGGCCTGGGTCGGGTTGACCTTGCCGGGCATGATCGAGGAGCCGGGCTCGTTCTCCGGCAGCGAGATCTCGCCGAGGCCCGAGCGCGGGCCGGAGCCCATCAGGCGGATGTCGTTGGCGATCTTGAACAGGCCGCTCGCGAGGCTGGTCAGCGCGCCCTGCGCGAAGACGAGCGCGTCGTGGGTGGCGAGCGCCTCGAACTTGTTGTCGGCCGAGGTGAAGGGCAGGCCGGTCAGCTCCGCGACCTTGGCGGCGAAGCGCTCGGCGAATTCCGGATGGGCGTTGAGGCCGGTGCCGACCGCGGTGCCGCCCTGGGCGAGCGCCAGCACGCCCGGCAGCGTCGCGGCGACGCGCGCGCCGCCCAGAGCCACCTGCGCGGCGTAGCCGGAGAATTCCTGGCCGAGCGTGACCGGGGTGGCGTCCTGCAGGTGGGTGCGGCCGATCTTGACGATCTCGGCGAACTCCCGCGCCTTGGCGTCGAGCGCCCCGTGCAGGTGCTGGAGGGCCGGCATCAGGCGGCCGTGGATCTCGCGGGCCACCGCGATGTGCATCGCGGTCGGGAAGGTGTCGTTGGAGGACTGGCCGCGATTGACGTGGTCGTTCGGGTGCACCGGCGACTTGCCGCCGCGCGGGCCGCCGAGCCGCTCGTTGGCGAGGCTCGCGATCACCTCGTTGGCGTTCATGTTCGACTGCGTGCCCGAGCCGGTCTGCCAGACCACCAGCGGGAACTCGTCGTCGTACTTGCCCTCGACCACCTCGGCGGCGGAGGCCGCGATCGCGTCGGCGAGGCGGGGCTCCAGCACGCCGAGGTCGCGGTTCACCAGGGCGGCGGCCTGCTTGACGAGCCCGAGCGCGTGCACCAGCGGGGCCGGCATGCGCTCGGTGCCGATGCGGAAGTTCTGAATCGAGCGCTGGGTCTGCGCGCCCCAGTAGCGGTCGGCCGGAACGTCGATCGGCCCGAACGTGTCGGATTCCGTGCGGGTGGCTGTCTCGGTCGGCGACATCATGGCCTCTTTGGCAGGTCGAAACGGCGCCTACTTAAGCCAAACACCCGCGCGGCGCGATGCCGGATCGCCCGCAGCATGACAGGAGACCGGATCTGTCAGACGCCGCGATCGAGGCCCGTCCGCCCCGGGCTCCCTTCCGCCCGGCCGTGCCGCGCCCGCGCACCGAGCCGATGGACCTCTTCGCCTTCCTGCGCGCCGCGCGGGCGAACCCGCTCACCACGTGGTTCCGGGAGCATTTCGAGCACCCGATCGTGGCCGGCGAGGGCGCGCTCGGCCGCATCACGGTGGTGAGCGAGCCCGCCGCCATCCGCCACATCCTGGTCGACAACGCCGCCAATTACCGCAAGGACGACCTCCAGCGCCGGGTGCTGGCACCCGGCCTCGGCAACGGGCTCCTCACCGCCGAGGGCGAGGAGTGGCGCCTGCAGCGCCGGACCCTCGCCCCGATCTTCTCGCCCCGCCACGTGGCGGGGTTCGCGGAGCCGATGTCCGCGGCGGCCGAGAGGCTCGCCCGGCGGATCGCCCGCCGCGACGGGCAGACGATCGACGTGGCGCTGGAGATGACCCGCGTCACCCTCGACGTGCTGGAGCGGACGATCTTCACCCGCGGCCTGAAGCGGGACCCGGACGCCCTCGGGCGGGCGATCACCCGCTACTTCGAGGCGCTGGGGCCGATCGACCCCCTCGACGTGTTCGGCATGCCCGACTGGGTGCCGCGGATCGGGCGGATCAAGGCCCGGCCGGCCCTTCGCTTCTTCGCCGAGGTGGTGGACGAGCTGATCGGGGCCCGTCGGGCGCTGCTGGAGGCCGGCGAGGCGCCGCACGACCTGCTGACGCTGCTGCTGCGGGCGCAGGACCCGGAGACCGGCCGCGGCCTCTCGGACCTGGAGGTGAAGGCGAACATCGTCACCTTCATCGGCGCGGGGCACGAGACCACCGCCAACGCCCTGACCTGGACGCTCTACTGCCTGTCGCAGGACGAGGCGGCGCGGGCCCGCGCCGAGGCCGAGATCGACGCGGCCTTCGCGGCCGGGCCGCAGCCCTCCGCGGATTCCCTGCCCTTCACCCGGGCGGCGCTGGAGGAGGCGATCCGGCTCTTCCCGCCGGTGCCCTTCATGAGCCGGCAGGCGATCGCGGACGACCGGCTCGGCCGCATCAAGATCCCGCGCGGCTCGCTGGTGACGGTGGCCCCCTACGTGCTGCACCGGCACCGGCGCCTGTGGGAGGATCCGGACGCCTTCCTGCCCGAGCGGTTCCTGCCGGAGAATCGCGGGCGCATCGACCGCTTCGCCTACCTGCCCTTCGGGGCGGGGCCGCGGGTCTGCATCGGGATGAGCTTCTCGATCATGGAGGCGGTGCTGGTGCTGGCGCATCTCCTGCGCGCCGTGCGGCTCGACCGCTCGCCGGAGGCCGGGCCGGTGGTGCCGCTGCACCGGGTGACGCTGCGCCCGCGGGACGGGCTGCGGATGCGGGTGACGGCGCGGGCGGCGTAGCGCGCCCATAACCCTCCCCCGCAGAGGGGGGAGGGTTCGCGCCCCCTCAGCTCTTCTTGCGGAACGCGTCGAGGCTCACCACCGACGCCCCGCCCTCGGGGGTTGCGTCCTCGTCGGCCTTCGCCGGGGCCTTGGCAGCCTCCTTGGCCGCCTCCTTGCCGGGCTTGCCCTCGCCCTTGTCGCCGGCCGGGACCAGCTTCGGCCCGGCGGCCAGCGCCGGCACCTTCGGGGCCGCCTCGCTCGGCTCGGAGCCCGCGCCGCGAATCGTCCGCAACCCCGCCCCGGCGCTCGGCGCCGCCGACTCCTCGACCGCCTGTCCGTCCCCGAGCTCGAACTTCAGGCCGAACTGCACGGAGGGGTCGAAGAACCCGGTCACCGCCTCGAAGGGCACCAGCAGCCGCTCGGGCACGCCCGAGAAGGACAGGCCGACCTCGAAGGTGTGCTCGGTGACGCCGAGGTCCCAGAACTGGTGCTGCAGGACGATCGTCATGTCCTGCGGGTATTTCTCGCGCAGGCGCTGCGAGATCCGCACGCCCGGGTAGTCGGTCCGGAAGGACACGTAGAAGTGATGCTCGCCCGCCAGCCCGTCGCGGGCGGCGTCGCCGAGGACCTTGCGCACCACGCTGCGCAGCGCGTCCTGCACCAGGAGATCGTAACGAATCAGATCGTCTGCCATCGGCGGTCGCTTGCCCGGTGCCGCATCCATCGGCGCGTGGAGGGTGGAAGTGGAGGCTTCTGTTGCCAGGTGCCTCCGAACCCCGCCTATGCGATGCTAACCGCTAGGACTTTGTTTGGTCTTGGGCACCGCTTACGCGGCGACCGCCACCGGAGCAAAGTTGTCGTTGGCAACTATTGCATTGGCCCGATAACGGCGGAACCATGCCGAGCGAAAGTTCAACCTTTACGCCCTCGTCGATCCTATTTCGCCCCCGCCGAAGCCCACCCTGCCGGGACCGGCTGGGCTTGGGTGGAGGCGCCGGGTACCGCCCCCGGGTCCGATAGGTTTATTGCGAAGAACGTTTATCGCCATAGCCGACCTCGCGGCCGGCCTACCGAATATAGAGGCAGGCGCGCCGGTTTTGAAGCCCGTCGATCATCCTTCCGCGCATCCTGTGGCCGATCCGCCCGTGTCGCCCCTCGCCGGCCGGCGGCGGGCGGTCCGGATCGCCCTCGTCGCCCTGCGCCCGCTGCTGTTCCTGGTGGCGGCCGGACTCCTCGCCTTCGGGCTGGTGACGGGGGCGGCCCGGCTGCTGCAGGGGCGCGGCCTGACCGTGGGGGGCTTCCCGTTCTCAGGCTTCGACGCCGCGGACCGCTACGCCCTGACCTTCGCGGTGGTGCCCCTGCCCCTCCTCGCCGCCCTGGTGGTGTGGCGGGCCCGCGCGCGATTCGGGCCGGGCTGGGGCGCCGCGCTTGGCCTCGTGGCGCCGCGCGGGCGCGGCCTGGCGCTCGCGCTCCTGCTCTGGCCGCCCACGCAGGTCGCCTGGGTGGCGGCCCTGGCGGCGCTCGCCGGGCATCCCGCCGCGGCGGCCTTCCGGTTTCCGCCGGCGCTGACCGGGACGGCCTTCGCGGTCTGGCTCGCCTGGCTCCTCGTCCTCGCGCCGGTCGCCGAGGAATTGCTGTTTCGCGGCGACCTCTTCGCGCGCGGCGCCGCCCTCCTCGGCCCCGGCCCGCTCGTCGCGCTGAGCGCCGGCCTCTTCGCGCTGAGCCACGGCACGGGCGGGCTCGGCCACCCGCTGAGCGTGCTGCCCCTCGGCCTCGTCCTCGGTCTCCTGCGCCTGCGCAGCGGCAGCCTCTTCGCCTGCATGGCGCTGCACGCGGCCAATAACGGGGCGGTCGTGCTGACGATGCTCCTCCTCGCCCTCCCCTGAAAAAAGCGCGCCGCACCCTCTCGCGCCGGGCCGGCACGCGCTATCCTCCCGTCCCCCCGGAGGACGATCCATGCGCGCCTACCACGACCTCATCCGGCGCATCCTCGACGACGGCGTGGAGAAGCACGACCGCACCGGGACCGGCACGCTCTCGGTCTTCGGCCACCAGATGCGCTTCGACCTCGCCGAGGGCTTCCCGCTCGTCACCACGAAGCGCCTGCACCTGCGCTCGATCATCCACGAGCTGCTGTGGTTCCTGGCCGGGGACACTAACGTCGCCTACCTGCAGTCGAACGGGGTGACGATCTGGGACGAGTGGGCGGACGAGACCGGCGACCTCGGGCCGGTCTACGGCAAGCAGTGGCGCTCCTGGGCCAAGCCCGACGGCGGCAGCGTCGACCAGATCGCCTGGGTCCTCGACGAGATCCGCCGCAATCCGGATTCCCGCCGCCTCGTCGTCTCGGCCTGGAACCCGGCCGACCTCGACCGCATGGCGCTCGCCCCCTGCCACTGCCTGTTCCAGTTCTACGTGGCGGAGGGGCGCCTCTCCTGCCAGCTCTACCAGCGCTCGGCGGACGTGTTCCTGGGCGTGCCCTTCAACATCGCGAGCTACGCGCTCCTCACCGCCATGATGGCGCAGGTGCTCGACCTCGCGCCCGGCGACTTCGTGCACACGCTGGGCGACGCGCATCTGTACTCCAACCACGTTGCGCAGGCCCGCCAGCTCCTCGCCCGCGACCACCGGCCCCTGCCGCATCTGCGCCTGAACCCGGAGGTGCGCTCGCTGTTCGACTTCCGCCACGACGACATCGCGGTGGAGGGCTACGACCCGCACCCGGCGATCCGCGCGCCCGTGGCGGTGTAGGGCATGGCCCGCGTCACGCTGATCGCCGCCATCGCCCGAAACCGCGTCATCGGCCGCGACAACGCCCTCGCTTGGCGCCTGCGCAGCGACCTGAAGCGGTTCCGCGCCCTCACCATGGGCAGGCCCGTGGTGATGGGCCGCAAGACCTGGGACTCGATCGGCCGCCCGCTGCCGGGCCGGCGGGTGATCGTGCTGACCCGCGATCCCGGCTGGACGGCGCCCGGCGTCGAGACCGCCGCCGGCTGGCCGGCGGTGCTCGCCCTCACGCGGGGCGAGACGGAGGTCATGGTGGCGGGCGGCGCGCAGGTCTACGCGCAGACGCTGCCCCTCGCCGATCGGCTCCAGCTCACCCTGGTCGAGGCCGCCCCGGAGGGCGACGCCCTGTTCCCGGAGATCCCGCCCGGGGCGTTCGACGAGGTGGCGAGCGAGGCGCACCCGGCCGGGCCCGAGGACGAGCACCCCTTCCGCTTCGTCACGCTCGACCGCCACGTTTGAGGCGGCGGGGCCATCCCGGGCGCGGGTGCGGCGATGAACCCCCGGCCGTCCCCGGCAAAGCCTGCCTCGAGTCCGGCCGGCGGAGGTTGCTTTCGCGCCAAGCCCAGCCGATATCGCAGCAGTGACAGTTCGACACCAAGTCGGATGCCGCGCAGGTCGCGACAGCGAGAGGCGTGCCGGCCGGGAAAGGAATTGGGCGAGCATGCCATGGAGTAATCAGAGCGGCGGCGGCGGTGGCGGCAGCGGCGGGGGCAACGGGGGAGGTCCCTGGGGCCGGCCCGGCGGCAACGGCGGCGGCCCCTGGGGCGGCGGCTCCGGCGGCGGCGGCCAGCCGCCCGATCTGGAGGATCTCCTGCGCCGCGGCCAGGACCGCCTGCGCACCCTGATCCCCGGCGGCGGCGGCACGCTCGGCGGGCGCGGCGTCGCGCTCGCGGTGCTGATCGTGGCGGCGATCTGGCTGCTCACCGGCTTCTACACCGTGGCGCCGAACCAGGTCGGCATCAACACGGTGTTCGGCCGCTACACCGGCCAGGTCGGCGAGGGCCTGCGCTACAACTTCCCCTACCCGATCGGCGCCGTGGTCAAGCCGAATGTCGGCCAGGTGAACAGCATCCAGATCGGCTACCGCACCGGCATCGGCGCGCAGCGCATGCGCGACGTCCCGGAGGAGAGCCTGATGCTCACCGGCGACGACAACATCGTCGACATCGACTTCGACGTGCAGTGGCGGGTGAACCCGGCCAAGGCCGAGGACTTCGTGTTCAACCTCCAGAATCCAGAGGGCACCATCAAGTCCGTGGCCGAGAGCGCCATGCGCGAGGTGGTCGGCCGCCGCAAGATCCAGGCGATCCTCACCACCGAGCAGACCAGCGTCGCCCAGGAGGTGCAGGAGATCATCCAGAAGGCCCTCGATTCCTACGGGGCGGGCGTGCTGATCAGCGTGGTGCAGCTCCAGGGCGTGAGCCCGCCGCAGGAGGTGCGCCAGGCCTTCGTCGACGTGAACGCGGCCCAGCAGGACGCCGAGCGCGCCCGCAACGAGGCCCGCACCTACGCGAGCCGCGTGGTGCCGCAGGCGGAGGGGCGCGCCGCGCAGATGCTCCAGCAGGCCGAGGGCTACAAGTCCCAGGCCACCGCCGAGGCGACCGGCCAGGCGGCGCGGTTCCGCGAGGTCTACGAGTCCTACAAGCTCTCGCCCGCGGTGAGCCGCGAGCGGATGTTCCTCGATACGATGGAGAAGGTGCTGGGCAGCGTGAACAAGGTCATCGTCGACCAGTCCGGGACCGGCGCCGCCGCCGGTGCGGGCGTGATCCCGGTCCTGCCCCTCACCGAGCTCGCCGCGCCCCGCGCCGGCGCTCAGGCCCAGGGGGCGACGCGATGAACGGCGCGCTGCGCACCGCGGTGGTCGGCCTCCTCGCCGTCGCCGCCCTCCTCCTCTACGCCTCGGCCTTCACGGTGAGCCAGACCCAGCAGGCGCTGGTGCTGCAGTTCGGCCGCGTGCGGACCGTGCTCAACCAGGCCGGGTCCGACAGGCCGGGCCTCTACTTCAAGATCCCGTTCTTCGAGACGGTGGTCAGTTTCGAGAAGCGCCTGCTCGACCTCGACCTGCCGGTGCAGACCGTGCTCTCGGCCGACCGGCAGAACCTGGAGGTCGACGCCTTCGCTCGCTACAAGATCTCCGACCCGCTGCGCTTCTACCAGGCGGTGAACAACGTGCAGGTCGCTAACCAGCGCCTGTCGAGCTTCACCAACGCGGCGATGCGCAACGTGCTGGCCAGCGCCTCCCGGGACGGGATCGTGCGCACGCAGCGCGAGGCGCTGATGAACCGGATCCAGGAGGACGTGAATCGGCAGGCGAAGAACCTCGGCATCGAGATCATCGACCTGCGCCTCACCCGCGTCGACCTGCCGGCGGCCAACAGCCAGGCGGTCTACGGCCGCATGCAGACCGAGCGCCAGCGGGAGGCCGCGGACCTGCGGGCGAACGGCGAGCGCGACGCGGCCACCATCCGGGCGCGGGCCGACCGCGACGTGACGGTGCTGGTCGCGGAGGCGAACCAGAAGGCGGACCAGCTGCGCGGCCAGGGCGACGCGGACCGCAACCGCATCCTCGCCCAGGCCTTCGGCCAGGACCCGGACTTCTTCGCCTTCTACCGGTCGATGCAGGCCTACGAGAAGGGGCTCACCGGGACCGAGACGCGGCTGGTGATCAGCCCGGGCTCGGACTTCTTCCGCTACTTCAACGATCCCCAGGGGCGGCCGCGGCCCGCCGCCGCGGCGCAGGGCGCCCCGGCGGGCCAGCCCGCCCCCGCGTCCGGCCAGTAAGCCGCGACCGTGCGCGACCTCGTCGCCGCGCTCGGGCTCGCGCTCGCCATCGAGGGACTCCTCTGCGCGGCCTTCCCGGCGGCCGTGCGGCGCGCGATGCTGGAGGCCGCCCAGACCCCGGCGGAGCGGATGCGCGTCGTCGGGGTCGTGTCCGCGGTGGCCGGCGTCGTCGTGGTGGGCATCGTCCGGCTCCTCCTCCAGTGAGCCGGGCCGCCCTTGATCCGCTTCGCGCGGCCACGATTTATGGGATCCGCCGGAGCCGCCACCGCCGCTTCCCGGAGGCCGGCCGCTCTGGCAGCATGGTTTCCAAGCGACAATCGACCGAACGAGGTTCCCGATGAATGCTCCCGTGCGCCGATCCGGACGCTCTGCGAGGCGGCGGCTGCCGGCGCTCGCCGGCGCGGTCCTCTCCCTCTCGGTCGCGACCGCCCTCCTCCCGGCGCCGGCCCTCGCCAAGGGGCCGCCCTCGCTCGCCGACCTCACCGAGCAGGTGGACGACGCCGTGGTGAACATCTCCGCCTCGACCACGGTGGAGACCCGCGGCCGCGCCCTGCCGCAGCTGCCGCCCGGCACGCCCTTCGAGGACCTGTTCGAGGATTTCTTCAACAAGCGCGGCGGGGAGCCGCGGGCGCCGCGGCGGTCGAACTCGCTCGGCTCCGGCTTCATCATCGACGCGTCCGGCATCGTGGTGACGAACAACCACGTGATCGGCGACGCCAACGACATCCAGGTCATCCTGCATGACGGCCGCAAGCTGAAGGCGGAGATCGTCGGCAAGGATTCGAAGACCGACATCGCGGTGCTGCGGGTCAAGCCCGACGCGGACCGGCCCCTCAAGGCGGTGCCGCTGGGCGATTCCGAGAAGATGCGGCCGGGCGACTGGGTGATCGCGATCGGCAACCCGTTCGGGCTGGGCGGCTCGGTCTCGGCCGGCATCGTCTCGGCGCGGGGCCGCAACATCGAGTCCGGCCCCTACGACAACTACCTGCAGACCGACGCGGCCATCAACAAGGGCAATTCGGGCGGTCCGCTGTTCAACATGGACGGCGAGGTGATCGGCATCAACACGGCGATCCTGTCGCCGACCGGCGGCTCGGTGGGCATCGGCTTCGCGGTGCCGACCGCCACCGCCGCGCCGGTGATCGAGCAATTGCGCCAGTTCGGCGAGACCCGCCGCGGCTGGCTCGGCGTGCGGATCCAGAACGTCGACGACACCACCGCCGAGGCGCTCGGCCTCAAGGGCGGGGCGCGGGGCGCGCTGATCGCGGGCATCGACGACAAGGGCCCGGCCAAGAGCGCGGGCTTCGAGGTCGGCGACGTGATCGTGAAGTTCAACGGCACCGACGTGAAGTCGTCGGGCGACCTGCCGCGCATCGTCGCCCAGACCCCGGTCGGCAAGACCGTCGAGGTGGTCACGGTGCGGAAAGGGACGGAGCAGACCCGCTCGGTGACGCTCGGGCGGCTGGAGGACAACGACAAGGCCGAGCCCGCCGCCCTCACCAAGGTGCAGCCCGAGGCCGACGTGACGCGCCAGGCGCTCGGCCTCAACCTCTCGGGCATCACCGAGGAGACCCGCCGCCGCTTCGGCCTCAAGGACGGGTTGAAGGGCGTGGTCGTCACCCGGGTCGACCCGAACTCCAACGCCGCCGACAAGCGCATCCAGGCCGGCGACGTGATCGTCGAGGTCGGCCAGGAGCCGGTCAGCACGCCGACGGACGTCACGCGGCGCCTCGACCAGATCAAGAAGGAGGGCCGCAAGTCGGCGCTGCTGCTGGTCGCGAACGCCCAGGGCGAGGTGCGCTTCGTGGCGCTGAGCCTGGATTAAGGGGCGGCGGGAGGGGGCCGAGAGCGCCCCCTTGTATCTGGAAGCCGGCCCTTTTGGATGATGTGATGAGGGCTGCGCGGGGACCGGCGGCCGCCGGTCCCCGCGCGTGGCGGACGGCTCCCGCGCCCCCTCTGGCTGCAACCGCTGGTGAGCTTTGGGACCGTCGCCACTGTCACGCACGACCGGACAGTCGCCTGATCGCCCATCGCACGCACAAGGCAGGTTACCGTGACCCAGATCATCTGTGGAGTGGACGTCGCCGCAAAGACCCTCGACGTCCGCATCGTTCCGGGTGG
>NZ_JBSVZN010000055.1:0-25704 GCF_054052225.1 Methylobacterium sp. JK268 | reverse complement strand
GTGGTCTGAGTTAGAGATCTGTGTGCAGAATCGGCTGACACTGGCCAAGATCGCGTCGGCTGACTTGGTCCAGACGAATGGCCTGGGATGAGCGTTGGTTTCGGCGATGTAGTCTCGGATCGCGGCCTCCAGGCCCTCTGTGCTGCTGAACGCACCGCGCTCCAGCCGACGCCGGCTCAGAACGGAGAACCAGCACTCCACGAGATTGAGCCACGACGCGCTCGTCGGCGTGAAGTGAAGGTGGAACCGCGGATGCTGGACCAACCAGTCATGCACTAGGGTCGTCTTGTGCGTCTTCAGGTTGTCGAGCACGAGATGCACCTCCAGATCGCGTGCGACGCTGCTCTCGACCTGCTCCAGGAATGCGCGGAACTCGACGCTGCGATGACGCGGCTTGCAACTCCCGATCACCGTTCCGGCTTTCACGTCGAGGGCGGCAAACAGGTCGAGCGTGCCATGCCGGCGATAGTCGTGTGTCACGCGCTCGGCCTGGCCCGGCCGGAGGGGAAAGGCTGCAGCCGTACCCTGCACCGCCTGGATCTGCGGCTTCTCGTCGACGCACAACACCAGCGCGCGATCGGGTGGGGCGAGGTAGAGGCCGACGACGTCGCGCACCTTCTCCACGAACGCCGGATCCGCGGAGAGCTTGAAGGTGTCGGCTTGGTGCGGCCGCAGACCGAAGGCGCGCCAGATGCGTGACACCGCACTCTGGCTCATGCCCGTACGGCGCGCCATCGCGCGGGTGCTCCAGTGCGTGGCGTTGGCCGGTGCCTCTTCCAGAGTGAGAGCGACCAGGCGCTCGACGGCCTCGTCATCGATGCTGCGGGGCGCGCCGGAGCGCGGCGCGTCGACCAGCCCCGGCAGCCGATGCGCGGCGAAGCGGCCCCGCCAGAGCGCCACCGTCTGGCGGCTGACCCCCAGTGCCGTCGCCACCCCCAGGTTGGTCGCGCCCGGTTCGGCACAGGCCAGGATGATGCGCAGGCGCGAAACCAGCGCCCGCCCGGTCCCGTGTCGGCGCAGCAGGCGCTGTATCTCACCCTGCTCCTGCCGGCTGAGATCGAGAGCGACTGCCTTTGGGCCACGCGACATGGCGCACCTCCATCAGGAAGTACCCAACAATCCGCCTACCCGGCTAAACTGTCAAACCTCTTCTAACTCAGACCACTAGCACCTGCTCGACGAGTTGGTTGGTTGGGGCGAGATAAAGGACCGGCTCTCCCGTTTCGTTCATCACGGACTGAGCCATCAGGAGCGCCACGAGCGTCTTACCGCCACCGGTGTGAAGCTTGACCACAACATCCTTGTCCTCGCGGCGCGGGAACCACGCGTCGAGGACTTCGGCTTGGCTTGCGTAGAGGTCGTTGATGCCCGGCGGCTTCGGCAGTGCGTTGAAGATGTCGCGCGGGTTGATCGGCTTCGGCTTCGCCTTGGCCTCCCGCAGCTTTTTGAAATCCACCATCCTGTGCGGCCCCTTACTCTTGTTGCATTCTCGCTTCGCGCGATGTCCTAGGGTGTCGAGATTGACGGTCGGGCGTAACCCAGCGCGAAGTCCACGTGAGCCGCTAAGGCCTCGGGCCGATAGGGGCCCCGCCCGGCGCATTGCGTCACCTCCGCCAGCTTGAACCGCTCGTAGACGGTCGGGTGCACAACAGCCCCATCCGGTACCTTCCGCGGCTTCACCGGCCAGCTCAGCCAGTCTAGCCACGGCACCAGCCAGCGCGGGAAGATGCCCGCGATGGTGTCGTGCATCCCGGCCACCTCGCAGTGCTGCATGCCGTCGAAGGCCGGGTGCAGGCGCAGGCGCCCGGTGCCAGTCTTGCCGGGCTCCATGCCATCGACCAGCAACGGGTGCGGGATGCTGGTCGCCTCCTCGACCATCCAGCCCAGGGCGATGTCCGACAGCCGGCTCTCGGCCTCTGGATAGCTCCCACCGATGTCGGAGTGGTTCCCGGCGAACCACATTTGAACCAGCGGCTCCGGCTCGTCCCCGACCCGCTCGCGGACAGCTCCCTTCGTCCCCCAGCCGACCGGCGGGAAGTCCGCCCTTGTCTCGTCGATCGCCAGCGCGTGCCGGGCATAGCCCACATGGCCGGAGAGCAGGCGGTCGTAGTTGGCCGAGCGCCACTGTGCGATGTGCCGATGGGTCTTGCCGTCGACCGGGCTGTCGTGGATGACCTTCACCGCGGTCGGCAGCCACCGCCAAAGGACGAACGCGCCGATCAACATCAGGATGGCGGCGAAGGGTCCCCAAAAGCCGGTCCAGAACGAGAGGTCGAGCAACGCCGCTGGGACGGCCGCGATCAAGGCGGCGAGTAGCGCGAGCCCCGCGCCAATGCCCCAACGCCGCGGCCCGGTCGCGCCGAGCGAGGCCACGGTGTCGAACACCCCGATGAAGTGCGGCGCCACGTTCGAGCGGAGCTCGTCGCCGGAACCGTACTTGCGTCGGAAGCGCCGGGCGAGCTCGAAACGGTCTTTCTCGTAGTCGCCACCCCGGGGATAGCCGGCCCCGTACTCGTAGACCTGCATCACCGCCTCCTCGGCGATGGCGCGCGTGGCCCGGCGGAACCGCGGCAGGTAGCCTCCGGGGCCGTGGTCGGCACGCCGCAGAGGAACAGCACGTTGGCCACGCACCGGGCCGTGTAGGCGCCCCGGCTGAACCCGACGAGGTAGATCCGGTCCCCGGGCTCGTAGTGGTTGACGATGAACTCGTAGCAGTCGGCGATGTTCTTGGTGATGCCGAGCCCGGTCACCGAGGACAGCAGCTTCTGCAGGCGGCGGTAGGCGCCGAGGAAGCCGGTGGCCGAGCCGACCGTCCCGAGCCCGGGATCGTAGAAGGCGACCTGCTCGCGCGGATCGATCACGCTGTCCGGACCGACCCGGCAGACGCGGTAGAGCTTGTACACGTTGCTCAGCCGCTGCTCCTCGCGAAGCCCGCCTTCCTGCCCCGTGCCGTCCGAGAAGACGACGATGTTCTTCGGCATGCCCCACCCGGCCGTCGCGGCCGGCCCCCGATCCGTTCCTACCCGGCCGCGCGGGTCCGCACCGGCCGCTTGCCCTGGACCGCACGCGCGGCGGGCCGTGCCTTCGTCGAGGCCTTCCGGCCGCCCTTGACGGGGGCGGGCCGCTTCTCGGGCTTGGGCGCCGCGGCGGATCGCGTCGCCTTTGCGGGTCGGGTGGGGACCGCCTCCGGGAGAGCGGCCCGCACGGCCTTGACGGCGCCCTTAATGCCCTCGGCCACGTTGGCGAAGGCGTGGTCCATCGACCGCCAGTCGCTCACGGCTTTGCCGTCGCGCGGAAGCACCTTGAGGTCGGATGCCCCGGTGTCCTTCCAGGCGCATGGCCGGACGATGACGACCACCACCCGCATGGAGCCTCTAGCCCGCCGGCCCATGGCCCGCCGGTACTCCAACTGGCACCAGTGCCTAGCGATGTATTCCGGGCTCATCAACGCGACGAAGACATCCGCCGCGCGCAGCTTGCGCGAGATCTCGGTGTTCAGCTTGTCGCCGGCTTCCATCTCGCCGTCGAACCAGATCTCGACTTCGTCCCGCCGCAGCTGGGCGAGGTGGACCTGGAGCTTCGCCTGCTGGACCGCGTTCGCGTGGCAGTAGGAGACGAAGATCCGCACCGCCGCCTTCCCGGGCTTCGGTGCCGCGGCCTTCGAACGCGCCGAGGCGCGCGCGGTCGGCTTCGCCCCGGTGGCGGGCGGCTTCGCCTTCGCGGTCCTCTTCGCTGTTTTCGCGGTCACGGCAGCCCCCTCGAACGCGGCGGCCAAGTTCGGGACTCAAGTCTTATGGCCCCGTTTTGTTCCGCTCCGTCCAGGTCTTCGGCCCCGGCGACCCGCTCCGCCGCCAGGGCGGTGCGTCCAGGCCACCGCGGATACCCCACTCGCGTGCGAGGTATCGGGTAGCGTTACCCGATACCCGGCCTCTGAGTCGCGAATCCGGGCCCCCGCGAGGCCCATCTCAGCGCCCGCTTAACCTCGTCCAGGCATGCTCCCCGCCGCCCTAGGGGAACGCCCATGCCGTCCGAAGTCACCGTCTTCCTCGTAGCCGACAACCTGCTCGCCAAGGGCGAGCGGCCCCGCCTGCGCAGGGTCCGCGAGGCCATCCCCACCGGCGGCTCACCGCGCGAGGTCTGCAAGCACCTGCGCGCCTGGCGGAAGAAGCGCGGCTACAACCCCAAGCTCGAACCCACCGACATGTCCAAGGCCATGAAGGAGGCCGGACAGACCCTCGCCCTGGACCTCTGGAGGCAGGCCAAGCGCGAGGCCGCCCAGGCGTTCGCCCGCGAGCGCGAGGCCTCCGCCTCCATGGCGATCGACGACAAGCACGACCGCGAGCACCTGCTCGGCATGATCGAGACGCTCCAGGCCGGGAACGCCGCCCTCGCCGCCAGGGCCCAGGCCGCCGAGGACGAGGCCGGGCGCGTCCAGGCCCGCCTCGCCAAGGTCGAGAACCAGCTCGACCGATTCCGCGCCCAGGAGTTCTGGGACCGCGTCATGCAGGAGATAGCCGACCTCCTGGTGGAGCGGGGGCCCCTGACGCCGGCCGAGATCTTGCCTGAGCTCAGGGCCGTGACGCTCCGCGGCGCCACCCTGCACAAGGAGCCCCTGACGCCGGGCACGCTCAAGAAGAAGATGGACTTCCGCGTCTTCCACGGTCGCTACTTCGAGCCGCGGGACGAGGGCCGCTACGCCCGCAAGGCAGGTTGAAGCCAGGCAGGGCACTCCTTACGGGCGCCGACGTCGGCGAGAGCATACTGCGGACGCGGCATCCTTGCGGCACGCCGCCGCGTTGTGTGACCTGATCCCACAGGCCACAGCCCCTCATGCCCGTCCGCAAGTCCGTCACCATCTCGCTCAGCCTGGAACTGGTCGCAGTCGCCGAGCGGCTGCTCGCCTCGGGCCGCTACGGCAACATGAGCGAGGTCATGCGCACGGCGCTGCGCCTCCTCGAAGAGCGCGAGCTCGCCTTCCAGGCCCATCGCGAAGGGGCGCTGGCGCCCGCCGAGGCCTGATCCCGTGAGCGACAACCTGGCGTTCCTGGCGGGCGGCGGCGAGGCCGCCCGGACTATCCGCTCGCGCGACTGGTCGGACCACCCGCTCGGCCCGCCCGGGACCTGGCCGGCGGAGCTCCGCACGGCGCTCAGCCTGGTGCTGAACTCGCCGGAATCGATGATCCTCGCCTGGGGGCCAGACCTCCACTTCTTCTTCAACGACGCCTACGCCTCGCTGCTCGGGCCGCGGCTCGCCTGGGCCATGGGCGAACGCTTCGACGTGGTCTGGGCCGACGCCTGGAGCCAAGCCAAGCCTATCATCGACGACGCCTTCGCGGGGCGCAGCCGACGCTTCGACGATCTGCCCTGGAAGCTCGGCACCGACCGCGGCCCGGCCGAGACCTGGTTCTCGTTCTCCTACTCGCGCGTGCTCGACGGCGAGGGCGGCATCGCCGGCCTCTTCATCTTCACCAACGAGACCACGGCGCGGGTTCTGGCCGACCGGGCGCTCCGCGAGAGCGAGGAGCACTTTCGCCAGACGGTCGAGCTTAACCCGCAGGTGCCCTGGACCTGCGATCCACAAGGGAACGTCACCTCGTACTCCCACCGGTGGCTCGAACTCACCGGCCAGGCGCCGGGCGAGCCGGACGGCGCCGGCTGGACCAAGGCGCTGCACCCGGACGACCTGGAGCCGACGGCGGCGGTGTTCGCGGTTCGCTTGGCCTCGGGCGAGCCGGTGGATGTCGATTACCGCATCCGCATAGCCGCCACGGGCGAGTACCGCTGGCAGCGGGCCCGCGCCTACCCGCGCCGGGACGAGGCCGGCGCGATCATCCGCTGGTACGGCGTCGTCGAGGATGTCCACGACCAGAAGCTTGCCGAGGCGGCACTGCGCGAGAGCGAGGAGGAGTTGCGCCTCGTCATCGAGAGCGCTCGGGACCACGTCATACTCACCACCGACACGGACGGCGTGATCACGCGCTGGTCGGCCGGCGCACAGGCGGTCCTGGGCTGGTCGCCCGTGGAGGCGGTCGGGCAGCCCGCCGCCATCACCTTCACGCCCGAGGACTGCGAGCGGGGCGCCGACCTGCGCGTGATCGCCACCGCGGCGCGCGACGGCAGCGCCACGGACGAGCGCTGGCACGTCACCAAAGATGGCCGGCGCGTCTTCCTGAACGGCTCGGTTCACCCGCTGCCGCCTGACGCCCAGAACCGCCCGCGCGGCTTCCTGAAGGTCGCCCGCGACGAGACCGGCCGCATCACGGCCGAGGAGGCACGGCGCGCGAGTGAGGCCCAACTGCGGCTCGTCGCCGACGCGCTGCCCTTGCTGGTGTCCTTCGTCGACCGCAGCCTGACTTACCGGTTCGCGAACGCCGCCTACCGCGACTGGTTCGACCGCGCGCCGGAGGAGGTCATAGGCCGAAGGGTCCCCGACCTCGTCGACGAGGAGGGCTTCCGAGCCAGGCTGCCGTACATGGAGCGGGCGCTCGCCGGCACGCCGGTCCGCCTCGACCTGCCCTGGCCTTGGCCCGACGGGCGGCGGCGGGTCGCCGACATCCGTTACGAGCCGCGCCGCGATGCCCGCGGCGAGGTCGACGGCTTCTACGTGTTCGTGCAGGACGTCACCGCCCAGCGTGACGCAGAGGCCGGGCTCGCCGCCGAGCGCGACCGGCTGTGGGACCTCAGCGAGGACCTGCTCGTCAACGCCGACTACGAGGGCCATCTCCTGCGGGTCAGTCCCTCATGGACGGTCCTGCTCGGCCATGACGAGGAAACCCTGCTGACGCGGCCCTACGCCGAGATCGTCCACCCCGACGACTTCCCGGTCGTGATGGAGGCGCTGCTCGACATGCGCGCCACGGGCAAACCCGTCCGGTTCGAGGACCGGGTCAATGCGGCGGACGGGAGCTGGCGCTGGATCGCCTGGAAGCTGGCGCCGGAGCCCGGCGGCACCCGGCTGACCGGCATCGGACGCGATGTCACCGCCGAGAGGGAGGCCACCGAGGAGAAGGCGCGGCTCGAAGAGCAGCTGCGGCAGGCGCAGAAGATGGAGGCCGTCGGGCAACTGACAGGCGGCCTCGCGCATGACTTCAACAACCTGCTCGCCGGCATCTCGGGCTCACTGGAGCTGATGCAGACCCGGATGGCCCAGGGTCGGCTGACGGATCTCGACCGCTACATGACCGCGGCCCAGGGCGCCTCGAAGCGGGCCGCCGCGCTGACGCACCGTCTGCTCGCCTTCTCCCGCCGTCAGACCCTCGATCCCAAGCCCACCAACGTGAACGCCCTCGTCCACGGCATGGAGGAGCTCATCCGGCGGACGGTCGGCCCCGAGATCGAGGTCGAGGTGGTCGGCGCCGCCGGGCTGTGGCCGGCCCTGGTCGATCCGCACCAGCTTGAGAACGCGCTCCTGAACCTGTGCATCAACGCCCGCGACGCCATGCCGAGGGGCGGTCGCATCACGGTCGAGACCGCCAACAAGTGGCTCGACGCGTACGCGGCCCGGAAGCACGACATCCCGCCGGGGCAGTACCTCTCGCTGTGCGTGACCGACACCGGCACGGGGATGAGCGAGGACGTCATCGCCAAGGCGTTCGACCCGTTCTTCACGACCAAGCCCATCGGCCAGGGCACGGGGCTCGGGCTGAGCATGATCTACGGCTTCGCCAAGCAGTCGGGCGGGCAGGTGCGGATCTACTCCGAGGTCGACCAGGGCACGACGGTTTGCATCTACCTGCCCCGCCACCACGGCACGGTCGAGGAGATTGACCCGCTGGCCGCCCTCAGTGAGGTCCAGCGCGCCGAGCAGGGCGAGACGGTGCTGGTGGTCGACGATGAGCCGACCGTGCGCATGCTGGTTACCGAGGTCCTGGAGGAGCTCGGCTACGCCGCCATCGAGGCGGCCGACAGCGCCTCGGGGCTGAAGGTGCTGCAATCGGACGTGCGCATCGACCTGTTGATCACCGACGTGGGGTTGCCCGGCGGCATGAACGGGCGGCAGATGGCCGATGCCGGCCGCGAGCGTCGGCCCGACCTGAAGGTGCTGTTCATCACGGGCTACGCCGAGAACGCGGTCGTGGGCAACGGCCACCTGGAGCCCGGCATGGCGGTGCTGACCAAGCCTTTCGTGGTCGAGACCCTCGGCGTGCGCATTCGCGAGATGATCGCGCATGGCTGACGCCGCGCAGCCGGGGCGCAACGCCGGAAGCCCCGTCCTCCCCGAGGCGTCGTCCCGGTCGATGCGGGCCGCCGCCCGGGCGCGACGGATCGCCCAGGCTTGCGGCATCCTCGGCGCCGGCGCGTCCCTGAGCGTCCTCGCCGGCTGGTGGTTCGATGTGCCGGCGATGCGGCGCCTCATCCCCGGCCAGCCGCCCATGGTCGTCCTCACCGCGCTCGGCACCCTCCTGCTCGGGACGGCCTTGTTGTTCGCGGCCCGACGGGAAGGCGCGCGGGCGAGCCGTCGCGCCGGCCGGGGCCTTGCCGGCGCGGCCGCAGCCGTCGCCCTCGGCGGCGGCCTGCAATATGCCCTGCCGGGGAGCTTCCGCCTCGATGACTGGGTTCAGAGGCTGGTGTTCGCGCCGCTGGCGCCCGGCAGCGGCATGGCCCTGACGACGGCCGTCGGCCTCGTCGGCGCCGCCTCGGGCCTCATCCTCCAGGATGCCCGGAGCCGCCGCCTCCGCCGCCTTGGTACCGCCGCGGCCCTGCTCGCCTTCGTCGTCGCGTCGGTGGGCGGCCTCGGCTACGCCTACGGCCTCGGCGCCTTCCACCAGGTCGGCCCCTACTCCCGCATGGCGCTGCTCACCGCGCTGACGCTCGGCACCCTGTCGCTCGGGGTGCTCCTCAGCCGCCCCAACCGGCCATGGGTGGCGACTGCGCTGGGAGGCGGCGAGGCCGGGGCCCTGACGCGACACATGCTGCCGGCGACCGTGGTCGCGCCCCTGGTGCTGGGCCTGCTGGAACTCCACGCCGTCCGTGCCGGCCTGCTGGAGGCCGAGACCGGGACGGCCCTCCTCGTCATCGTCCTGGCGCTCTGGCTCGCGGCCCTGACGCCCGGCTGGCCCGCAACGTTGAGCGGCGCGCCATGACCGACCGGCAGCTCCGCGACACCCTTCAGGGCATGAACGAGACCCTGGAGCGGCGGGTGATCGAGCGGACCCGCGAGCTCGCCGAGGCGCAGGACGCGCTCGTTCAGGCCCAGAAGATGGAGGCCATCGGCCAGCTCACCGGCGGCGTCGCGCACGACTTCAACAACCTGCTGACCATCATCCGCTCGTCCATCGACTTCCTGCGCCGCCCAAACCTGCCGGAGGAGCGCCGCACCCGCTACATGGACGCGGTCTCCGACACCGTGGAGCGTGCCGCCAAGCTGACGGCGCAACTCCTCGCCTTCGCCAGGCGCCAGGCGCTCAAGCCGGAGGTGTTCGACGCCGGCGAGCGCCTGTCCGGCGTGGCGGCCATGCTCGATTCCCTCACGGGCGCGCGCATCCGCATCGTCGCAGAGGTGCCCGAGGGCCCCTGCTTCGTGCGGGCCGACGCCAGTCAGTTCGAGACCGCCCTGGTGAACCTCGCCGTGAACGCGCGCGACGCCATGGCCGGCGAGGGCACGCTCACCATCGCCCTGACATGCAACAGGCCGAAGCCGGCCATCCGCGGCCATGCGGCCGCCTCGAACCATTTCGTGGTGGTCTCGGTCACGGACACGGGCTCCGGCATCGCGCCGGACCAGCTCGGACGGATCTTCGAGCCGTTCTTCACGACCAAGGAGGTGGGCAAGGGAACGGGGTTGGGGTTGAGCCAGGTCATCGGCTTCGCCAAGCAGTCGGGCGGGGACGTGGACGTCTCCAGCGTCGTCGGTCGCGGCACCAGCTTCACGCTCTACCTGCCCCAGGCGGACGTGGACGAGGGCACGGCGAGGGACGTGTCAGAGCCGGAGGGCGTGCCGGTCGCGGACGCCTGTCAGTGCATCCTGGTGGTGGAGGACAACGTCGAGATCGGACGGTTCTGCACGCAGATCCTGCACGACCTCGGCTACGGCACGGTGCTGGCCCAGACCGCCGAGGCCGCGCTCGCCGAGATCGAGGCAGTCCCCTTCCGCTTCGATGCGGTGTTCTCGGACGTGGTCATGCCCGGCATGGGCGGGATCGAGCTGGCAAAGCGGCTGAAGGAACTGCACCCAGAGATGCCGGTGGTGCTGACCTCCGGCTACAGCCACGTGCTGGCGAGCGACGACGCCCACGGCTTCGAGTTCGTGCGCAAGCCCTACTCGGCCGAGCAGGTCGGGAAGGTGCTGCGGGCTGCCATCACGCGGATGCCGAAGGTCCGTCCGGCCCCGGCCGAGGCGTAGACGGAGCGGACGCGCGGGCGGGCCGTTCCAATACGTCGCCCGTTCTAAACGAGGCCCTGTCAAACTGGCATCATCAGCGCCGCGGCTTCCGCCCGGACGCCAGGCCAGGGGCTGCAGGCTTGGGTTCTCAGCCCCCGTCCTGGAGGTTGCGCAGCGGCGCCTCGACGACGCAGGTGAGTCCCTCGGGCAAGTAGTCGAGCGAGAGGGCGCCGCCGACCTGGCCGGTCAGCCCCCGTTCGATCAGGCGCGTCCCAAAGCCCCTGCGGGTCGGAGGCTGGACCGGCGGGCCGCCGCGCTCGCGCCAGGATAGCCCCAGGATCGGCCCGCCCTCGCCATCGGACACGTGCCAGGTGAGGTCGACCTGCCCCTCCGGGACCGAGAGCGCGCCGTACTTGAGGGCGTTCGTCGTCATCTCGTGCAGCATCAGCGCCAGCGAGAGCGCTGCCGTCGAACCGATCTCCACCTCCGGTCCGGAGACCCGCACGCGGCCTGAAGCCTCTTCCAGGACGCCGATGCCCTCGCGCACTACCGAAGCCAGCGGGGCGCGCTCTGCCGTTCCCCTGAGCAGGATGTCGTGCGCCTTGCCCAATGCGACCAGGCGCCGAGCCAGGACCTCGCGCGCCAACTCGACGTCGCTGGCGCCACGGAGCGTCTGCACCGCGATGGCCTGAACCATCGAGAACAGGTTCTTCATGCGGTGCGAGAGCTCGTGGTTGAGCAGGCGCTGCCGCTCCTCGGCACGCAGGCGCGCGACGCCTACCTCGACCCGGTCCGCGACGGCGCGCATGAACTCCAGTTCCTGCGCGGTCCACGTCCGGGGCACGCGGTCGTGGACGAAGAACAGCGCCACCGTGCTGCCGCGCTCGCGCAGCGGGGTGTCGACGAACGCCGCCAGGTCGATGACCTGCAGCGCCGGCACGAACGCGGCGGTGCGCGGATCGGAGCCGGCATCGTGGATCACCAAGGGCTCGCCCCGCAGCAGGCCGTGGTGGAAGTCGCCGTAGTCGGCGAAGCGGTGAAGGCCGGCGATGCTCACCTGGCCCGGCGCCGTCCAGTCCGGCTCGATGCTCACGTGCTCGCCCGTCGCGTCGAGCTGGCCGAAGCCGGCCCGGCTCGCGCGAAGGGCCGTGCCGGCGACCTTGGCCGCGACCCGCGTCACCTCGGGAACTTCTGTGAGGTCGCGCAGCCGGTCGCCGAGCTCCAGAAGTACCGTCTTGTACCGCTCGCTCTCGGCCAGCGCGTCCCGGTCGGCCCGCTGCTCGGTGATGTCGCGCGCCACGCCGGCAAAGCGCACCGGCCTGCCAGCCTCGTCGTGTTCGAGCTCGCCCTTGCGGGCGATCCAGCGCAGCTCCCCCGTGTCCGGTCGGCGGATGCGGTACTCCACGTCGCACGGCGCCTGCCCGCTACGCCGCGAGGACGCCGTCGAGATGAGGTGCGCGTCCTCGGGGATGATCAGTTGCTCGAAAGCCGTGGAGGGATAGCTGTCGCGCGCCGGCAGGCCGTAGAGGCGGCAGAACTCGGGCGTGGCGTGCAGGATGCCATCGAGGCCGATGGAGAACACGCCTACGCCACCCGCTTCCTGGGCCCGCCGCAGCCGCGTCTCGGCCTCGCGCCGCGCGGCGGCCTCGCTCACCTCGGCGAGCCCGGCCGACACGGTGCCGGCGAGAACCTGGGCGAGCTTGAGGTCCATCGCGGTAAAGGCGTCCCGTCGGCTCGACTGCAGCTTCAGCACCCCGACCGCCTCGCCGGCGCGCCTGACCGGCACCAGCACGCAGGAGCGCAGGCGCAGGGCGGTGACGAGTTCGCGCTTGACCCGTGGGTCCTCCAGGACGTCGGGCACCAGGAGCGGCTCGCCGGACAGCAGGCACGCGCCCGCGAGGCTGCCGCGTAGCGGCACCCGAAGTCCGGCATGGGGGACCAGCACGCCCTTGGTGGCGCGGTAGACGAGCTCCTCGCCGTCCAGCGTCTCGATGACGGCGCCCTCGGCGTGCGGCACGGCCTCCATCGCGCCGGTGACCAGCGCGTCCAGCATGACGGTGAGGTCACCGCCGGCCACCGACACGGCCGCCTGGGTCCGGATGAGCTCCTCGCCCTGGCCGAGCAGGCGCCGCTGGTCGGCGAGGGCGCGGCGCAGCTCCAGCTGCGCCATGACCTGGCCGGCGAGCGCGCGCAAGGACTCGGCCTGGCGCAGGGTCAGCCCCCCGGGCCGCGGCTCGACGTCGATGACGCAGAGGCTGCCCAGAACCGCGCCGTCCGGCGTACGGAGCGGCGCGCCGGCATAGAAGCGTATGCGGGGGCCGCCGGTGACCAGCGGATTGGCCCGCGTGCGCGGGTCCCGGCTCAGGTCGGGGATGACCAGCAGGTCCGGCTCGGCCAGCACGTAGGCGCAGACGGACGAATTCAGGTCCGTCCCGCACTCCGGGAAGCCGATCCGCGCCTTGAACCACTGACGATCGTTGGTGACGAGGCTGACTAGGGCGACTGGGACATCGCAGATGTTGCGGGCGAGCAGGACGACGTCGTCGAAACCCTTCTCGGGGTCCGTGTCGAGGATGGCGTAGGCGTCCAGTGCGGCGAGCCTGGCCGGGTCATGGACGTTTGGCGGTAGGGCGTCGAGCACGGTCATGAGGCGGGTCGGCGGTAGGGGGCTCCGCGCGGGCTCGCCGAGCACGACGCAGTTGCGGGATGGACACCCGTGCGACATGCCGGACGCCGGAAGCCGGCCGACTGCGAACGAAGCCACTTGCATAGCGCAAAGTGGATAATTTGTGCAGCTTCAACGCTTGCCACGGTTACTGTCGCATCTTGGACATGGCCCGTCTGCCAAAGGGCCTTACCGGCCCGGGCCATTCAGGTGGTGCGGCGCCGGGGTCAGGGCATCGCGATGATCCCCTTCCGGCCAAGGGTCGCGATGAAGGCCGCCCTTCGGCACGCATGACCCGCGGCGGAAGCGTTCCTGGACGCCCACGACGACGGATGGGCGGCCCGGGATTGATGGTCCCGTTAGCTCTCGATCATCTCGCGGATGCGGGTTGCCAGGGCATCGACCGGAAAGGGCTTGGTCATCATCTGCATGCCCGGGTCGAGGCGACCGTTGCCGAACATTGCGTTCTCGGCGTAGCCGGTGATGAACAGCACCTTCAGGTCCGGGCGAGCCTCCCGGGCTTGGTCGGCGAGTTGGCGCCCGTTCAGGCCCGGGAGGCCGACATCCGTGACGAGGAGGTCGATGCGCTCGCGCGATTGCAGCACCTTGAGGCCGGAGGGACCGTCCTGCGCCTCCAGGGCGCGGTAGCCCAGATCGGCTAGCACCTCGACGATGAGGTCGCGCACCACCGGCTCGTCCTCGACGACGAGCACCGTCTCGCCGGCCTCAGCCCGGTGCGCCTCCGTCAGGCCGGAGCCTTGCGCGTCTTCCTCCGTGACGGCGCCGCGGTGGCGGGGCAGGTAGAGCTTCACAGTCGTGCCCCTGCCCACCTCCGAGTAGATCTTGGCGTGCCCGTCGGACTGGCGCGCGAAGCCGTAGATCATCGACAGTCCGAGCCCGGTGCCCTGGCCGATGGGTTTCGTCGTGAAGAACGGGTCGAAGGCGCGCGCGATCACGTCGGGCGGCATGCCGGTCCCTGTATCGGTCACGCAGATGCAGATGTACTGCCCCGGCTCCACGCCCGGGTGTAGCTTGGCGTAGGCGCGGTCGAGATGCGTGTTGCAGGTCTCAATGGTGAGCTTGCCGCCATCCGGCATCGCGTCTCGCGCGTTGATGGCGAGGTTGAGGATCGCGCTCTCAAGCTGGTGCGGGTCGCACAAGGTCGGCCAGAGCCCGCCGGCGGTGACGATTTCCAAGCCGATGGCCTCCCCGATGGTCCGCCGCAGCAGATCCTCCAGCGAGGTCACGAGCGTGTTGGCGTTGACCGGCTTCGGGTCGAGTGGCTGCCGGCGGGCGAAGGCCAGAAGCCGGTGCGTGAGCGCCGCCGCCCGGTTGGCCGAGGACATCGCCGCCTTGGCGTAGCGCTCGATGGCGTCGATGCGCCCCTGCGCGATGCGGGTCTGCATTATGTCGAGCGAGCCGACGATGCCGGTGAGCAGGTTGTTAAAGTCGTGCGCGATACCGCCGGTGAGCTGACCCACGGCCTCCATCTTCTGAGCTTGGCGCAGCGCCTCCTCGGTCTCGGCCAAGGCCTGTGCGGCCTCCTTCTCGGCCGTGACGTCACGCCCGACCGCGTGGATGAGGTCCTCGGCCGGGACCGCCGTCCACGAGAGCCAGCGGTAGCTGCCGTCCCTGTGCCGGTAGCGGTTCTCGAAGCGCAGCGTGGTCAGGCCTTCTGACAGCTTGCCGACCTCGGCGAGCGTGGCCGCGACATCGTCCGGGTGCACGAGGTCCATGAAGGCGCCGCCGATGAGCTCTTGTTCGTCCCATCCCAGGAGCGTCGTCCAAGCTGGGTTCACCGCCTCGATCGTCGCGTCGTAGCGGGCGACCAGCATGACGTCGGTGGAGAGGCGCCACATGCGGTCGCGGTCGGCGGTGCGCTCCGCCACCAGCCGCTCAAGTTCCTCTCGGGAGCGCGCCAGGACCTCACGCGCCTCGACGATCTCCTGGATGTCCGTGCAGGTGCCGAACCAGCGGGTGATGTGACCGGCCGCGTCATGTACGGCCTGCGCGCGTCCAAGAACCCAGCGGTACTGCCCCGAGCGGTGTCGCAGCCGGTACTCGATCCGGTAGGGCTCGCCGGTTGCAAGGCAGTGTCGCCAGGTTGCCCAGGCACGCTCCTGGTCATCGGGATGGAACATGCCGTTCCAGGCTTCGCCGTCAGTGGCGCCTTCAGGCATGCCGGTGAAGTCGTACCAGCGCCGGTTGAAGTAGTCGTGATAGCCGTCCGGCCGCGTCGACCAGACCATCTGGTCGATGGAGTTGGCGATGGCCTGAAACGTCGCTTGACTCTCGCGCAACTGGTCCTCGACCTGCTTGCGGTCGGTGTCGTCGAACTGGATGCCGTCCCAGACGAGCGAACCGTCCGGCAGAGATCGGGACGCCGAGATGATCCGGCTCCAGCGCACCTCGCCGTCGGCCCGGCGGAACGGCGCCTCGAAATCGAACGGCGTCAGGTCGCGGATCGCAGCCCGCTCGGCCGCGGCCAGGCTCTCGCGGTACTCAGGCAGGATCAGGTCGTAGGCCACGGCAGTGTCGGCGAGCACGGCCTCAGCCCGGACGCCGGTCATGCGCTCGAAGCCTTGCGACAGGTACAGGAAGCGCCGGTTCGAGCCGTCCGGGTCCATGGCGATCTGGTAGACCATACCGCCCGGGAGGTTGTCGGCGAGCGCGCGCAGGCGAGCCTCGGCCTCGCGCAGCGCCTCCTCGCGTTCCCGGCGCTCGGTCACGTCGCGGTAGAACAGCGCCAATCCTTCCGGATGCGGGTAGGCTCGCACCTCCAGCCAAGCCGCGTGCCCGTCCGGCCAAACGTAGCGGTGCTCCAGCGTGAGCGAGATGCGCTCGCGCATGGCGCGCACGTACATCTGGCCGATGGGCATCCGCTCGGAGCCTGGATAGACGTCCCAGTGCGAGCGGCCCACGACCGCCCCGGAGGGCCTTGCCTCCAGCCGCGCTCCCTCCGCGTTCATCTGCAGGATGCGGAAATCGCGGTCGAGCAGCATGAAGCCCTCGCCCATGCCCTCCAGCACGCCCGAGGCCCGCGCCTCGCTGGCCCGTAGCGCCTCCTCGGCCTCGACCTTCGCCGTGGTCTCGGTGCAGGCGCAGAACATGCCGCCGACCTCGCCCTCGTCGTCGCGGACCGGCGAGTAGGAGAAGGTGAACCAGGTCCGCTCGTCGTAGCCGTGCCGGTTCATCATGAGCGGCAGGTTCTCGGCCCAGGTCGCCTCGCCGGTCATGGCCTTGTCGATGAGCGGTGCGATGTCCGGCCAGATTTCGGACCAGACATCGCGGAAGCGCCGACCCAGGGCAGCCGGGTGCTTGTCGCCCAGGATCTCCGCGTAGGCGTCGTTGTAGAGGAAGCCGAGTTCGGGTCCCCAAGCCACGAACATCGGGAACTTGGAGCCGAGCATCAGGCTCACGGCCGAGCGCAGGCACTGCGGCCAGGCTTCCGGCCATCTGAGCGGCGAGGTCGACCAGTCGTGCGCGCGCATGCGCTCGCCCATCCGGCCCCCGCCCGCGAGGAAGTTGAGCTTGGGGGAGCGGGCACTCTCGGTCATGAGTTGCGGGGAAGACTGGAAGCGGGAGGGAAAGGTCCGAAACCAAGCTCTGCCGAGCGGGCGGTCTCAGGCCGCGGGCATGGAGCGACGAGGTGGCGAGTTTGGGGCCGAATGCCGGCGATCGTCGGCAGACTAGCGCCCCCTCGCGGCCGAAACGGTCCGTAGCCGCGCCGCCTTCGTATCTCAAACCGGGGAATGGGGCGCAATTCGGCCGGTTCCGGCCGTAGGCCTTCGCCCCGTAATGAGCCCGGTCGGCCCGCCGGTAGAGCTAGCCGGGAAGCAGGGCGCGGGCCTTCAGTCCCGTGTGGGCTAAGCCGACGCCGACCGTCATGGAGCCGGGTCCAACCGTGACCGCGCCTGTTTGCAACCAAATGGTCTTGGCAAGAGCGCGCTGCCGTTCCACGAGAGGGCGGCCGACCCTATCTGAAATTCGGCCGCCCGAAACACGGCGTTAGTCGTATGGGTCGAAGGCCGGCCCGTAGCCGTAGCCGACCGGGCGGGGGCCGAAGCGGCGCGGACCGTAGAAGCCGTCGCGCTCGACCACGACCTCACGGACTACTGGACGGGGCCGGTACACGACGGGCCGCTCCTCGACGACCTCGCGCACGATCCGCCGCGGACGCACCACGGGACGCTCGACTACAACCTCGCGCACCACCTCGCGGGGCGGTGCCACGACTCGCCGCTCCACCACCGTGCGGCGGGTCACCACGGTCTCCGGTGCGTCGTAGGCATCGTAGCCATACCCGCCTGCCTGGGCGGCGCTGCTGCCGAGAAGCCCGCCGGTCCCGAGCGCGGCCGCCAGGGCCGCCAGTGCAATCTTCCTCATGTTCTCGTTCACCCTCTCTCACGAACACGGCCGCACGGAGCGGCTTGCGGGGTCAACGCCTCCGGAGCGTGTTTGGCTGAGTCCGTGAGCGTCGCGGGTGACCGCATCCACATTGGCAGAAGGCTTGGCCGCGCCAGGTAGGCGGCATGGCCCGATGCGCTTCTCGGCGCGGAGCCGCTCGGCAACGTCGCCCAAATCATCCAAGTCACACTCGCCCTGGCCTTCCTACTCTCGGCCTTGGCTGTGCATCCGGTTCGCGAAGCCGAAGGTCCTCATATCGCTCTATGCTGCTAATCTGCGACCTCGGAGGCAAAGTGCGTGAGTGGCAAAACGACAAAGCCGCCCCCTCTCGGGAGCGGCCTGGTCTTATGTTAGGAATGCTTGAGACGGAACTTTGGTGCCCAAAGCGGAAATTTGGGCCCGAGTTCAATCGACGACGCCATCATCGCCGAGATCGCCGCCGACCAGGCGTTCGAGGTCGTGCACCGCATGCGCGCCGAGGCCGTCGCCGCATGACCCAGGAGCCGACTGCTCGGTTCGCGCCGAGGTGAGACCGTCGGGAAGGCGTCCCGATGCGGCAACAATGTCCTTAGGTGATGTCCAAGGCGGGATGGGGGGCGTCGCTGCCGTGAGAATGGCCCGGAGTTTCGGGCCACGTCCGCACGTATGCGCATCCCTTGGACGGATGCCGTGGTGAACCCCTGTAGTTCATCCGCGCGAAGGCGCGGGGTGCGGTTCTGGGTGCTGACCGATCACACGCTGGGTTTATCCGCGCAAAGGCGCAAGCCTTATCAAGATGTCGAAGTGGACCATTGCACTGAGTTTACCCGCGTGCTGACGCGGTCTCGTGGCACAACTTTGGTGACGGCAGCACAAAGGGTCATTCGCGCGTTTGTAGGCGCGGCAATGTGCTTAATTCTTCGCATGTGGCCAAGAGTTGGCTATCCGCGCACGCATGCGCGCAGTCAATCCGTTTTGCAGGATTACCTATGCTGCTACGGTTCATCCGCGCACGCATTGGCGCGGGTCTATAAGGCAAACCACTGATGCGATTGTCAAAGAACGATTTGCCTCTAAGAGGCAGGCGCTTCTGCCCGCATTCTCGAACATGACCCTAGGCAATAGGGCGCACGCCGTCATCCGGCTTCGTTCACCGTCGTTAACGGCTCGGGAGCGCCCGCCCACGCGCATCGGCACGCGCCACCGCGCGTCAGCCGGACGAAGCGGGCTTCCGCCGGGCCGGCTGCTTGCTTGTGGGCTTCCGGGCGGCGCCGGTGCACTGGCGTTGCCTCGTCGGCTTGGCGCCCGCCGCCTGGAGCTTGGTGCGGGTGGGGGCCTTCGCCTGGGCCGGGCGTTTAAGGGGCGCCGCGGCAAGCTCCTTTCGGTTGGTCGCGACCACGCGGCGGATGCCCTGCGCTACGTTGAGGAAAGCTTGGTCGGCGCTGCGCCACCGGATCACCTCGTGCCCATCCTCGGGCAGGAGCTTGAACCCGGCGGTCTGGGTCGACTGCCAGTCGCAGGGGCGCAGGACTACGGCGACGACCCGCATGGTCCCGCGGGCGCGCCGGTTCATGGCGCGGCGGTACTCGATATTTCAGCAGTAGTTGCTAGGCTGTAGTGATGAATTAACACTCACCAGCCTGGTGCAAGTTTGGGGTTGTTGACTGTGGCCGGAGGAGATCCGGCCATGTCGCAGAGTGGTGATGCCCTGACGGACGAACAGTGGGAACGCGTCAAGGTCTTGGTGCCGGGTGGTCGAAAAGGGAGCCGCGGACGACGGACTGACAACCGACGTTTTCTCGATGCACTCCTGTGGATGGCTCGTTCGGGCGGTCGGTGGAAAGATCTTCCGGAGCGTGTGGGCAAACCCGATACGGTGAAGCGTCGCTACTACGACTGGATTGCCCGTGGAGTTCTGGATGACATGCTGTCTGCCTTGGCGCAGGAGGCTGATCTGGACTGGCTAATGCTGGACGCAACGATTGTGCGTGCGCACAGTCAGGCGTCGGGGGCCCGCAAGGTCAAAGGGGGGCGGATGCCCAGGGCCTGGGTCGATCACGCGGTGGCCTGACGACGAAGATCCACGCAGCGACGGATGGACTTGGCTTGCCGGTACGGCTGATCGGCGGCCCTGGCCAGGAGCACGACGTGACCCGCGGCAGCGCGTTGATTGATGGCTTTGCCGCTGGATCCGTGATTGCTGACAAAGGTTATGATGCTGATCGCCTGGTAGAGGAGGTGAGGGAGAACGGCGGGATTGCAGTGATCCCGCCGCGTCGCAACCGCAAAACCGCACGCGAATTTGACCGCAATGTGTACAAGGAGCGCAATCAGATCGAGCGCTTCTTCAACAAGCTGAAGCAGTTCCGGCGCGTCGCCACACGATATGACAAGCTCCTGGCAAACTACATGGGGTTCGTCAAACTCGCGGCTATCGCCATCTGGCTCAGATAGTTAATTCCTCACCACGGCCTAGCGAGGTAGTCGGGGCTGAGCATGGCGACGAAGACGTGGGCGTCGCGCATTGCACGGGCGATGCCGGTATCGAGCTTGTCGCCGGCGTCCAGGCCGCCGTCGAACCAGGTCTCGACGCGCTCCCGCTTGAGCGGGGCCAAGTGGATTTCGAGCCTGGCGCGCACGTCGCCGTCCTGGTGAGAGTAGGAGACGAAGATCCGGACCTCGGGCTTCTCGGTTTTGGCGGGCGTGGCCGCAGGGGCCTTCGGCGCGCGGCGCGGCCCAAGGGCCGCCTTACCGACGGCGGGCTTCGTGATGCGCGTAGGGGCGCGGGCGCGCATGGGTGCCCCGTCGGGTTGCCGGCCAAGTTCCGGATTCATGCGCCCCGAACCCGTTTTGTTCCGTATCATTGAGGGGATAACCCAGGGCGCGCGGATGGCGGCCCGGGAGGATGACGGTTCGACTCGGTGGCGTGCGCGTTTCGAGTAACGTGACCCGTGACGCGTTACGGTTTCCGGACGCCGCGGAGGCGGAGGTCGCGCCGACGAGTATGGAGACGGCGCAGGAGGCCTTTGGCGCAGGGCCGGTGCCTGGAGGTCCGGTACGACGGCTACGCCAGGGTGGTAGAGGTCCACGCCTGCGGCTTCACCGGGCAGGGCCACGCAGTGATGCGGGTCTGGCAGCTGCGGGGCGGCAACGCGAGCGACGAGCGCACCGGCTGGAAGTTGCTGCGGCTCGACGAGGCGCTCGCCCTGGCGGTGACGGGGGAGGCGTCGGAGGCGCCGCGCAGGGGATACCGACGCGGCGACGTGAGCATGGCGCGCATCGTCGCCCAAGTATGACGCCGCATTCCCAGGCTGGGCGAGCCCGAGACGTTCCTCCGATGGACGGACGGCCCGCTCGACGACCGAGGCGCCGTCGGCGACGGCAGCCGTGACTTCCTCCAAGGGTGGATGGATCGGTTCGCGGGCCTGGTCAGGACGCATGCTCGTCGCGTTGGGGCCGCAGATTTCGCGGTTGTGACCGGCGTCACTTCGCTTACTATAGCGGTAGTGCTATATGGAGCGGCACGTGACGAGCCCTGCCAGCAAGGAACGTCGCGAGGTGATCTTCGTGAACCAGGCGGCGAAGAAAGCCTACGACGATCTGCCCGGTCCCGTCCGGGAGATGGCGGACGCTTTGATGACCGCGCTTCAAACGGCAGCAGGTTGCCGTCGGGGCGCTACGAGGATCTTTCCGGAACCCTCTCAGGGGTGAGCGAATTCCGCATGCCGCACGATGGCGACACGTACCGTTGCTATCAATTCGTGGAGTATGACGAGGTCATCTACGTCCTGGACGCGGGCATCAAGAAGTCCCCCCGCGGGGGCCAGTTGCCCAAGGAGGACAAGGAGCGCCTCGAAAGGCGCTTGGTGATGGCGCGCAGGGCATACGAGGCCGACAAGGCGCGGATCAAGGCGGATCACGCCGCGCGTTCGGTTCTCAGGAGCACCCCCTCGGCTGGCCCAAGGAGACGTTGACGATGAGCGACGACGAGAACTCGGGACCTGTCATGGGCAGCGGGAACTTTCTCGCCGACAGGGGATACGCCGATCCGGAGGAGGCCCGGATCAAGTTCCTGCTCGCCAACAGGGTCGCGTTGCTGTTGGAGAACCGTGGGCTGACGCAAGCCAAGGCGGCGGAGATGGCCGGCCTCGCACAGGTGGACGTGTCCCGGATCGTGAACGGCTTGGTCAAGGACTACTCGGTCTTTCGCTTGATGCGGGTCCTCATGGCGCTCGGCCAGGACATCCACTTGGGCTGGGCGGACGCGCCGACCGGGGAAGGCCTTATCGTTGCGGGCGCCTACGAGGCTCCGGAGGAGTCCGCCGCGTTCGCCCCCTGAGCACGGCAAGCCTTCTCCGGGCGTCACCCGCGACGGCATCCCCGAGGCATCGCGGGTGACGGACCGCATGCGGACATGGGCGCAAGGCAAGTCGTGGGAGGTGGAAGCCCGCGACCCGAAGCCGGACGCCCCCGTCCACCCCAGCGTCGAGGAGCGTTTCGCCGCCGGTCCGGTGATCCGGTGCGACGGCCTCAAGCCCTACAGGCCCGACGTCCTGGCCAGGCACGACCGTGTCGGACATTATTACGCGGAGGCGGCGCCGGCAGGTGACAGCGGACTTCGACCTGACGGGTGGTGGGGCGAGGAACTGTACAGCTGGCGGGAAGCCGGTCGGGGGCTCGCTTAAGCGAGGCGCGGGCTCCTGGAGGGATCGTGCAGCGGGCATGATAATGGGCCACGACAGGCTGACGTCGTGGCCCATTGGCGACCGGCATGGGGATGCGGCCTACGGCGGGCCGGACCTCAGGCACCCGCCGGGCGCGGGCCAGCGGATTGTGGCTTTCCCGATCCTTTCCAGACTGGGGGTGCGGCTACCTCGCGCGTCGCGTCGGAGTGAGAGACTTGGTCAGCCCGGAGTCCTGGTTCGCGACGGCGATGCGGGGGAGCGCCGCCGGATTGGGGGGCTCCCACCTCAAGGTCCACGACCTGCTGCGCTCGCTGCCCCTGCAGGCCATGCGGAATAACCTGCTCGCCGGGCTCCGGCACGTGGGCGCCCGCGCCTTGGCGGTCATCCCGACCGGCGGCGGCAAGACCGAGATCTTCGTCAGGCTGGTCGAGGCGAGCGGCCTCGACGCCGGCGGGGCGCGGCTCGCGGTCCCGACCATCGTGCTGGAGCCCTCGCGCCACCTCATCCGGCAGACCGTGGACACGTTCCGGGAGCGCTTCCCGGCGCTGCAGGTCTCCGGGTTCCTCTCGCCCGACGACCGTCCGTGCAGCGTGACGGTCATGAGCTACGAGCTCTTCGTCAACATGCTCCGCGACGGCAGGCTCCTGCCCGGCGACGTCGGCGCCGTGGTCATGGACGAGGCGCACCGCGGGCTCTCGGACCTGAGGCAGGACCTGATCCGTCGGTTCCTGGACCATGCCGTGGTCACCGCCTTCAGCGCCACGCCCGCCTTCGACGCGAACAAGAACGTGCACGCGCTGCTGGGGGCCGACAACGAGATCGTGAACATCCCGGACGAGCGGCTCCGGCGCGAGGGCATCATCTCGCCGGTGGCGAACTACGTGCTGCGCGTCGACGTGGCCGGCGCGATGCCGGACGACCTTGCGCTCAGGCGCGCCATCGTCAGGAAGGCCGCGCACGACGCCCTCATCGGCTTCCTCGCCGCCTACGAGGAGCCGGCCACGGGCCTGCGCCTGCGCGACAAGACCTATTTCGGTTACGCCAACGGCCTCCGGCAGGCCGAGGAGCTCGCCGGCGCGATGACGGCGGCGGGCATGCCGGCGCGCGGGATCAGGGGCAGCGACGGGCTGGAGGCTCTGCGGGCCGGCCTGGCCGACCTCCGAGACGGACGCCTGCGGATGCTTGTCAACGACAGGGTGCTCGCCGAGGGGGTGAACCTGCCGCAGGCGCGCGGCATCGTCGCCTTCGACGCGACCACGTCGCTGGTCAAGCACGTCCAGCGCTGCGGCCGGGCACGGCGCCTGGATCCCGCGCTCGGCCGCTTCGACCCGCGGCAGATGTCGTCCGTGGTGGAGGCAATGGTCTGCGTCGAAGGCATGCCGCTCGATACCCAGCGCATCTACGCCGAGGCCATCGGCGACCTGTCGGTGGCCCGGGTCTACGAGGCCCCGCGCCGGGACGCCGCCGCGCTCGCGCGCGAGATCGAGCGCGACCGGCCGGCGGAGGCGGCAGGAGGGGAGGACCGGGAGGAGGCGTCCGAGATGGACGAGGCCATCGAGCGCCTGGAGGAGGCGCGGCGGGGCGGCGCCCGGGGGACGGGTCCCCGCGCCCCCGTCGTGGCGGGGCGATGGGCCGACGCCTTCGCGGTCATGGGCAGCCTGAAGGACGTCCACTACCTCCTCGCCGGACGCGAGCGGCCCGGGCGCCTGGAGGGGATGCTGCACCGCATGCAGGTGGCCCGCGCCATCGGCATCAGTGGGGACGACCCGCATCTCCGCGAGGTCTTCGGCGAGTTGGAGGGGGCCGTCCGGGAGGGTCGGCCCCCCGAGGTCGCGGGCGTCGCGGTTCGCGCGGCCCACCACAGCTTCGAGCGCCAGCGCGCGTTCTACGTCCACGTCGACGACGTCCCCCGCATCGAGGTCGAGGTCTACCGGCGGTCCGGGCGGACGCTTCCGGCGGGGACCACGGCGGACGGGTTCGGCGCCGCGCGCGGGCCCGGGTGGCTGACCCGCACCGAGGCCGCCTTCGCCTGCAACCTGAACCCCTATCATCCTGCTTTCGCCGCCGTCTGGGACGAGGCCCTGTCCGGTACGCTCGGCACCTTCGAGGACGGACCGCTGGTCCGGTTGCTGCGCGACGGCGGCAAGCCCAAGCTGTACGTGCACGAGCGCGGGCTGGAGGTGTTCCGCCGGCACCTGGGCGTCGAAGGCCCGGCGCTGCTCGCCAAGCGCGCCGACCAGGCGTCCTTCTGGGAGACACTCAAGGCACTGGGCGTCAGCAGGGCCTTCACCCGGGTTCGGGAGCAATGGGACCGCCTCGTCGAGGAATGCGCCCGTGACGGGCAGGTCGTCCGGGACGGGCGTCGGATCGGCCTCGAGTTCGTGCGGGGCGCCAACGGCAACCCCGTTCCCGCGCTCGACAGGTCCGAGATCGGGTGGTTCGCGGAGGTGACCGGCGTCGCCGGCCTGATCGAGCCGTCCGAGTGGTCTGAGTTAGAAGAGGTTTGACAGTTTAGCCGGGTAGGCGGATTGTTGGGTACTTCCTGATGGAGGTGCGCCATGTCGCGTGGCCCAAAGGCAGTCGCTCTCGATCTCAGCCGGCAGGAGCAGGGTGAGATACAGCGCCTGCTGCGCCGACACGGGACCGGGCGGGCGCTGGTTTCGCGCCTGCGCATCATCCTGGCCTGTGCCGAACCGGGCGCGACCAACCTGGGGGTGGCGACGGCACTGGGGGTCAGCCGCCAGACGGTGGCGCTCTGGCGGGGCCGCTTCGCCGCGCATCGGCTGCCGGGGCTGGTCGACGCGCCGCGCTCCGGCGCGCCCCGCAGCATCGATGACGAGGCCGTCGAGCGCCTGGTCGCTCTCACTCTGGAAGAGGCACCGGCCAACGCCACGCACTGGAGCACCCGCGCGATGGCGCGCCGTACGGGCATGAGCCAGAGTGCGGTGTCACGCATCTGGCGCGCCTTCGGTCTGCGGCCGCACCAAGCCGACACCTTCAAGCTCTCCGCGGATCCGGCGTTCGTGGAGAAGGTGCGCGACGTCGTCGGCCTCTACCTCGCCCCACCCGATCGCGCGCTGGTGTTGTGCGTCGACGAGAAGCCGCAGATCCAGGCGGTGCAGGGTACGGCTGCAGCCTTTCCCCTCCGGCCGGGCCAGGCCGAGCGCGTGACACACGACTATCGCCGGCATGGCACGCTCGACCTGTTTGCCGCCCTCGACGTGAAAGCCGGAACGGTGATCGGGAGTTGCAAGCCGCGTCATCGCAGCGTCGAGTTCCGCGCATTCCTGGAGCAGGTCGAGAGCAGCGTCGCACGCGATCTGGAGGTGCATCTCGTGCTCGACAACCTGAAGACGCACAAGACGACCCTAGTGCATGACTGGTTGGTCCAGCATCCGCGGTTCCACCTTCACTTCACGCCGACGAGCGCGTCGTGGCTCAATCTCGTGGAGTGCTGGTTCTCCGTTCTGAGCCGGCGTCGGCTGGAGCGCGGTGCGTTCAGCAGCACAGAGGGCCTGGAGGCCGCGATCCGAGACTACATCGCCGAAACCAACGCTCATCCCAGGCCATTCGTCTGGACCAAGTCAGCCGACGCGATCTTGGCCAGTGTCAGCCGATTCTGCACACAGATCTCTAACTCAGACCAC
>NZ_JBSVZN010000054.1:0-27772 GCF_054052225.1 Methylobacterium sp. JK268 | reverse complement strand
ACTCGGAGATGGAGGCGACGACGCCGGCGCCGACGGTGCGGCCGCCCTCGCGGATGGCGAAGCGCAGCTTCTCCTCCATCGCCACAGGCACGATCAGCGTCACGTCCATCGTCACGTTGTCGCCCGGCATCACCATCTCGGTGCCCTCGGGAAGCTGGCACACCCCCGTCACGTCCGTCGTCCGGAAGTAGAACTGCGGGCGGTAGTTCGTGAAGAACGGCGTGTGACGCCCGCCCTCCTCCTTCGTCAGGATGTACGCCTCCGCCTTGAACTTCGTGTGCGGCTTCACCGATCCCGGCTTGCACACAACCTGCCCACGCTCAACGTCCTCGCGCTTGGTGCCGCGCAGCAGGACGCCCACGTTGTCCCCCGCCTGGCCCTGGTCCAGAAGCTTGCGGAACATCTCGACGCCCGTCACCGTCGTCTTCGTGGTCGGCCGGATCCCGACGATCTCGACCTCCTCGCCCACCTTGATGATCCCGCGCTCCACGCGCCCCGTCACCACCGTCCCGCGGCCCGAGATCGAGAACACGTCCTCGATCGGCATCAGGAACGGCATGTCGATCGGACGCTCCGGCTGCGGGATGTAGGCGTCCACCGTCTTCATCAGCTCCAGGATCGCGTCGTGACCGATCTTCGGCTCACGGTTCTCCAGAGCGCACAACGCCGAGCCCTTGGTGATCGGGATGTCGTCCCCGGGGAAGTCGTACTTCGACAGAAGCTCGCGAACCTCAAGCTCGACCAGGTCCAGCAGCTCAGGGTCGTCGACCATGTCGACCTTGTTCATGAACACAACCAGCGCCGGAACGCCGACCTGCCGCGCCAGCAGGATGTGCTCGCGCGTCTGCGGCATCGGGCCGTCCGCCGCCGACACCACCAGGATCGCGCCGTCCATCTGCGCCGCGCCCGTGATCATGTTCTTCACGTAGTCCGCGTGGCCGGGGCAGTCCACGTGCGCGTAGTGACGGTTCGGCGTCTCGTACTCCACGTGCGCCGTCGAGATCGTGATCCCCCGCGCCTTCTCCTCCGGCGCCTTGTCGATCTGGTCGTAGGCCGTGAACGTCGCCCCGCCCGCCTCCGCCAGAACCTTCGTGATCGCCGCCGTCAGCGACGTCTTGCCGTGGTCGACGTGACCGATCGTCCCGATGTTGCAGTGCGGCTTCGTCCGCGAAAACTTTTCCTTGGCCATATCCCTCACCTGCGGCAAGCCCGCCCACGACGACACGGGCCGGGCGGAAGGCGCGGCCCGCTTAGAGGGTTAGCGGCGCCGGATCAAGTCCGCCGGGTCCGGTCCAGGCCGCCGGGGGGCGGCACGCCACCTGGGGACCGCAGGCGGGTCCGGGGCTGCCCGTGGTCGCGGCGCCGGCACCGGGACCCGCGCAGCACAGCCGACAGCGGTTCCGGCCGTCGCGCTTGGCATCGTAGAGGGCGGCATCCGCGCAGCCGAGCAGGGCCTGCGGCGAGCAGGCCGTTCCCGCGGGGGCAAGCGCGGCCCCGACGCTGGCGGTCACCACCGCCACGTCGTCGCCGCGCCCCGCATGGGGGATCGCGAGCGCCTGCACGCTGGCGCGCAGGCGATCGGCCCATTCCTGCAGGCGGTCGGTCTCGTCCAGGTCCAGGAGGACGGCGAATTCCTCCCCGCCGTACCGGAACGCCTCGCCCGTCCCGGCCAGTTCCCCGCGCAGGGCCGCCGCCACGGCCCGGAGGCAGGCGTCGCCCGCCGGGTGACCGTAGCGGTCGTTGAAGGCCTTGAAGTGGTCGACATCGATCATGACCGCCGCGAGCGCGCGGCGGCGACCGACCGGCGCCGCCTCCCAGGCCGCCAGCCGACCGTCGAGGCTGCGCCGGTTGAGGAGCCCGGTGAGCGGGTCCTGATGGGACAGGACGGCGAAGCGCCGCCGGTCCTCCTCCAGATCGTCGGAGCGCTGGATCGCTCGCAGGGACGCCAGGAAGGCGAGGCGGCTCAGCCGCTGGACGCGGTAATTGGCGACCAGGACGAACAGGCCCGCCATGACGCTCTGGAACGTGAAGGCGGTGACGAGGTCGCGCGACAGGTTCGGCTTCGTGGCGACGGCCAGGAGCGTCATGGCGGCGGCCCCGGCGACGAAGACCAGCGCCTGCGGGAAGCGGAGCGCCAGCATCATGGCGCCGAAGACCAGGGTGAGGTGCAGTTCGGCATAGGTGAAGGCGCCTTCCGGACGGTCGGTCATCCAGAACAGGAAGACGGGCAGCGCATAGGCGTTCAGCATGCCGCCGGCGGCGAGGGCTTCCCGCACGGACGGGCGGACCCGCCCCGCCAGCCAGGCGCAGGCGAGCGCCATCGCGGTGACGGCGAGCCGCAGGACGAAACCGAGCCCGATGATGTCGGACATCAAAACGCGGTTGGTGAGGTCGTAGGCGTTGTAGAACACGAGGCCGATCACGATGCTCTCGCGAAGGTGCGTGACGCGGTCGGCCCCGGTTTCCGCCTCGAACCGCGCCTCCACCTCGGGCGAGAACCCTAGGACGCAATTCACGAATTTCAGGTCCAAAATCGTGTTCGGCACGGGTCTTTGCTGCCTATTCCGAGCGGGCACGGGCACAAAATGCGCGACGATGCGAGCGGTTCGCCTCTTCCCGCACTAGGTCATGGCAGCGTAATGAAAAGATGAATACGTTATGTCGAATGGTGACAAGGCTGGCTTTCGGTTCGCGATCGCGGGCTTGACGCGTGCTCTAGCCACCCTTCCCTTTCGGCAGGTCGACGCGGCGACCCGGCGCCGGCGCTGTCTTGCCGGAGAGCGGCGTCAGCCGTTCCCAGGCCGGGGCGCGCGTGCTACCCGCCTGCCCGACACGGCGAACCGGGGTTGGATCGTGGCAGCGAAGCAGATCGTCCGGGCAATCGTCCGCGGGCGCGTGCAGGGGGTCGGGTTCCGCGCCTGGACCCGCGAGGCGGCGGCGGCGCGCGATCTGTCCGGCTTCGTGCGCAACCGCGAGGACGGATCCGTGGAGGTCGTCCTGTGCGGCGAGCCCGAGGCCGTGGCCGCCGTCATGGAGGCGCTCCGGCACGGGCCCGCGGGCGCCCGCGTGACCGAACTCGCCGCGGAAGACCTCGCCGAGGTCCCGCCTCCCGGCTTCGCGATCCTGCGCGGGTGAGGCGGCTTTGAGCGATTTCTCGTTCCTCGACCTCGGCGCGGTGGCGACCTTCTTCGTCGCGTGGATCGGCTACGGCATCGCGGTCGAGCGGCTCTCGCGCGGCGGCAAGAGCCTCAACCGGATGATGAACCGCTACCGGCACGCCTGGACCGAGCAGCTCGCCGTGCGGGAGAACCGGGTGGTCGACACGACCATCAACGCCTCGCTGCAGAACGGTACGGCGTTCTTCGCCTCGACCTCGCTGATCGCCTTGGGGAGCGTGCTGACGCTCACCCGCTCGGCCGACGACGTGCTGACGCTCTTTTCCACCCTGCCCTTCGGCATGCTGACCACCCGCGCCACCTGGGAGGTCAAGGTGGCGGGCCTGGCGGTGATCTTCGTCTACGCCTTCTTCAAGTTCGCCTGGGCCTACCGGCTGTTCAACTACGGGGCGATCCTGATCGGCGCGGTGCCCCCGCGCGGGAGCGATCCCGCGGAGATCTCCAGGGCCGCCAAGCGCGCCGCGGCCATTAACGTGGTGGCGGGCGCGCATTTCAACCGCGGCCAGCGGGCGTGGTTCTTCGCGCTGGCCTATCTGGGCTGGTTCGTGAGCCCCTACATCCTGTTCGCCACCACCGCGGCGGTGGTCTACGTGATGTGGCGCCGCCAGTTCGCCTCCGAGGCCTGCCGCGCCCTCCAGGATCCCGATGTCGACGTCTCGCCCGAATGACCCCGCCATCGCCGAGACGCTGCTGCGCCTCGTCGCCGAGCGCGGCCCCGACAAGACCATCTGCCCCTCCGAGGTGGCGCGGGCGCTCGGCGGCCCTCACCCGGACGGCTGGGCACCGCTGATGCAGCCCGTGCGCCGGGAGGCGGTGCGGCTGATGAAGGAGGGCCGGATCGCGATCCTGCGCAAGGGCCGCGTGGTTCCCGATCCGGACGATTTCCGCGGCGTCTACCGCCTGTCGCTGCCGCGCTGACGGGGCTCGCCTCTACTGACCCGGCTTGCCGGTCTCGGCCTCGTAGCGGGCCTTGGTCTCGGCATTCGGCGGGTAGAGGCCCGGCAGGGCCGCGCCCTTCTCGACCTCGCGCATGATCCAGAGTTCGAGCCGCTCCTGCTCCACGGCGGCGAGCGCGACCTCCTGAGCGATCGCGGCCGGAATCACCACGGCGCCGTCGCCGTCCGCCACGATGATGTCGTTAGGGAAGACCGCGACGCCGCCGCAGCCGACCGGCTGATTCCACCCCACGAAGGTCAGCCCCGCCACCGAGGCTGGGGCGGCGACGCCCGCGCACCAGACCGGCAGGCCGGTGCCGGCCACGCCCTCGCCGTCCCGCATCACGCCGTCGGTGACGAGCGCCGCCACGCCCCGCTTCTGCATCCGGGCGGCCAGGATGTCGCCGAAGATGCCCGCGTCGATCACGCCCATGGCGTCCGCGACCGCGATGCAGCCCTCGGGCATCGCCTCGATGGCGCCGCGGGTCGAGGTCGGGCTCGACCAGGATTCGGGGGTGGCGAGGTCCTCGCGGGCCGGCACGAAGCGAAGGGTGAAGGCCGGGCCGACCACCCGGGTGCCGGCCGCGAAGCGCGGCTGCGGCCCGCGCATCCAGCAGCGCCGCAGCCCCTTCTTCAGCATCACCGTGGTGAGGGTGGCGGTGGTGACGGCCTTGAGCGCGTCGATGAGCGTCTGGTCGAGGGGCATGGCGGGATCCCGATGGGAATGAAGACCTGCACCGGCGGCCTTAAAGCATGGCGTTTGCCGGCAGAAGGCCCGTCGGGCGGGCGTCAGGTGATCGGAAGCGGGAGCACCGTCACGGCCGCGGGCCGGGCCGCGATCCTTGCATACCAGGCCTGCAGATGGGGCCGGGGCTCGCGGGGCAGCGGCAGGTTGAGCCAGCGATGCGCCGCGCAGCCGAGCGCGATGTCGGCGAGCGTGAAGCCGTCGCCGACCGCGAAGGCCCGGCCCGCGAGATGCGCGTCGAGGAGGGCGGCGCAGGCCTCGCTGTCCGCGAGAGAGCGGGCGATCACCGCGGGGTCGCGCCTCTCCTCCGGCACGCGCACGCTCTGCCAGAAGGCGTCGCGCATGGCCGGCGTGAAGGTCGTGGCCTGCCAGTCGACCCACTGGTGCACGTGGCCCCGCGCGCGGACGTCCTCCGGCAGGAGCCCGCCCCGCCCGTGCCCCTCGGCGAGGTAGCGCAGGATCGCGTTCGATTCCCACAGGACGTAGCCGTCCTCCTCCAGCACCGGGACGAGGCCGTTGGGGTTGAGGGCGAGGTAGTCGGGATCGCGCACGCGGCCGTGGGCGCCGCCAGCCTCGACCCGTTCGAAGGGCAGGCCGAGTTCCCGCAGGGCCCAGGCCGCCTTCTGCACGTTGACCGAATTCAGGCGTCCCCACAGCCGGCGCATCAGGCGTCTCCCTCGGGCGGATAGGCGTGCGCGCGCCCCTCCGGGTCGGTGACCGAGTGGCCCCCCTCCCGCGGCGCGAGGTAGCCCGGCCCGACCGGCACCTTGCCGTGCCCGCCCGGAATGTCGAGGACGTAGGTCGGCTGGCAGAGGCCGGACAGCCGGCCGCGCAGGGTCCGCATCAGGGCCTGCCCCTCGCTAAGCGTGGTGCGGAAATGGGCGGTGCCCGGGGCGAGGTCGCCGTGGTGGAGGTAGTAGGGCTTCACCCGGTTCTCCACGAAGGCGCGCATGAGCAGGCCGAGCGTCTCCGGGTCGTCGTTCACGCCCCGCAGCAGCACCGATTGCGAGACCATCGGGATCCCCGCATCGACGAGCCGCGCGATCGCCGCGCGGGCGGCGGGGGTGAATTCCCGCGGGTGGTTGGCGTGGAGGGCCACGAAGACGGCGCGGCCGAAGCGCCGCAGGGCCGCCACCAGGGCCGCGTCCACCGTCTCGGGCGCGACCACCGGCACCCGCGTGTGGAGGCGCATCACCCGCACGTGCTCGATGGCGGCGAGCGCCGCGGCGATCCGCTCCAGGCGCCGGGGCGCGAGCAGGAAGGGGTCGCCTCCGGTGACCACCACCTCCCAGATCTCCGGGCGGGCGGCCACGTAGGCCAAGGCCGCGTCGAGCTCGGCCTCGCTGAGCGAGCCCATGCCCTCCGGTCCCACCACCTCGCGCCGGAAGCAGAAGCGGCAATAGACCGGGCAGACGTGGAGGGGCTTGAGCAGCACCCGGTCGGGGTAGCGGTGGACGAGGCCGGGGAGCGGCGCGTGCGCGCCGTCGCCGATCGGATCGGCCCGCTCTCCGGGCGCCGTCTCCAGCTCCTCCGCCCGGGGCAGGAACTGGCGGCCGATGCCGTCCTCCGGCGTCTCGATCAGCTCGGCCATGGCGGGTGTCACCGCCACCGCGTAGCGGGCGGCCACCGCCTCGATCTCGGCAAGCCGCACGGCCGGGACGAGGCCGGCCCGCGCCAGGGCGGCCGGGTCGCGAAGGGTGCGGCCGCTCACCGAGCGTCCTCGGCGACGGGGGTCCAGATCACCTCCTCGATGCGGCGGGCCCCGGTCGCCAGCATCGCCAGCCGGTCGAAGCCGAGCGCGATGCCGCTCGCCTCGGGCATGCGGGCGAGGGCCCGCAGGAAATCCTCGTCGAGCGGGTAGCGCTCGCCGTAGATCCGCTCCTTCTCGTCCATCTCGGCGACGAAGCGGCGGCGCTGCTCGTCCGCGTCGGTGAGTTCGCCGAAGCCGTTGGCGAGTTCGACCCCGCAGGCATAGAGCTCGAACCGCTCCGCCACCCGCGGGTCGTCGGGGCTCGGGCGGGCGAGCGCCGCTTCCGGCACCGGGTACTCGCAGAGGATCGTCGGCCGGCCGCGCCCGAGTTCCGGCTCGACCCGCTCCACCAGCACCCGGCTGAACAGGTCGGCCCAGGTGTCGTCCGGCGCCGTGCGCAGACCGGCCCCGGTCACGGCGGCGTGGAGCGCGCCGCGGTCCGTCGCCCCGCCCGGCGCCACGGTGGCGAGGAGGTCGATGCCCGCGAAGCGGTGGAAGGCCTCCGCCACCGTCACCCGCTCGGGCTCCGCGAAGGGATCGGCCTCGCGGTCGCGGTAGCGGAAGCGATCCGTGCCGGCGGTCTCGGCGGCCCGCGCGAGCAGCGCCGCGCAGTCGCGCATCAGCACCCCGTACGACTCGCCGGCGCGGTACCATTCGAGGAGCGTGAATTCCGGGTGGTGCAGCGGCCCGCGCTCGCGGTTGCGGTAGACGGGCGCGAAGGTGACGAGCCGGCGCTCGCCGGCGGCCAGCAGCTTCTTGCATGCGAATTCCGGCGAGGTGTGGAGGTAGAGAGGCTGCGCGCGCCCGTCGGGCCCGATCGCCCGGGTGGCGAAGGCGGCGAGATGCGCCTCGTTGCCCGGCGAGACCTGAAGGGCGGCGGTGTCGACCTCGACGAAGCCGCGCTCGGCGAACCAGGCGCGCAACGCGGCCTTGATGCGGTTGCGGGCGACGAGGCGCGGCCGGCGGTCGGCGTGGACGTGGGGGGCCCACCAGGGCGAGGCGGAGGTCATGAGGGCGAACCGGTCGCGACTGGCGGTCGCGCGTCAGATGCGATAGGGCGGGCGCTCGGGCACCCGGGGCCGCCAGCGGCTTGCGGGACGCCGACCGATTCTGTCAACGCTCGCTCCTAGGACCCGACCCGTGAAGGTGATCGCCAGCTCGCTTCGCAAAGGCAACGTCGTCGACAAGGACGGCCGCCTCTACGTGATCCTCTCCGCCGAGAACATCCATCCCGGCAAGGGCACCCCCGTGACGCAGCTCGACATGCGCCGCATCACCGACGGGGTGAAGGTGTCCGAGCGCTACCGCACCACCGAGCAGGTGGAGCGCGCCTTCGTGGAGGACCGGGAGCACACCTTCCTGTACTCGGACGGCGAGGGGTTCCACTTCATGAACCCGGAATCCTACGAGCAGGTCGCGGTGCCGCAGGACGTGATCGGCGACCAGGCCGCCTACCTGCAGGAAGGCATGGCGGTGATGCTCTCGCTGCACAACGGCGTGCCGCTCTCCATCGAGCTGCCGCAGCGCGTGACCCTGGAGATCACCGACACCGAGCCGGTGACCAAGGGCCAGACGGCCTCCTCGTCCTACAAGCCCGCCACGCTCTCGAACGGCGTGCGCACCCTGGTGCCCCCCCACATCACCACCGGCACCCGCGTCGTCATCATGACGGCGGACGGCTCCTACGTGGAGCGCGCCAAGGACTGACCGGGACGGCCGCCGGGGTCCTCACGGATCCCGCGGCGCCGGCGGATCCTGCTCGGCGAAGCAGGCCCGCGACAGCATGACGGCGCGGGCGCGCTGCTCCGGCGCGAGCGCGCCGCGTCCGGCCGCCTCCCACAACCCCTCGTCGCGCAGGCGCCCGAGCAGGCAGCGCGCCGCCGCGCGGCACTGGTCCGGCCGCCCGCCCGCCACCGCGCAGTTCTGCTCGTAGTCGCGCCGGAAGCCCGCCTCTCCGGCGCGGGGATGCGGGCCGGTGAGGAGCGCGACGCCGGACAGCACCGCGAGCAGCGCGGGCTGGTGCACGAGGTAGAGGGCGAGGCTGTGCCGGCCGGCCCCGGCGAGCAGGCGTGCGCCCGGCGAGGCGGGGCGCCACGCGCCGAGGCGCGAGGCGGCGAGGCGCGGCCCGAGCCACCGCCCGAGGGCGACGCCGAGCAGCACGCAGCCGAACCAGGGGAAGAGCGGCACGTAGTCGTTCGTGGACGGCACCGCCCGGGCGAGGCCGAGGAAGAGCAGGCCCGGCGCGTCGAGGACGGGGATCTCCGCCCCGCTCCAGCGCAGAGCCGCGGGGGCGGCGATCACCGCGAGCCCCGCCGCGGCGACGAACGGAGGCGGGAGGCGCAGGGCCGGCAGGGCGAGCAGGCTCGACAGCGCGATGCAGTGCAGGACCCCGAAGAAGATCCAGCTGTCGGGGAAGATCAGGAGGGTCGCGAGGGAGATCGCGGCCGCCGCCACCCCGACCCGCGCGAGCCGCCCCAGGAAGGCGCGCGGCCGGAAGGCCCGGCCCTGGGCGAGGACGAGGCTCCAGCCGACGAGCAGGAGGAAGCTCCCGGCGATCCCGTGCGCGGCCGCCCGCCCCAGGGGCGTCAGGGCGGCGTTCTCCGGCGTGAGCCGCAGGAAGCCGAGGTCCCAGGTCGTGTGGTAGAGCGCCATCGCGACGAGGGCCGCCCCGCGCGCCGCGTCGACCACCTCCAGGCGACCGGAGCGCGGGGCGGAAACGAGGCGACGGAATGCCGCGCCAAGGCGGAAGATCGCGCCCGAGCGGGCCGGCCTCCCCGTCGCCCGCCCGTCGATATCTTGAGCCAGATGTGCGTGATCTTTCGACAACAAGCCGCAACCCGACAGAAACCAACCGCCGCGAAAGCGCGCCCGGCATTGATCCGAAGGCTTAGCGGAGACGGCTAAGCCGGTCGATCCCTGCGACACGACAGCACGGAACCCCGGCTCACGCGGCGAAACACGATACCGGACTGATGAGCGGAGCGGCGGCCTGCACGGACCGCGTGCAACCGGGTGCAGGAGCGCGGGCAGTCGGGCGGCAGATCCCGCGCTCCACCCGGGGATTAGGCGATGATTCGGGCTTCCCCGAAGTCATGACTTTGTTAAGCTCCGGGTGAATCGCGGCGCGTGATTCGGTGTGGGTTGCTTACGATGTCGGACGAAGTCGGTTCAGGCCCCCTCGGCCCTCGGCCCGGGAGCGCATTCGAGGCCAGCGTGAAGCGCGCCGCGGATGCCGAGGCTGACGCGCCCCTCGACCTCGTGGAGATCAGCGGCCGCATCAAGTGGTTCGACGTGGCCAAGGGCTTCGGCTTCATCGTGCCGGACAACGGCGCGCCGGACGTGCTGCTGCACGTGACGTGCCTGCGGCGCGACGGGCATCAGAGCGCGAGCGAGGGCGCGCGCATCGTCGTGGAGGCGGTGCAGCGCGCGCGGGGCTGGCAGGCCTTCCGGGTGATCTCCCTCGACCAGTCGACCGCGACGCACCCGGCCGAACTGCCGATGCCGCGCACGCATGTCACGGTGGTGCCGACGAGCGGCCTCGAGACCGCGGTGGTGAAGTGGTTCAACCGCCTGCGCGGCTTCGGCTTCCTGAGCCGCGGCGACGGGACGCCGGACATCTTCGTGCACATGGAGACCCTGCGGCGCTACGGAATCGCCGAACTGAAGCCGGGCGAGACCGTGATGGTGCGCTACGGCGACGGCTCGAAGGGCCTGATGGCCGCCGAGGTCCGCCTCGCCGAGGGCACTCTGCCCGCCTCGCACTGATCACGATCCCGCGGGACGGCCCGCCGATCGCGGGAACCGCCGCAATTTCCGACGAGGCGGGTGTCCCGCCGCCGGTCGAGGCTCTACTTCCCTGCTATGCCGCACATCCTCACGCGTCCCCGCGCCGCTCTCGCCGCGGCGCTCACCGCCCTCGCCGTCCTGCTCGCGCTCGCCGTCGTTCCGGCCCGCGCGGAGGGGCCGACCGAGCCCCTCGCCATCGCGTCCCGCAACGGCCGCCACGCCTTCCAGGTGGAGGTGATGCGCGACGACGCGAGCCGCGCCCAGGGGCTGATGTTCCGCCGCACCATGGCGGCCGACCACGGCATGCTGTTCGACTTCGCGCAGGTGGCGCCCGTCACCATGTGGATGAAGAACACCTACCTGCCCCTCGACATGCTGTTCATCCGCCCGGACGGGACCGTGTCGCACATCGCGGCCAATACCGAGCCGCTCTCGACCCGGACGATCGCCTCCGGCGGCCCGGTGCTCGGCGTGCTGGAGATCAATGCCGGGACGGCCGCCAAGCTCGGGATCCGGGTCGGCGACAAGGTCGAGCACCCGCTGTTCAAGGGCAAGTAGGGCCAAGGACAAGTCAGACCGAGGGCCAGTCGGGCGCGGAGGAGTCGGGCGGCAGGGACCGGTCCTGGCGGTCCCGAGCTCAACCGCCGGCGCGGGACCGCAGCCGCGCGAGGTCGCGCAGGTAGGGCTCCGGCAGCCCCGCCTCCCGGCCCGCCGCGATGACACCCTCCAGGTAGCCGGGGCGCGGCACCCCGCCCTCGCCGCGGCCGAGATAGACGAGCGCCCGGCGGATCCCCTCCCCGGTCGCCACCGGCTGTTGCGCCTTCACGTAGAGGCCGCTCGCGACGCCCTCGTAGCGGTCGAGGGCCGGCACGTCCGAGAGGGCGAGGTCCCAGACCAGTCCCCAGACCGTCGCCCCCGGATCGCGGGTCACGGAGGCGTAGCCCTCCCGCATGATCACGAGGCGGTGGCGCAGGAGCCGCCCGACGCCCCGGACCGTCGAGGCGGGGCAGCGCCGGGCCATGGCGGCCCGGTCCATGTTGGAGCCGTACGCGAAGTAGAGCGGCACGGCCGGCCCGGCCTCAGGCGAATTCCAGGATCACCGCGTCGACCGCGAGGCTGTCGCCCTCCTTGGCCTGGATGGTCTGCACCGTGCCGTCGCGCTCGGCGCGCAGCACGTTCTCCATCTTCATGGCCTCGACGATGGCGAGCGGCTCGCCGGCCTTCACCTCCTGGCCGGGGGTGACCATGATGCTCTTCACGAGGCCCGGCATCGGGCAGAGGAGCTGCTTGCCCGAGCCGCCCACTGCCTTGACCGGCATCAGCGCCGCGAGTTCGGCCTCCCGGCGCGTGTAGACCCGGGCCTCGGCCGCGGCCCCGGCGTGCTGCAGGAAGACGCCGTTGAGGAGCGGGCGCACCTGCACGGCCGCGCGGGCCCCGCCGACAGACCCCGTCCAGACCGGCTCGCCGGGGCGCCAGTCGCTCTCGACCGGCCAGGCGGTGCCGTCCGCGAAGGCGACCGCGACGCCGCTCTCCACGGTCTCGACGGTGAGGTCGAAGCGCTGCTCCCCGAGCACCACCACCCGCTCGTGCTCGAAGCGCAGGTGCCGGGGATCGCGCATCTGGCCCGAGATGCCGCGCTTGCGCTCGTTGAACTGGTGGTCGATCGCCGCCGCCACCGCGGCCATGCGCTTGGCCACCTCGCCCTCGGGCTTGGGCGCCTCGAAGCCGCCCGGGAATTCCTCGGCGATGAAGCCGGTGGAGAGATGGCCCTCCTGCCAGCGCGGATGCTGCATCAGGGCGGCGAGGAACGGGATGTTGTGGCGGATGCCGTCGATCGCGAAGGCGTCGAGGGCCTGCGCCTGCGCGGCGATCGCCTCCCGGCGGGTCGGCGCCCAGGACACCAGCTTGGCGATCATCGGGTCGTAGTGGATCGCGATCTCGCTCCCCTCCTCGACGCCGGTGTCGTTGCGGATCGTCGCGCCGCCCTGCGCCCCCTCGGCCGGCGGGCGGTAGGTGGTGAGCCGGCCGATCGAGGGCAGGAAGTTGCGGGTCGGGTCCTCGGCGTAGACCCGGCTCTCCACCGCCCAGCCGTTGAGCGTCACCGCGTCCTGGCCGATCGGCAGCCTCTCGCCGGCCGCCACCCGGATCATCAGCTCGACGAGGTCGAGGCCGGTGATCATCTCGGTGACCGGGTGCTCGACCTGCAGCCGGGTGTTCATCTCCAGGAAGTAGAAGGACTTGTCCTGGCCGGCGACGAACTCGACGGTGCCGGCGGAATCGTAGTTCACGGCCTTGGCGAGGGCGACGGCCTGCTCGCCCATCCGGCGCCGGGTCGCCTCGTCGAGGAGCGGGGACGGCGCCTCCTCGATGACCTTCTGGTTGCGGCGCTGGATCGAGCACTCGCGCTCGCCCAGGTAGATCACGTTGCCGTGCTTGTCGCCGATCACCTGGATCTCGATGTGGCGCGGGTCGGTGATGAACTTCTCGATGAAGACCCGGTCGTCGCCGAAGGAGGAGGCCGCCTCCGAGCGGGCGCGGGCGAAGCCCTCCGCCACCTCGTCGGCCGAGTGCGCGATGCGCATGCCCTTGCCGCCGCCGCCGGCGGAGGCCTTGATCATGACGGGATAGCCGATCTCGTCGGCGATCCGCACCGCGTGGTCGGGGTCCTCGATCACGCCGAGGAAGCCCGGCACGGTCGAGACTTCGGCGGCGGCGGCCGCCTTCTTCGACTCGATCTTGTCGCCCATCGCCGCGATGGCGCCGGGATTGGGGCCGATGAAGACGATCCCGGCCGCTTCCAGCGCCTTCGGGAAGGCCTCGCGCTCCGACAGGAAGCCGTAGCCCGGATGCACCGCCTGCGCCCCGGTCCGCTTGCAGGCGTCGATGATCTTGTCGATGACGAGGTAGGACTGCGCCGCGGGGGCCGGGCCGATATGGACGGCCTCGTCGGCCAGGGCCACGTGGACCGCGTCCCGGTCGGCGTCGGAATAGACCGCGACCGTCTTGATCCCCATCCGGCGCGCGGTCTTGATGATGCGGCAGGCGATCTCGCCGCGGTTGGCGATCAGGATCTTGTCGAACATCGAAGCGCGCACTCGAGCCGTGGGAGGACGGGGCCTGAGCGGTCAAGCCCAAGCTCAAATCCCGTTAAAGCATCGGCGCGCGGCGCGAAAGCAGCGAAAGGAAGGGGGTGCCTCAGGCGGCGAGCGCGGGCCGGATCGCCGGCTCCTCGGCGGCGCGCAGGCGGTTCACGCTGAGCGCGAAGGCGATGAGCGCCGGGTCCGTCACGTGGGCCTCGCGCACCACCTCGACGGCGATGCGCGCGCCCGTCGCGGTCGGGCCGGTGCCGCAGCACAGGGACGCGGCGAGCCAGCGGGCCGTCTCGGCGTCGATCTGGCCGGTCGGGCGCTCGCCCCAGACCGCGAGGTCGACCACGCTCGCGACGAGGAAATCCGCGAAATCCGCATCCGCCCGCGCCACCGCCCGGTCGAGGCCGATCAGCATGTCGGCCTCCTCCCGGCAGGCGAACCCGTCGGGCAGGATCGTCCGGCTCAGGTCGCGCACGTCCTCTGCCGTGATCGTGGCCTTGGCGACCATACGGTTACAGAAATCTTGCAGCGAGTTCTTGATCATCTGTCGTGCCTCCCCGGCTGTTTTTGGTGCCGGTGCTTGTCCCTGTGTGAGAAGGACTATGCACGACGGTGATCCGCTCACCGGTTAACGCCCGAATCTGAATCCCCGTTCAGGTTAAGCTTGGGCAAGAAGGCAGAGTTGGCGAATGGTTGCCGGCGCGGTCAGCGCACGATCACCTTCGCGTCGAGCCCGACCCGGTTGTAGAGGTCGACCACGTCGATGTTGCGCATGCGGATGCAGCCCGAGGACGCCGCCTGCCCGATCCGCTCCGGCTCGTTGGTGCCGTGGATGCGGTAGAGCGTGTCCTTGTCGCCGTCCGCGAGGTAGAGGGCGCGGGCGCCGAGGGGGTTCGCCGGGCCGCCCTTCATCGGGTGGACGTGCGGCCAGCGCTTGACCATCTCGGCGGGCGGGTTCCAGTCGGGCCACGCGGCCTTGCGGAAGACGCGGGCGGTGCCGGTCCAGCCATAGGCCTCGTCGCCCACGGTCACGCCGTAGCGGACCGCCTTGCGGTCGGGCAGCACGTAGTAGAGCTGGCGCTCCTTGGTCTGGACCACGATGGTGCCGGGCGGCTCACCGGTCGGGTCGTCGATCAGGTAGCGGGCGAAGCGCGGGTCGGGGTCGGCATCCGGGATCATCGCCATCCAGGCCGCGTCCTGCGCCGAGAGGGACGGGTCCGGTATGCTCCTGTAGCTGCACCCCGACAGGAGCGCGGCAGTGATGAGGGCGAGAGCTGCGCGGCGCATGGGACGGTCCGGACCTCGGTCGAGCCGGTCGTGGCATGGTTGACCGGTGATGAAGTCGTAGAGCGTGGCCGTTCGCGCGCGAAGCCGTTTCATCCCGGCCGGCGCGCGAAAGACCGGGCGTGTTGCGCCGCGGCCAGCCTCCTGCCACGGTGTCGACCAGACGCAGGGAGGGGCCGCGAGGGCCTGATCGGGCATGACGACGCTGTTTCTCTGCCATCCCGCCTCCCTCGACCACGCGACGCCGCACGGCCATCCCGAGCGCGCGGCCCGCATCCGCGCCATCGAGCACGCGCTGGAGGACGAGCGGTTCTCGGGCCTCGTGCGCGAGCAGGCACCCCGGGCCGACCTCTCGGTCGCGACCCTGGCCCATCCCGAGGCCTACGTGGCGGCGATCGCCGAGGCCGCGCCGCACGAGGGGCTGGTGGCGATCGATTCCGACACGGTGATGTCGCCCGGCACGCTGGAGGCGGTGCAGCGCGCGCTCGGCGCCGCCGTGCAGGCGGTGGACGAGGTCATGGCCGGCCGCGTCGCGAACGCCTTCGCGGCGATGCGCCCCCCGGGCCACCACGCCGAGCGCAGCCGCGCCATGGGCTTCTGCTTCTTCAACCAGGCGGCGGTGGCCGTGCGCCACGCGCAGAGGGCGCACGGAGCCGAGCGCGTCGCCCTCGTCGACTGGGACGTGCACCACGGCAACGGCTCGCAGGACATCTTCTGGCGCGACAAGTCGGTGCTGTACGGCTCGACGCACCAGATGCCGCTGTATCCCGGCACCGGCGCCGCCTCCGAGCGGGGCGATTACGACACGATCGTCAACGCGCCGCTCCACGCGGGCGACGACGGCGAGCGCTTCCGGGAGGCGTTCGAGGCAGCGATCCTGCCGCGGGTCGACGCGTTCCGGCCGGACCTGATCGTGATCTCGGCGGGCTTCGACGCCCATTGGCGCGATCCGCTCGCCAACCTGCGGCTGACCGAGGAGGATTTCGCCTGGGCGACGGGCCGGCTGATGGACCTCGCCGACCGCCACGCGGGCGGCCGGGTCGTGTCGGTGCTGGAGGGCGGCTACGACCTCGACGGGCTGGCGAAGTCGGTCGCCGCCCATGTCGAGACGCTCATGGGCCGGTGAGGTCGAGGAAGCCGAGCAGCACCAGCGGGATGGCGGCCCCGGCGAGGATCGTCTGGGCCGCGGTGATCCCGGCCATCAGCGGCGCGTCGCCCCCGAGCTGGCGGGCCATGATGTAGGACGACGAGGCGGTCGGCAGGGCCTGGAACAGCAGGGCGGTCGTCGCGGCGGCGCCCTGGAGCCCGAGCAGGCGGCAGGCCATCAGGGTCGCGGCGGGCATCAGCACGAACTTCGCCGCCGAGGCGACCAGGACCGGCCGCAGCCAGGTCCGCGCCGCCGCGAGGTCGAGGGCCGCGCCCACGCAGAGCAGGCCCAGCGGCAGCGAGGCCTGGCCCAGCGCCCGCAGCAGCGTGTCGATCCCCGGCGGCAGACCGAGCCCCGTCGCCTTGAGGCCGATGCCGATCGCGCAGGCGACCACGAGCGGGTTGAGGACGAGCTGGCGAGCGACCGTGGCGGGGTCGAAGCGCAGGCCCGCGCCGAAGCGCGCGAAGACCAGCACGCAGAGCACGTTGACCGTCGGCACGATGGCGGCGTTCGCCACCGCCGCGAGCGCGACGCCCTGGGCGCCGAACAGCCCCGCTGCCGCCGAGACGCCGACGTAGTTGTTGAAACGCACCCCGCCCTGGAAGACGGAGGTGAAGGCGGCGCCGCTGCCGCCGAGCCAGGGCCGCAGGGCCACCAGGATCCCGGCCACCGCCAGCGTCGAGGCGACCAGCACCGCGACCAAGCCTGCCACCGGCACCCCGTCGAGCCGGGCGGTGGATAGCCCGTGCACGAACAGCGACGGCAGCAGCACGTAGTAGCCGAGCCGCTCGGCCTGCGGCCAGAAGCTCTCCGCCAGGAACCGGGCCCGGCGGAACGCCGCCCCGAGGCCGATGAGGAGCGCGATCGGGAGGAGCGCGAGGAGCACGGTGGCGATCATGCGGCGACCATAGGGGCGCGCTCGCTTGAGGAAAAACGCGAAGTTCTCGTGCGCGACCCAAGTTCCGCTCAAGGATCGCGGGCGGCGTCGCGCACCGCCTCGCCGAGCGCCGCCGCGAGGCGCTGGGCCGGCCGGTCCTCGCGCTCCAGCAGCACCACGGTCCGGCGCTTCTGCGGCTCGCCGAACGGCAGGCAGGTCAGCGGCGGCAGGGCGCGTCGGGCGGCCTCCGACAAGGGCAGGATCGCGGCGCCCAGCCCCTTGCTCACCATCCGCAGCATCGCCTCGATGCTGTCGAGTTCGACGTCGCCCTCCAGGGGAAGCCGCATCCGGCGCAACTCCTGCGTGAGGGTGCGGCCGGCCCAGGCGCGCCGGTCGAAGCGCAGGAACGGCAGATCCTGCAGGATGCGGCGGGATCCCAGCCCCTCCAGCCCGGGCGGGGCGACGACCCAGAACCCCTCCTCGTAGAGGGGCGTGGCGACGAGCCCGGGAGGATGCGGCCGCACCGGCGCGGTGGTGACGGCGGCGTCGAGGTCGCCGCTGTCGACCCGCACGGCGAGTTCGGCGGACATGCCCGACACCATCACCACCCGCAGCCGCGGATGGGTCTCGCGCAGGGCCGCGAGCGCGTCGGGCACCGGCCCGGTCAGCGCCGTCTGGATCGCGCCGACGCGCAGGCGCCCGGCCAGCCCCCCGCCCGCCTCCAGCTCGGCCGGCAGCCCGTCGTAGAGGGCGAGGATCTCCTGCGCCCGGGCGACGGCCGCGTGGCCGGCATCGGTGAGGACGGGCTGGCGGCGCGAGCGGTCGAACAGCACCGCCCGGAACTCCTCCTCCAGGGCGCGCACGTGCAGGCTGACCGCGGATTGGGTCAGGCCCACCGCCTCCGCCGCCCGCGCGAAGGAGCCGTTGCGGGCGATGGCCACCAGGGTGCGGAGCGCGCGCAGGGACATGACCTCGCCTCGCAATCCCGGTCGCCCGGCCCGTCCGGCTATCCTTCGAGCGGCTCGTCCCCGAGAAGCTCGATCCCGAAGCCCGACAGGCCCACGTAGGAGCGCGAGGCGGAAGAGAGGTTGCGGATCGAGGCGACGCCGAGGTCGCGCAGGATCTGGGCGCCGAGCCCGATCTCCCGCCACTGGTGCACCCGGGCCGCCTCGGCGCCACTCTCCTCCTCGCGGAAGGAGGTCAGCGGCACGCCCGCGGTGCCGTCGCGCAGGTAGACGAGCACGCCCCGCCCCTCCTGGGCGAAGCGGCGCATCACGCAGGCGATCGCCCGGCCGCCCTCGACCACGTCCGCGACGACGTTCGAGCGGTGCAGGCGCACCAGCATGTCGCGCCCATCGCCGATCCGCCCGTGCACGAAGGCGAATTGCTGCATCGGCTCGAAGGGCGTGGTGTAGGCGTAGCCGGTGAGCGTCCCCCACTCGGTCTTGACCGGGAAGGTGCCGACCCGCTCGACGAGCTTCTCCCGGGCCTGGCGGTAGGCGATGAGGTCCGCCACCGAGATCCGGTGCAGGCCGTGCTTCTCCGCGAAGGCATCGATCTGCGGCCCCTTCATCACGGTGCCGTCGTCGTTGGCAAGTTCGCAGATCACGCCGACGGGCGGGAGCTTGGCGAGCCGGCAGAGGTCGACCGCCGCCTCCGTGTGCCCGGAGCGCATCAGCACGCCGCCGTCCCGGGCGATCAGCGGGAAGACGTGGCCCGGCCGCACGAAGTCGGCGGCGCCCATGTTGCCGTTGGCGAGCGCCCGCACGGTGTTGCAGCGCTGCTCGGCCGAGATGCCGGTGGTCAGCCCGTGCTTCACGTCGACCGTGACCGTGAAGGCGGTGCCGAGCGGCGCATCGTTCGAGGCCACCATCGGTTCGAGCCGCAGGCGCCGCGCCTCCGCGCCGGTGATCGGCGCGCAGACGATCCCGCAGGTGTTGCGGATGATGAAGGCCATCTTCTCGGGCGTGCAGAGCGAGGCGGCGACGACGAGGTCGCCCTCGTTCTCGCGGTCGTCGTCGTCCGTCACGACGACGATCTCGCCGCGGGCGAAGGCCTCGATGGCTTCGACGACGGTGGCATGGGGCATGGGGCTCTCCTGACGCGGGGCGCTCAGGCCCAGGAAATCGTTCGGCGTCACGGCTCCGCCGGTCTCCCGGGCGACGAGCGCCGCCGTCTCCCGCGACAGCCAGGCGGCGGGGTTGTTGCACAGGCCCGTCACCGCCGCGGGCGAGAGCCCGCAGCGCCGCGCGAAGTCGATGCGGGACACGCCCTGCTGCCGAAGCCAGTCGCCGAGTTTCACGAGCGCATCATAGCCGGGCCGGCATTTCAGCGAAACTGAAATCGGCTCCGGCGTTCAGTGCCGCTGAATCAGGCCGGTTCACCGACTTGGCCGCGGTGGCGCAGATAGTGGTCGGCGAGCACGCAGGCCATCATCGCCTCGCCGACGGGCACGGCGCGGATGCCGACGCAGGGGTCGTGGCGGCCCTTGGTGACGACGTCGGTCGCCCGGTTGTCGCGGGTGACGCTGGCGCGGGGGTTCAGGATCGAGGAGGTCGGCTTGACGGCGAAGCGGCAGACGATCGCCTGCCCGGTCGAGATGCCGCCGAGGATGCCGCCCGCGTGGTTGGCGAGGAAGGCCGGCCCGCCGTCGTTGCCTGGGCGCATCTCGTCGGCATTGTCCTCGCCGCGGAGCGCGGCCGCCGCGAAGCCGTCGCCGATCTCGACGCCCTTCACGGCGTTGATCGACATCATCGCGGCGGCGAGGTCGGCATCGAGCTTGCCGTAGACCGGCGCGCCGAGCCCCGGCGGCACGCCCTCGGCCACCACCTCGATCACCGCGCCGATGGAGGATCCCTCCTTGCGGATTCCGTCGAGGATCTCGGCCCACTCGGCCGCGGCCTTGGCGTCGGGGCAGAAGAAGGGGTTGTTGCCGACCTCGTTCCAGTCGAAGCGGGCGCGGTCGATCGTGTGCGGGCCGAGCTGGACCAGGGCACCGCGGATGGTCACGCCCGGCAGGACCTTGCGGGCGATGGCGCCGGCCGCCACCCGGGCGGCGGTCTCGCGGGCCGAGGAGCGCCCTCCCCCGCGATAGTCGCGGATGCCGTACTTGGCCTCGTAGGTGTAGTCGGCGTGGCCGGGCCGGTAGCTGTCGCGGATCTCCGAATAATCCTTCGAGCGCTGATCGACGTTCTCGATCATCAGGGCGATCGGCGTGCCGGTGGTGAGCTGGCGCCCACCGGTGCGGTCGTCCGCGAAGACGCCCGAGAGGATGCGCACGGCATCCGGCTCGCGGCGCTGCGTCGTGAAGCGCGACTGCCCCGGTCGGCGCCGGTCGAGCTCGGCCTGGATCTCCTCGGCCTCGAGGGGGATGAGCGGGGGGCAGCCGTCGACCACGCAGCCGAGGGCCGGGCCGTGGCTCTCGCCGAAGGTGGTGACGCGGAAGAGGTGGCCGAAGCTGTTGTGCGACATGGCGGGGCGGTCGGGTCCTGGGGCCTGATGCTCGGCCGGCCGGATCACGGGCCGCCGTCAAACGAACGTGTCGAGGTAGAGCGCGGGGTCCCCTCTCCCGGGTGGGAGAGGGTTAGGGGTGAGGGTGGCTCGGGTTCAGCAAGAAAATGGAACCGTTCAGCTGCCAGCGGCACCGTTTCCGCCTTCCTGCTTAAGCCGAGCCACCCTCACCCCTGACCCCTCTCCCACCCGGGAGAGGGGAAACGCGCTCCTCCTCGAACCGATCGCTCAGACGGCGCCGCGTGGATCCGGACGATCCCACGGGAGACGGGTTCCCCGCGCCGGGATCGGCAAGCATCATGGCCCGAAGCACTAGCGCGGGACGGGGGCCGGGACAAATCGGCTTTACTCCCCGAGCCCGCCGCGCTCCCGCAGCGCCCGGTAGGCGTCGAGCCCGGCGGCGAGGTCGGCCCGCAGGCGGCGCTCGTCGCCGAGATCCGCGAGATCGTAGCTCACGCCGCGGATATGGGCCGCCGCGTAGCCCCGCGGGAGCTCGCCCTCGGCGCCGAGGCCGATCGCGCTTATGGGCAGGGCCTCGGCGACATCCGCGAGCCGCGCCCGCAGGCGGTCTCCGTCGGCGCGCAGATGCGCCTCGGCCCGAGGTCCGTGCGCCCGCATCGCCGCGACGGTGCCCTGCGCGAGCGAGAGATGGACCGCCTCGCGGTCGGCCGGGAACAGGTAGACGAGGTAGAACCCCTCCGTGGCGCTGAGTGTCACGGCGGGATCGAATACGGCGATCCAGGGCACCGCCGCCCAGTGCCGGCCCCGGCCGGGACTGCCCTTGACCGGGAAGCCGCGCGCCGCCTCCGGCAGGGCCGCCCGCACCTCGTCGGGCGCGCCCTTGCGGATCACGTGCGCGAGGGGATGGCCGGGCAGCGGGTCGAGGCGGGCGAGCGGGTACTCGCGGATGATCCGGGCGAGCGCGTGGCCGAGGCTCACGGATGCGCCGTGACGCCGCCGGTCGTCGCCCGCGCCACGCCCGTCGTCGTCGGCAGGGTGAGCGGCAGCCCGCGGGCCGAGCGCGCCGCCAGATAGGCGAAGGCCTGCGCTTCGAGGTGCGAGGAGGACCAGCCGAGGTCGTCGGCGACGGTGACCTCGGCCCGCAGGTGGTGGCGGAGCAGGCGCAGCATTTCGGCGTTCTTCGCCCCGCCCCCGGCGACGATCCAGCGCGGCGGCACTGTTTCCGCGAAGTCGAGGGCGCGCAGGATCGCCCGCACCGTGAAGGCGGTCAGCGTGGCGGCCCCGTCCTCCGTCGAGAGGTGGCCGGCGATCCGGTGCGAGAACCAGTTCCGGTCGAGGGATTTCGGCGGGCGGCGGATGAAGTACGGATGGGTCAGGAGCCAGGCGAGCAGCGCCTCGTCGGGGCGCCCGGCGGCGGCGGTGCTGCCGCCGAAATCGGCCTCGGCCCCGGCGCGCTCGCGCATCCAGTCGTCGAGAAGCGCGTTGCCGGGCCCCGTGTCGAAGGCGAGGAGGCCGTCATCCGCGCCGATCAGCGTGACGTTGGCGACGCCGCCGATGTTGAGGACCGCGAGGGCCCCGTCGAACCCGCAGGCGCGGGCGAGGGCTCGGTGGAAGACCGGCACCAGCGGCGCCCCCTGCCCGCCCGCCGCCACGTCGGCGGCGCGCAGGTCGTGCACGACCGGGATGCCCAGGCGGTGGGCGAGGCTCGGCCCGTCGCCGATCTGCACGGTGAGCCCCTCCCCGGGCCGGTGGATCACGGTCTGGCCGTGGAAGCCCACGAGGGCGATGTCGGCGGGCGCGAGCCCGTTCTCGGCCAGGAAGGCCTCCACGGCCTCCGCGTGGCGCCGGGTGATCAGGGCCTCCGCCTCGGGGAGGCAGCCCGGGCGGGCGCTGCGCTCCCGCAGCCCCGCCGCGTCGGCGAGCGCCCGTCCGAGCAGGGCGCGGTCCTCGTCCGAATAGGCGCGGTAGCCGGTCGGGCCGAGGGGCGCGGCGTGGCCGTTATGGCCGCGGGTCACCCGCACGGCCTCGCCGTCGGTCTCGATCAGCGCCACGTCGACCCCGTCGAGGGAGGTGCCGCTCATCAGGCCGATCGCCCGCATCATCATCCGCCCCCGTGCGTTTCGGGCCGGGCGCTGCTATGAGCGCCGCGCCGTCACACCCGAGCTAGCACGGCGGGCGGGCCCTGTCCCGCCGCCGCACGAGAGGCCCCCATGGCCGCGCCCACCGACTTCGCGCCCCGCTCCGACTTCCTGAAGGTCCTGATCGAGCGCGGCTACGTCCACCAATGCTCCGACTTCGCCGGGGTGGACGAGGCCGCCCGCGAGGGCCGCCTGACCGCCTATGTGGGCTACGATTGCACGGCGCCCTCGCTCCATATCGGGCACCTGCTCTCGATCATGATGCTGCACTGGCTGCAGGCGACCGGCGGGACGCCGGTGGCGCTGATGGGCGGCGGCACCACCCGGGTCGGCGACCCGTCCGGCCGCGACGAGACCCGCAAGATCCTGACGGTCGAGCAGATCGACGCCAACAAGACCGAGATCGGCAAGACCTTCGCCCGCTTCATTCGCTTCGGGGACGGGCCGGGCGACGCCCGCATGGCCGACAACGCCGAGTGGCTGACCCAGCTCAACTACATCGAGATGCTGCGCGAGGTCGGGCGCCACTTCTCGGTGAACCGGATGCTGTCGATGGACAGCGTGCGCCTGCGGCTGGAGCGGGACCAGGAGCTGTCGTTCCTCGAATTCAACTACATGATCCTGCAGGCCTACGACTTCGTGGAGCTGAACCGGCGCTACGGGGTGACCCTGCAGATGGGCGGCTCCGACCAGTGGGGGAACATCGTCACGGGCATCGACCTCGGCCGCCGGCTCGGCACGCCGCAGCTCCACGCCCTGACCTGCCCGCTGATGACCACGGCCTCCGGCGCCAAGATGGGCAAGACCGCCTCGGGCGCGGTGTGGCTCAACCCGGACCTGCTCTCGCCCTGGGAGTACTGGCAGTTCTGGCGCAACACCGAGGACGCGGATGTGGGCCGCTTCCTGCGCCTCTTCACCCTGCTGCCGCTACCCGAGACCGACCGGCTCGCGGCGCTCGGCGGTGCCGAGATCAACGAGGCCAAGAAGGTGCTGGCCACCGAGGCGACGGCGCTGCTGCACGGCCGCGAGGCGGCGGAGGCCGCCGCCGAGACGGCGCGGCGGACCTTCGAGGAGGGCGCCGCCCCCGAGACGCTGCCGACCGTCGAGATCCCTCGGGCGGCCCTCGCTGCCGGGCTCGGCGTGCTGGCGGCCTTCGGCCCGGACCACGCCCGGCTCCTGCCCTCGACCAGCGAGGCGCGGCGGCAGGTGCGCAGCGGCGGCCTCAAGGTGAATGACGCCGCCGTGACCGACGAGCGGGCGACCCTGGGCGAGGGCGACCTCACCGCGGACGGGGTGATCAAGCTGTCGTTCGGGCGCAAGAAGCACGTGCTGCTGCGACCCGTCTGAGGGGTTCGTGCGGGGCCCGGGCCTGAGTCTGGCGCGGGCTGCGGCGAACAAACCCCGCGGGACGGCGTTTCCCCGGTCGCGCCGCCCTCGTGGTCGGCCCGAGACAGGAGACCTACCATGCGGAAAGTCGCGACCCTGACGGCAGCCCTGTTCGTGCTGGCCGGCCCGGCCCTCGCTCAGGGCCGGCCGGCGAACAGCTCGTCGGCCGCCTCGAGCAACGCCGAGGAGAACAACAAGCCCGCCTCGAACTCCGCCGGGGGCGGATCCAGCGGCCGCTAACGCCGCCCCGCGGCCCGCCGGCGAGGCCGGGGGGCCGCACGCGCGACACGAGGGCTCGGCTGCGGACGGCGCGGCGGGGCCGCCCTCCCCGGTCTCCTCGCGCGCCGCGATCGGCGCGGAGATCGCGCCGCCGTCCGGTCGAGCCGTCCGGAGCGCCGCCGACACCTCGTCTCGGCCCGATTTTGCTCCTCGTCACCCCGGCGCCCGATGGACGGGCGGCACCTCTCAGGTCGCGAGATCCGTCCTTGACGCGGCGGGACGGTGCGCCGCGTGCGCGAGCGCTTCGGCGCGCCGGGGCTGCCGCGCATCGTGCCGGTCATCACCAGGACAAACCCATTCAACCTGACGATCCGCCGCGACCGGGAGGTCGAGGGAGCGGCGCTCATCGCCGGTCCCCGGGCGGTCGGCCTGCAGCTGCAGCGCCTCGACCGGTTCGGATGCGCGACCCTCGACACGAACGCGACTCGGTGGCAGCTCGACCTCGCCGCCTCCGCGCCCCGCCGATCCGCGTCGTTGATGGGATCACGACGCCCCGAGGCGGGCGCGACGAGCCAGCGATCGACACCGGCCGGGTAGAATGTGAAGGGGGATCTCGGGAAAGGGCATGAGCCCTTGAAGACATTGGTCGGAGTGGCAGGATTTGAACCTGCGACCCCCACGTCCCGAACGTGGTGCGCCATACTTGGATCGTTGAAATTGCTAGTGTTTTTGTCACTCTCGTGGACCGGAAAGCGCCGCTTTTGCCGGTCATGCGGTCCACGATGCGGTCCACGTTCCGCGCGCGTTCTCCGTGCGGGTGACCCCAGGTGCCAGGACTCGCCCGACGCGGTCCGCCCGGCTACGGTCGCGCGATGTTCGATCTCGCCCGCGCCGCTCCCTCCCCCACTGCTCTCGAATGGTCCCGCGGCCTCGCCAGCCTCTCGCCCGGCCAAGCGCCCTGCCCCGGCTTCCGGCCTGAGGATTGGGCGACAACCCTGGAGAACTGCCGCCGCTTCGTGGACGAGTTCGGAACCGAGGCCGACCGGCTCGGCTGGGACACCCTGACCCTGTTCGGCGTCCACCCGGAGGCTGGCGCGATTCGCGGCGACTGGTGCGGCGTGCTGATACCGTGCTCCTATCCGGTGTTCGAGGTGACGGAGCGCTACCTGCGCCAGCACCACTGGACGTCCTGGAAGGACAAGCCGGGGCGCGGCGAGGCGGAAGTTTGGACGAGAAGGCTCTGATTCGGGTTAATCTACCCTGTCACGCCTCAGAACTTAGGCGTCTGAAGAGCTCAACGCGCTCGGGCGGATAGCCGCGCACCGCCGCCCGACAGGACTCACAAATGCGTGATCAGCGCAACGGCCTCACCGGTTTTCGAGGAGACCGACAGCAACAGTCGCCCGCCTAAGCTAAGTCTAACGCGCCGTGTCGGGTGCTCTCCTCGAGGCGGCCGGCGGACCGGGCTACAGTCTGGACCGATCTCGGCCCGGTCCGCCACTTGCACCACCCATGTCGCGTCTGCGCCATTCCACTTTTCGGCGACTGCGCATCCGGACGGGAGGATTGGCTTGTCGGCACCAGTCACGATCGGCGATCTGCTCCGGGCAGGGATCGTCACCGAGGAACAGCTAAACGCCGCCGTGAAGAGTTTCCTCGCAGATGGCTCCACCACAAGGCGTGAGATCGCCAGCGGGATCACGGTCGATATTGGAGCCGCGGTGGCAGCCGAACCGCGTCTTGCTCGCCTCGCGATTGACGAGACGACTGATGAGACGATGAAGCGAATGGCGATCGGATTTGCCATCCTGCTGGCGCGGCCGGCCTGAAAAAGAGGGCCCGCCGCAGCTACGCCGGGCGGGCCAAGAGACGTCTGGTAGACGGGTGGGCCGTATCCGGTACGCGCTCGCGCCGCATCACCCATTCGGGTGATCTCAGAGCCTCTGCTCGCCTGAACTCACTCCTCACGCAATTGGGGCGCAATGCAGGGGTCACATGTTGCGGGTGTGCCGCGCCGCAATCCCCGCCGCGGCTAAGTCGCCGATCCTCGTTAGTTCCCGATGGCGCAGGACGGCGGCACATCACCGTGTGCGGCAACCCCGAGCACTCACGCGGAACCGCCAAGCCATTCGCCACAGTGTTAAAAGAGTGCTTCTATAATCTGATGCAATCGTATCATCTGATACTGGGACTAGCTCTGTTCGTCTAAGCCCATTGAACTTGAGTAATATACCCTCGTGAGCGTTGATCCTAAGATTTTGACAAGATTGCTTTAAGGTGTTCTGCGACTGTATGTGCCCGGGTTCAGCCTCGCCTCTGAGACGTTCAGCGCCGATGCGGACGAGTTTCGACGCGGCTTCCTTCGTCAATCGGAGGAGTGCCGCCACTTGCTCTTCGGGGACACTCTATGTCGACGCGCAGACCCTGGATGATCGGCCTTTCACTCACGACCCGGATCAGCCTGATCGGCATCGCCGTGACCGCCCTGGCCTGCGCCGGCGCCCTCGCCCTCATGCTCGCCGACCTGCGCGCCGACATGGGCCGCCGCGCCGGCGAGGCCCTCGACCGCAACATGAGGCTGCTGCGTCTCACCCTCGCCGACGAGGGCGGCGCGGCGACTTTCTCGGTCGTTGACGGCCAGTTGCGCGTCGGCACCCACGTCGTCGACACGGCCGAGCCGGCCGTCGACCGCGTCCGCGAGGTCTTGGGCGGCAACGCCACAATCTTTGTCGGCGACACCCGCCTCGCCACGAACGTCGTCGGTGCGGACGGCAAGCGCGCGACCGGCACCAAGCTCGCCCAGGGGCCGGTCCGCGACGCCGTCCTGGTACGGCGCGAAGCTTACCGCGGCGAGGCCGACGTTCTCGGCACCCCGACCTTCACCGCATACGAACCCATCCTCGATCCCGCCGGCGAGGTCCTGGGCATCCTCTACGTCGGCGTACGCAAGGCCGACTACCTCGCGGCGCTGGATGCGACCGTGTGGCGGGCGTTCGGCATCGGTCTCATCCTGGTCCTGGTCGGGACCGGTGTGCTCGCGCTCGGCCTGCGCCGGGCCATGCGGCCCTTGGCCGGCTTGGCGCAGACCATGCGGCACATCGCCGAAGGGCAGGTCGACATCCCCGTCGCCGGGACCGCGCGCCGCGACGAGATCGGCGCGATGGCGCGCGCCGTCGAGGTCTTCCGCGTAGGGCTTGCTCGGACGCGGGAGCTGGAGCAGGAGGCGGCCCGGGCGCGGTCCGACGGGGAGGCGCGGCGGCGGTTGGCGCTCCGAGAGGTGGCCGAGCGCTTCGAGGCGGCGGTCAGCGGCATCGTGGCCGGGGTCACCGCGGGGGCGACGCAGTTGCGCGCCACGTCCGAGGGCATGGCGGACACCGCCACCGAGACCGCCAGCCAATCGACGACCGTGGCGGCCGCCGCCGAACAGGCCGCCTCGAACGTGGCCACCGTCGCCGCGGCGGCGGAGGAGCTCGGAGCGTCAGTGGAGGAGATCGGTCGCCAAGTGAGCGGTTCGGCGGAGCTGGCCCGGTGCGCGGTCGGCGAGGCGGACGAGGCCGCCGCCCTGGTGGGGGCTCTCAGCGAGGCTGCCGGGCGGATCGGAGGCATCGTCGAGGTCATCGCCGGCATCGCCGCGCAGACGAACCTCCTCGCCCTGAACGCCACCATCGAGGCCGCGCGGGCCGGCGAGGCGGGTCGCGGCTTCGCCGTGGTGGCCGCCGAGGTGAAGGAACTGGCCGGCCAGACGGCGCGGGCCACCGAGGAGATCTCC
>NZ_JBSVZN010000053.1:0-29679 GCF_054052225.1 Methylobacterium sp. JK268 | reverse complement strand
CACCCGATCCCATCTCGAACTCGGCCGTGAAAGCCTCCAGCGCCCATGGTACTGTGTCCTAAGGCACGGGAGAGTCGGTCACCGCCAGACCTGCCAAGATCAGGTCAGCGAGCCCCAAGCGCTCGCCACGCAGTCCCTCGTCACGATCAGCGACCGCACCGGCCTCAGCCCCGGTGTCCGTCGCGGGGTGGAGCAGCCCGGTAGCTCGTCAGGCTCATAACCTGAAGGTCACAGGTTCAAATCCTGTCCCCGCAACCAGTTTCCGAAGCCCCCGCCCTCGCAAGAGGGCGGGGGCTTCGTCGTTCGGGGCCCCCTGCCGATTTGACACGGCGCGACTCCCGGCGCGATGGTCGAGACCCCGTCGGCGGCCGATCGCGCGCCGGCGGCGATCCCGCAGGACGAGAGCGTGACGACGCAGGAGCCGCCCCCCATCGACGACACGCAGGAGTTGCGCGCGCAGCTCGGCCAGGCCTGGCGGGCCGTGCTCGACGCGGCGATCGCGCGGGGGAGCCCGCCCCAGGCGGTGCTCGAGACGATGGCCTGGGTCGCCCACGAGCGCTTCGCCGATCTGTTCGGGGCCTCCGCCGCCGCCACCTATCTGCAACTCCTGTCCGAGGAGCTGCGCGAGCGGGATCGGGGCGAGGTGGAGCGGCTGGTGCGGGGCGAGGAGCCCGCACCCGCGCCCGCCGCGCCGGAGCCGCTGCTCGATCCGGCTTGGCTCGACGGATCGGATTTGCTCTGACGCGCGAAGGCCGGGCCGCAACACGCGGGGACCTTGCGGCGTTCTGACGGGAGACGCATCCGGACCCCGCCATGATCGCCAGGATCATCCCCACCGCCCTGCGCAAGAGGATCGGCCTCGACGACGCACCGGACCCCGGCCTCGACGGGGCGGGGGAGCCGCCGCCGATGGACTTCCCGCCGGTCGAGCCGCTGCGGCCGCCCCTGGCCCAGAATGACGATCCGGATCGACCGCTCCTGGCCGCGATCGAGGAGGACCTTCGGACGGCCGGTTACCTGAGCTGACGGCCGCGCCTTGCCTCTCTTAACGAAACGTTATGCTTAATAGAACCTGAGACTTCGTCCTGCATTCCGCCCGGTTCGCCGAGATGTTAATAAGATTTTACGCATCCGGTACACCAAACGTGAACGGATGGACCTGCGGAACGGGACGGGAGAAGCCGCCATGGTGGCGTACGTGAAGGGCGTAGCGGCGCGCGAAGGGACGAATTTCCGGGAGGGCTGCCGGATTGTCTGGACGGCCTGCCTCGGCTGGGTCGCGATCCGCACCGCGCGCTTCATCCTGGGGTGACGGCGCGCGGGCGCACACCGTCTCACAGGCAACCGATGCAGATGCCGCGCGTCAGCAGCCCGCCGGCCTGGCCCGTCGACATGTGGGGCAGAGGGGGAGGGGGTGGCCGGCGCCGCTCCGGCCCGCGCGCGGTTCCGGGCTCGGCCCGCGGCGGCACGAAGGCGGAGTTCATGTCGCCGTCCCGGCGCGGCCGGACTGGGGACTCGCCCGCCGCGGCCGCGGCGACGCTTCCGGTCGCCAGGAGCGCCGCCACCATCAGCCGGATCATGCCCGTTCCTCCATGCTGCGCCACGCCGACGGGCGCAGCATCCATCGGCGGCCGGCCGGGTGCAAGCCGCCGCCATCCATGCGCGACCGGCATCGAACCATCCAGCCTTTGAGTTGGACCGCATCGGTCGGACGACCCTAGGGTGATCGGACAGACGGCCGCGGCCCCGGATGGGCGAGAGAACGGCCGATGTCCGCCGCGCCGAGGGCCCGGCGGCCCCCTCCTCGGGAGAACGCCCCATGAGTGCCGGCCTCACCGTGGCCGCGGCGCGGCGCAGCCGCGTGCGGCTCGGCATCGTCGCGATGCTGTTCCTCGCCACCACCATCAACTACGCCGACCGGGCCACCGTCTCGATCGCCGGGCCGGCCCTCGCCAGGGATCTCGGCCTCGACGCGGTCACGATGGGCTACGTCTTCTCGGCCTTCGCCTGGTCCTACGTCCTCGCCCAGCTTCCCGGCGGCTGGCTCCTCGACCGCTACGGCGCCAAGACGGTCTATGCCGGGGCGATCCTGCTCTGGTCGGCCTTCACCCTGATGCAGGGATTCGTCGGGTGGCTCACGGGCTTCGCAGCGGTCGCCACGCTGTTCGCCCTGCGCTTCTGCGTCGGCGTCGCCGAGGCCCCGGCCTTCCCGGCCAATGCCCGCATCACCGCCGCCTGGTTCCCGGCGAGCGAACGGGGCACCGCCTCGGCCTTCTTCAACTCCGCCCAGTACTTCGCCACCGTCCTGTTCACCCCCCTGATGGGCTGGATCGTGCACGAATTCGGCTGGCACCACGTCTTCACGGTGATGGGCGCGCTCGGCATCGCCTTCGCGCTCCTCTGGACTCAGGTCGTCCACGGCCCCAAGGACCACCCGGCGATCAACCGGGCGGAGCGCGACTACATCGAGGCCGGCGGCGCCCTCCTCGACATGGACGGACGGGCCGGCGCCGCGCCCCGCGCGGTCGGCGCCACCCTGCGCCAGCTGCTCGGCAACCGCATGCTCCTCGGCATCTATGTCGGCCAGTACTGCATCACCACGCTCACCTACTTCTTCCTGACCTGGTTCCCGGTCTACCTCGTGAAGGAGCGCGGGCTCTCGATCCTGCAGGCGGGCTTCGCCGCCGCGCTGCCGGCCCTCTGCGGCTTCGCCGGCGGCATCCTGGGCGGCTGGATCTCCGACGCGCTGCTGCGCCGCGGCCACTCCCTGACCGTCGCCCGCAAGGTGCCGATCGTCGGCGGCATGCTGCTCTCCATGAGCATCATCGGCTGCAACTACGTCCGGGCGGACGCGGTGGTGGTCGGGCTGATGGCGCTCGCCTTCTTCGGCAAGGGCGTGGGGGCGCTCGGCTGGGCGGTCGTCTCCGACACCTCGCCCCGCGAGACCGGCGGTCTCAGCGGCGGGTTGTTCAACACCTTCGGCAACACCGCCGGGATCACCACGCCGATCGTGATCGGCTACATCGTGCAGACGACCGGCTCCTTCGACGGCGCGCTGGTGTTCGTCGGCCTCAACGCCCTGGTGGCGGTGCTCTGCTACCTCGTGGTGGTCGGCGAGATCCGCCGCGTCGAGCTGCGCTGACGCCCCGTCGCGCGGCTGCACCCACCGTCACGATGCGGGCCGATCGAACAGCCTCTCGATTTCGCTCATGGGCTTGAAGAGGCGGTTGGGCTGATCGGGCAGCCGCAGGAATTCATGCCGCTCGTAGAAGGCGGCGGCCACCTCGTCCTTCGCATCCACGACGACGGCCAGGGAGGCGGTCTCGCTCCGGAGGCACCGCCGCAGCGGGTCGAGGAGAAGGAGCGTGCCGAAGCCGCGCCCGCGGCGCTCCGCGTCGACGGCCAGGCGGCCGCGGAGCGTGGCGGGCAGGAGCGGGTAGCGGGGGAGCTTCGTCACGCGTGAAGCGGGCAGCTCCGCCGCGCGGAGCGACGTGTTCGCGAGCGTGGAGAAGCCGACCCCGGCAGGGGATGGCGGCTCCAGCAGGACGTAGGGCGCCGCGATGTGGCGGCGGGCGTCCTGGCCCGCCTGCGATCTCAGGGAGCGGTCGCGCGCCTCGACGCCACACGCGAAGCCGGAGCGATCGTGCTGCGCCGTGTCGAGAAGCGCGATGACGGGCCTCGCGAGGCTCATCTCTCCCCGTCATCCACCAAGGCCGTGTAGCGCGCGACACGCTCCCGCATCCTGGCCCCCGGCTCGCGAGGATTGAGGAACGCGTCCGCGAAGGCCTGGGAATCCCTCACGCTGAGGGCGATCATCTCGTGCTCCTTGATCGCGCGCTTGGCGGCATCCCTGACGCTCGCCCACACGAAATCGGTGATGCTTCGCCCCTCCAGCGCCGCCGCGTGCGCGATGAGGGCCTTCTGTTCCGCCGTCACCCGGGCTTCCAGCCGTTCCGCCCGGCGCCGGGTCGCCGGCGCCTTCTCCTGCCGTCGTCCGTGAGCCATGGCTGCCTCCGCATCCGCTCCCTCATGGACGGCCCTTTGCCGGCACTTTCCCATCCTCCCCGCAACCCGATGCGGAACTCCCGCGGCGCGCGTGGGCGGCACCCGGGCGTGACCCTCCGTGCCCGATCCGCTCTTCTCGGGCCGGACATCCGGGCTATCGTAGGAGTGCGGCCGGGCGCGCCCCGGCGGGGGGCCGGAGGCGGGTGTGATCGAATTCAGCCAGATCCGCTGCTTCGTCGCCGTGGCGGAGGAGCTGCATTTCGGCCGCGCGGCCTCCCGCCTCGGCATGACCCAGCCGCCCCTGTCCCGGCAGATCCAGGTGCTGGAGCGCATCCTCGACGCGCAGCTCCTCGAACGCTCCAGCCGCTCCGTCCGCCTCACGGCGGCCGGGCGCAGCTTCCTGCCGGAGGCCCAGCGCATCCTGCGGCTCTCGGAGGCCGCCGCCCACGTCACCCGGCAGGTCGCGGCGGGCCGGGCCGGCACCCTCAAGCTCAGCTTCACGGCGGCCTCCGCCTACGCCTTCCTGCCCGACCTCGTCACCGCCTGCCGCGCCGCCCTGCCGGACGTCGCGCTCAGCCTGCGCGAGATGGTGACCAAGGACCAGATCGAGGACCTGCTCGCCGGCCGCATCGACGCGGCCCTGGTGCGCCCGCCGGTGACCCATCCCGAACTCGATGCCGTCGGTGCCCGGGCCGAACCCCTGGTCGCGGCCCTTCCCGAGGGTCATCCGCTGGCGGAGCGGGCCGGCCTCACGCTCGCGGATTTCGACCGCGTTCCCTTCATCGGCTACGCCCCCCACGAGGCGCACTACTTCTACGACCTGACCGCGGGCCTGTTCGCGCAGGCGCGGGTGCAGCCGCGCACCGTCCAGCAGCTCGCCCAGATCCACTCGATCCTGGCCTTGGTGCGGGCGGGGCTCGGCCTCGCCCTGGTGCCGCAGGCCGCCGAGGGCCTGCGCCTCGCGGGCGTCGCCTACCGCCCCCTCGCCCTCCCGCAGCCGCGTCCCGTCGAACTCGTCCTCGCGTGGCGACGCGACCACGACAACCCGCTGATCGCGCGGCTGGTCCGCCTCGTGGCGGCGCGGGCGCACGCGCCACCGGCCTGACGGCGTCCCGCCCATGCGCCCGCAACATCGATCCATTCAGCCTTTGGCTTGGACGCGCATCGCCGGACGGGCCTAGAACGGTGTCGGGGCGGCGCGTGAGACGCCGCCCGGAGGGAGCACGCCATGGAGAATTCGGCCAGCCGCTCGCACGGCCTGTCGCGCGCGCCGACCATCACCGCCATGCGGGTCGTCCCCGTGGCCGGCCGCGACAGCATGCTGCTGAACCTCTCGGGCGCGCACGGGCCGTTCTTCACCCGCAACCTCGTGGTCCTCACCGACTCGACCGGCGCCACCGGCCTCGGCGAGGTGCCGGGCGGCGAGGGCATCCGCCGCACCCTGGAGGAGGCGGGCGACCTCGTCCTCGGCCAGCCGCTCGGCGCCTGGAACCGGGTGCTCGCCGCCATGCGGGCGCGCTTCGCCGACCGCGATTCGGGCGGGCGCGGCCTTCAGACCTTCGACCTGCGCATCACCATCCACGCGGTCACGGCGGTGGAATCCGCCTTCCTCGACCTGCTCGGCCAGTTCCTCGACGTGCCGGTGGCCGCCCTCCTGGGCGAGGGCCAGCAGCGCGACGCGGTCGAGATGCTGGGCTACCTGTTCTACGTCGGCGACCGCCGCCGGACGGACCTGCCCTACCGCGAGCCGGAGGCCCGCGACGGCTGGCGGCGGCTACGCGACGAGGAGGCGCTGACGCCCGAGGCCGTGGTGCGCCTCGCCGAGGCCGCCCACGAGGCCTACGGCTTCAACGACTTCAAGCTCAAGGGCGGGGTGCTCTCCGGCGAGGAGGAGATCGCCGCCGTGACGGCGATCCACGCGCGCTTCCCCGAGGCCCGCGTCACCCTCGACCCGAACGGGGCGTGGTCCCTCGACGAGGCGATCCGGCTCTGCAAGGGGCAGGGCCACGTGCTCGCCTACGCGGAGGATCCCTGCGGGGCGGAAGGCGGCTTCTCGGGCCGCGAGGTCATGGCGGAGTTCCGCCGCGCCACCGGGCTTCCCACCGCCACCAACATGATCGCCACCGACTGGCGGCAGATGGTGCACGCCCTCCAGCTCGGCGCCGTCGACATCCCCCTCGCCGATCCGCATTTCTGGACGCTCGCCGGAGCCGTGCGGGTGGCCCAGACCTGCCGCGACCACGGCCTGACCTGGGGCTCGCACTCGAACAACCACTTCGACGTGTCCCTCGCCATGTTCACCCACGCGGCCGCGGCCGCGCCCGGCAAGGTCACGGCCATCGACACCCACTGGATCTGGCAGGACGGGCAGCGGCTCACCAAGGAGCCCCTGCAGATCCGCGGCGGTCTCGTGCGGGTGCCGGAGCGGCCCGGCCTCGGCATCGAGATCGACTGGGCGGCGGTCGAGGAGGCGCATTCCCTCTATCAGCGCCACGGCCTCGGCGCCCGCGACGACGCGGCGGCGATGCAGTGCCTCATCCCCGGCTGGACCTTCGACCCCAAGCGCCCCTGCCTGGTGCGCTGACGCGAACGGAGCACGACCCATGGACATCCTCACCAACCGCTTCAAGGCCGCGATCCGCGAGGGCCGCCAGCAGGTGGGCCTCTGGTGCAGCCTCGCGAGCCCGATCTCCACCGAGGTCGTGGCCGGCTCCGGCTTCGACTGGCTGCTCCTCGACATGGAGCACTCGCCCAACGACCTGCGCGACATCTACGGCCAGCTCCAGGCCATGGCGGAGGGCACCGCCTCGGCGGTGGTGCGGGTGCCGGGCGACGATCCCGTCACCATCAAGCGCATCCTCGACGCGGGGGCGCAGTCGCTGATGATCCCGAACGTGGACGATGCCGCGCAGGCCCGGCGCGTGGTCGCGGCGACGCGCTACGCCCCGAACGGCATCCGCGGCTTCTCGCAGGCGCCCCGGGCCGCCCGCTTCGGGCGCATCCCCGACTATCACGCCCGCTGCGAGGCCGAGATCGCCGTCCTGGTCCAGGTCGAGTCCCGCCGCGCCCTCGACAACCTCGACGAGATCGCCGCCGTGGAGGGCGTCGACGGCGTCTTCGTCGGCCCGGGCGACCTCTCGACCAGCCTCGGCTATCTCGGCCGCCAGAACCACGCGGACGTGGTGGCGGTGATCGAGGACACGATCCGCCGCATCCGCGCCGCCGGCAAGGCGGCCGGCATCCTGACGGCGAACGAGGAACTCGCCCTGCGCTACGCCAAGGCCGGCACCGTCTTCACCGCCATCGGCTCGGATCTCGGGCTCCTCGCCCGCAGCTCCGAGGCCCTCGCCGCGCGCTTCCGCGCCGGCCTCTGAAGAAAAGGGAGTCACCCCTCATGGACGTCGGATTCATCGGGCTCGGCATCATGGGCGCGCCCATGGCCGGGCACCTCATCGCGGGCGGCCACAGCCTGCACCTGAAGAGCCGCCGCGCCGTGCCGGAGCCCCTCGTGGCGGCGGGCGGCCGCGCCTGCGCCAGCGCCCGCGAGGTGGCGGAGCGTTCGGAGGTGGTCATCCTGATGGTGCCGGACACGCCCGACGTCGAGGCGGTGCTCTTCGGCGAGGGCTGCGTCGCCGAGGGCCTGCGGAAGGGCGCGGTCGTGGTCGACATGAGTTCGATCTCGCCCATCGCCACCCGCGACTTCGCCGCCCGCATCGCGGCCAAGGGCGGCGCCTACGTGGACGCGCCGGTCTCCGGCGGCGAGGTCGGCGCCAAGAACGCCGCGCTCTCGATCATGGTCGGGGGCAGCGAGGAGGCGGTGGCGCGGGTGCGACCGCTCCTCGACCTGATGGGCAAGACCGTCACCCATGTGGGCGAGGTCGGGGCCGGCCAGGTCGCCAAGGTGGCCAACCAGATCATCGTGGCGCTGACCATCGAGGCGGTGGCCGAGGGCCTGCTCTTCGCCTCGAAGGCCGGGGCCGATCCGGCCAAGGTCCGCCAGGCGATCACCGGCGGGCTCGCCACCTCGCGCATCCTGGAACTGCACGGGGAGCGCATGATCAAGCGCACCTTCGATCCGGGCTTCCGGATCGCGCTCCACCAGAAGGACCTGAACCTCGCCCTGGAGGGCGCCCGCAGCCTCGGTCTCAGCCTGCCCGGCACGGCCCTCGCCCAGCAGCTCTTCTCGGCCTGCGCGGCGAACGGGGCGGGGGGCGCCGACCACTCGGCGCTGGTGCGCGCCCTGGAGATCCTGGGCAACCACCAGGTGGCGGAGTAGCGCCGCGGCCGGGCCGCCTCCCGGGGGAGGCGGCCCGGGTCGGACTCACTCCTCGTCGAACTCGCCCTGGATCGCGCGCTCGCGGGGCACCACCACGTAGGGGGAGCGCTCGCGGGGATAGACCGCGTAGGGACCGGCCTGCGCATCCTCGTCGACGATGCCGTAGCGGCGCTCGAGGCCGGCCCGCGGGCCGCCGGCCTGCTGCCCGGAGGTGTTGTAGGGCGAGCCGCCCTGCGCGAAGGCGGGCGCGGCCGCGACCAGCAGGGTGCCGGCCGCCAGGATCGACTTGAGGATCATCGCTGTCTCCGATGGCATCGGCCGCCGCGGTGGCGGCCTTTGCCGGGATGACGTTCGCGGGCGCGAAAGGTTCGGCGCGCCGGGTGCGGCATCGCACCCGGCCCGGACAGGACCGAACTCCGGGCGAGGAGGGCGATCGCCGCGTCGGGAGGCGAGGGAACCGGCTGCCGGGAGCGGTCGCACGGCTCGCGCGCTCATCTCCCCCTATCCGGACGACGGCAGCGTCTGCGGAAGGGAGATCCGGAAAAGGCGGAGCTCTTGAAGAAGCGGGGTGTCTCCCGGTTGCGTCCGCGAGTCTCCGCCGCGCGGGTGAGAACCACACGACAGGCGCTCCGTCGCCGGCCGATGCCTGCCCATCGCGCGGCCATGGGCCAAGCGCCTCACTCGGCCGCCGCCAGCATCCGTGCCAGCATTCGCGCCAGTCTGGTGGGGTCGAAGGGTTTTTCCCAGTGGGGCACCTCCCGGAAGGCTTCCGGCAGCGCGACGCGGTCGTAGCCCGTGGCGAAGACGTAGGGCACGGCGCGGGCCGCCAGCGCTTCCGCCACGGGGAAGGCCGATTCCCCGCGCAGGTTGATGTCGAGCACGGCCGCGTCGATCCGCTCCTCGCCGGCGAGGAGCGCCAGCGCCTGCTCCCGGCTCGGGGCCGGCCCCACCACCTCGGCGCCCAGGTCGCCGAGCGCCCGGGCCATGTCGTCGGCCACGAAGTACTCGTCCTCCACCACGAGGATGCGGCGCTGCGCGAGGGGTCTCTGCATGGGCGTGTCCGCCATCGGCTGCCTCCCGGCTGTCGAGAGCCTCGTCCGACGGAGAAGATGCCGGTTCTCCGCAGGACCTGCGGCCACAAGGAAACCCTCCGGCAGCGCGCGAGGGCCGCGCGATCGGGTGCTGCTCGCGAGCAGGGATCCTTTCCCCAGCACGGATAACATGGGTTGAGCCTAGGAGGTTGCGGCGGGTGTACCGGTAGGGCCGGAGCGCGACCGGGATCCCGATGGCCACCTACCTGATCCGCAAGCTCGAACAATTCACCCGTCTGTCCGTCGACGACAGACAGGCGCTCGAGCGGGCGGCGTCCGGTAAATTGCGGCGGCTGGCCGCCCGCGAGGACATCGTCCGCGAGGGCGACGCGCCGCGGCGCGTCAACCTCCTCCTCGACGGCTGGGCCTGCCGCTACAAGGTGCTGGAGGACGGCCGGCGCCAGATCGCCGCCTTCCTTCTGCCGGGCGACCTCTGCGACATCCGCCTGTTCATCCTCCGGAGCATGGACCACTCGGTCGGCACGCTCTCGCCCGCCACGGTGGCGGAGATCTCCCGCGAGACGATCCTCGACCTCACCGACAATTTCCCGCGGGTGAGCCGCGCCCTGTGGTGGTACTCCCTCGTGGAGGAAGCGACGCAGCGCGAGTGGACCACCAATCTCGGCCAGCGCGACGCGCTCGAGCGGATCGCGCACCTCTTCTGCGAGGTGTTCATCCGCCTGCGCAGCGTCGGGCTCACCGACGGCACCAGCTGCGACCTGCCGGTCACCCAGGTGGAACTCGCCGACGCCACCGGCCTGTCGACCGTGCACGTCAACCGCACCCTGCAGGAACTGCGCGCCCGCGGCCTCGTCGTCCTGCGCGGCAAGGTGCTGACCATCCCCAACCTCGCGGCCCTCCAGGACGCTGCCCTGTTCAGCCCCAACTACCTCCACCTGGAGCGGGAGGGGCAGGACCTCGATGCCAACGACGTCTGAGCGCCGCCCATGAGCAACCGCGACATCATCGTCGTCGGTGGCTCGTCCGGCGCCACCGCCCCGCTCAAGGCGCTGCTCGCCGCCCTGCCTCCCGACCTGCCGGCCGCGGTGTTCGTCGTGCTGCACATCCCGGCGCGCAGCCTCGGCCTCCTCGCGACCGTCTCGGCGGCGGCGAGCCGCCTGCCCGTCGAGGCGGCGGCGGACGGGATGCCGATCCGCCCCGGCCGGGTCTATCTCGGCGTGCCCGACCGCCACCTGCTGCTCGGCGACGGGGTGATCCGCCTCGGCCGCGGCCCGCGCGAGAACATGGTGCGGCCGGCCATCGACCCGCTCTTCCGCTCGGCGGCGGCCGCCTACGGCCCGCGGGTGATCGGCGTCGTGCTGAGCGGCCTCCTCAGCGACGGCGCCTCCGGGCTCGGCGCGATCAAGCGCTGCGGCGGCCTCGCCCTGGTGCAGGACCCGGCCGACGCCCTCGCCGACGAGATGCCGCTCGCCGCGCTCGCGGCCGCCCCGGTCGACCGCGCGGTGGAGGGGGCGCGGCTCGGCGACGTGCTGGCGGACCTCGCCCGCGAGACCGCCGGACCGCGCCGGCCGGTGCCGCCGGAGATCCGCCTGGAGGTCGACATCGCGGCGGGCGAGCGGATCGATTCCGGCGAGTTGCAGCGGATCGCCGACCCGGCGCCGCTGACCTGCCCGCAATGTCACGGGGTGCTGTCGCAAGTGCGGGGCGAGCAGCCGCTGCGGTTCCGCTGCCAGGTCGGCCACGGCTTCACGGCGGACATCCTCGCCCGGGAGCAGGAGAGCGCGGTGGACGAGGCGATGCGGGTGGCCCTGCGCATCGTCGAGGAGCGCGTCGAGCTCGTCAGCCGGATGGCTGAGGACGGCCGCCGGGCGGGCCGCCCGGCCGTCGCCGACCTCTACGCGGACCGGGCGGCCGAGTACCGGCGCTACGCCGAGACGATCCGGCGCGCGATCCTGCGCGCGGTGCCGCGCGCTGAGGCGTCCGACCCGGAAGACGGCGAGGACAAGCCGGGCTAATCTCGCGGCGGATTCTCCACCGCGGGGCGCGGTCGGCACGAAGTCGGGAGGCGGTGAGGGCGACCATGGGGGCTGACACCCGATCCGACGGGACCGACGAACCGGTCGACATCGTGCTGGCCGTCAGCGCGTCCGCGGTGAGCCCGGCCTCCCTGGAAGCCCTCCTGGCCCGGCCGCTGCCGAGCCGGGGCGTGGCCATCGTCCTGGTCCTGCAGAACCGCGAACTCCTCGACGAGGATCGCCTGCGGCTCGCCCTGGCGCCGTCCGGCCGCGTTCTGACGCCGATCGCGGACGGGCTCCCGCTCGCCGCCGGCCGGATCTACCTGCCGGCGCCCGATGCCATCGTGGCGATCGAGGGCGGGCGGTTCCGCAGCCGCCCCGCCGAGCAGGCGCCCGGGGAGCGGGGCGTCATCGACAGCCTCCTCGTCTCGCTCGGCCGCGAGGAGGACCGGCGCGCCATCGTGGTGGCCCTCGCGGGCACCGACGGGGATGGCACGCTCGGCGTCCGGATGATCAAGGAGGCCGGCGGCCTCGCCCTCGCCGAGCGGCCCGAGGAGGCCCGCGCCGACGACCTGTCGGGCAGCAGCAGCCCGGCGGCGATCGCCGACGCGGTCCTGCCCCTCGACGAACTCGCCGACCGGCTGCGGGACTACGTCGCGCAGATGCTTCGCGAGGGCGGCGCGCTCCCCGACGAGAGCGCCCTCGGCGAGGAGGTCGCCTCGGCGCTCGCCGCCGTCGCCACGATCCTGCGCAACAAGACCGGCCACGACTTCCACGGCTACAAGCCCGGCACCTTCCTGCGCCGGATTCAGCGCCGCATGCAGGTGGTGCAGGCCGAGACCCTCCCGGCCTACCTGGAGATCCTCCGCGCCCGGCCCGACGAGGCGCAGAACCTGTTCAACGACCTCCTGATCGGGGTCACCCAGTTCTTCCGCGACGCGGGCGAGTTCGAGATCCTGGAACGCGAGGTGATCCCGGCCCTGTTCGACCGCAGGTCCCGCGGCGACCAGCTCCGCGTCTGGGTGATCGGCTGCTCGACCGGCGAGGAGGCCTACTCGATCGCGATCCTGCTGCGCGAGCGAATGGCCGACCGCGACGAGGTCCCGCAGATCCAGATCTTCGCCACCGACCTCGACGGGCGGGCGCTGGCCTTCGCCCGGGCCGGGCGCTACGCCGACGACATCGCCGCCACCATGTCGCCCGAACGGCTCGCCCGCTGGTTCGTCAAGGAGGGCGACACCTACTGCGTCGTCAAGGACCTGCGGGAGATGTGCATCTTCTCCCAGCACAGCATCGTCAAGGACGCGCCCTTCTCGCGCCTCGACCTCGTCTCCTGCCGCAACCTGCTGATCTACCTCGACGCGGACCTGCAGAGCCGGGTGATCCCGCTGTTCCACTTCGCCCTGCGCCCGGGCGGCTTCCTGTTCCTGGGCAATTCGGAGAACGTCTCGCGGCACACGGCCCTGTTCACGCCGATCGAGGGCCGCTCGCGGATCTTCCGGCGGCTGGAGACCGGCACGCGCACGCTGCCCGACATCCCCTTCTCGACGATCGAGCGCCGGCTGACGCCGCCGCTCCTGCCCGCCGACAGGCCCCGCGCCGCCGAGGCGACCCTGACGCGCCGGGCCGAGCGCTTCGCCGAGCGCTTCGCCCCCGCCTACGTCATCGTCGACGAGAGCTACACGGTGCTGCACTTCTCCGGCCGCACCGGCCGCTACATCGACCCGGCCGGCGGCGCGGCGAGCCTCAACCTGCTGCAGCTCGTCCATCCGGACCTGCGCCTCGACCTGCGGGCGGCCCTGGCGCGGGCGGCCGAGCAGGGCCGCACGGTGCAGCTCGACGGGTTGCGGCTCGGCCTCAACGGGCACCGGCTCGTCGTCGACCTCGTGGTCGAGCCGGTGCAGGAGGCGCCGAGCGCGGGCCTCAGCTATTTCGTGCTGTTCAAGGACGGCACCGTCCTGCCGGAGGATGACGACGGCCCCTCCGCCGCCTCCGCCCAGACCGAGCACGCCCAGCGCCTCGAGGCGGAGCTGCGCACCACCAAGGACCGCCTCCAGGCCACGATCGAGGAACTCGAGAGCACCAACGAGGAGTTGAAATACTCCAACGAGGAGTATCAATCGCTCAACGAGGAACTGCAGAGCGCCAACGAGGAGCTGGAGACCTCCAAGGAGGAGCTGCAATCCGTCAACGAGGAATTGACCACCGTCAACGGCGAGCTGGCGCACCGGGTCAACGAACTCACGCGGGCGACCAGCGACCTGAAGAACTTCCTGGAGAGCACGCAGATCGCCACGGTGTTCCTGGACAACGAACTCAGGGTGACGAACTCGACGCCGGCGGTGGCGGAGATCTTCCACTTGGTGGAGTCGGATGTCGGCCGGCCGATCGCGCATATCAAGCCGCGGGTGGTCTACGACGAGCTGCAGGAGGATGCGCGCCGGGTGCTGCGCACGCTCGGCACGGTGGAGCGCGAGATCCTCAACCCGGCCACGGGCGCTCGCTACATGGTGCGCGTGCTGCCCTACCGGAGCGTCGACAACTTCATCGCGGGCGTGGTCGTCACCTTCGTCGACATCACGGCCCGGCAGCGGGCCGAGGAGGCCCTGCGGACGAGCGAGGGGCAGGCCAAGCTGCTGCTCGCCGAACTCCAGCACCGGGTGCGCAACACGCTCGCGGTGATGCGCTCGATCGTGCGGCGCACCGCGATGTCGAGCGACACGGTGGAGGATTACGCCGCGCATCTGGAAGGGCGCATCGACGCCTTCGCGCGGGTCCAGTCCGCCCTGACCCGGGACCCGACCGCGGGCATCGACCTGGAGCAGATCGTCAGCCACGAGCTCCTGGCGCACGCGGCGCACGAGGGCGAGCAGGTGCGCAGCATCGCCGGGCCCCCCGTGCGGCTGCACCCCAAGGCCGCCGAGACCCTGGCGCTCGCCGTGCACGAACTCGCCACCAACGCGGTCAAGCACGGGGCGCTCACCGCCCCGAGCGGGCGCGTCACCGTGGCGTGGGACATCGACGACCGGGCGGAGCCCGAGCCGCTGCTCGTCCTCGAATGGACCGAATCCGGGATCCTGCTCCCGAGCAACACCCCGTCCCGGCGCGGCTTCGGCACGGAGCTGATCGAGCGGACCCTGGCCTACGAACTCGGCGGCAGCGCGGTGATCGATTTCCGGGCCGGAGGCCTGTACTGCCGCATCGCCGTGCCGGCCAACGACCGCGTCCTGGTGCTGAGCCGGCGGAAGTAGCGCCCCGCGCCGCCGGGAGGCCCCGGCGGCGGATCAGGTCACCGGCGGGTCCGGGTGGCGCACCGCGTGGTCGACCTGCGCGAGCACGTCGAGGGCGCGCCAGGGCTTGGGCATGTAGACCGCGCCCGTCGGCAGGTTCTCCACCGCCGTGTCGGCGTAGCCGGAGGTCACGACGAGGCGCACCCCGGGCCAGAGCCGGCTCACCGCCCGGGCGAGGGCGACCCCGTCCATCCCGCCTTGCAGCCGCACGTCGGTGAACACCATGGCGACCTCCCCGCCGCGCTCCTTGAGCAGGGCCACCGCGTCCTCGCCGGAGCCGCAGGCGGCGACGTCGAGCACCGTGTCGCGCAGCATCGCCACCGCGAGCTCCCGGACCGCCGGGTCGTCCTCGACCACCAGGACGAGGCGGGTCGGCTCGCCCGGTCCGGTCCGCTCCTCCTCCCGGCGGGCGACGGCGTCGCGGGCGAGCAGCAGGTCCACGAGGTCCCGCAGGCGCTCGGGCAGCGCCTCCTCCGGGAGGGGCCCGAACACGTCCCGAAGGCCGCGGCCGACGCCGTGCGCCACGGCCGCGTCCGAACTGGCTTGGGCAGGTTGAAACACGGTGTCCGCACGACGCATCACGCACCCTCTCGCTGGCGGTCCCCCGCCGGCCCGCTTCGTCGCTATCGCAGGTTAGCCCCGCCAGAGGGGAATGAGGGCCGGCGCTGTTGGTTTCAGCGTGGCGTTGCCGGATTATCGTGACCCCACGAGAGGATCGTGCCCGTCATAGCGTCGCGCGGGCCCCGGAGCGGCCGCGTCCGGCGCCTCCCGCGGGCCGCGGCGGCGGCCGGTGGAACCATCGGGGAAAGCGGGGTGTTGGCGCTATGCAGTGTGCAGCGTCTTAGCTCCTCTGCGGATCTCCTCCCTATACTGGGCCGTGTCGGTGAGGCACGGCCCATTTTTTCGGACTGATCTATGTGAATGGGACGTGTTCGACTGGATTAACCTGTGTGGAGGACGTTCCGGCCGAACCCCGCCAGGGTCAGACCCGCGCCCGCCCGGCGCCCCTTGCCGGGGCGGCGCCGCCGGCGGCCCGGGGGCTCCCGTCTCCTCCTCGATCCCTGTCCCCGGGTCGCTGGCGCCGCGTGACCGCGCCCCGACTCGCCGCGGCGCGCCGCATCGCCTAGATGTCCTGACAGGGGAGCAGGATGAGAGGGCCGATGCGCTTTTCCGGAACAGAGACCTACGTGGCGGCGCCGGATCTCGCGGTGGCGGTGAACGCCGCCGTGACCCTGGAGCGCCCGCTCCTCGTCAAGGGCGAGCCCGGCACCGGCAAGACGGTCCTGGCCGAGGAGGTGGCGCGGGCGCTCGGCGCACCGCTCCTGACCTGGCACGTCAAGTCGACCACCAAGGCCCAGCAGGGTCTCTACGAGTACGATGCGGTCTCGCGCCTGCGCGATTCGCAGCTCGGCGATCCCCGGGTCTCCGAGATCCGCCACTACATTCGCCGGGGCAAGCTCTGGGACGCCTTCGCGGCGCCCGAGCGCCCGGTCCTGCTGATCGACGAGATCGACAAGGCCGACATCGAGTTCCCCAACGACCTCCTGCTCGAACTCGACCGCATGGAGTTCCACGTCTACGAGACGGGCGAGACCGTGCGGGCGGCGCGGCGCCCGATCGTCATCATCACCTCGAACAACGAGAAGGAGCTGCCGGACGCCTTCCTGCGCCGCTGCTTCTTCCACTACATCCGCTTCCCCGACCCCGACACGCTCAAGGCCATCGTCGAGGTGCATTATCCGGGCATCCAGCACCGGCTGGTCGAGGAGGCGCTGCGGGTGTTCTTCGAGGTGCGCGAGGCGCCGGGCCTGAAGAAGAAGCCCTCGACCTCGGAACTCCTCGACTGGCTGAAGCTGCTGATGGCCGAGGAGATCGGGCCCGACCTCCTGCGCGAGCGCGATCCCCGCAAGGTGATCCCGCCCCTGCACGGGGCGCTCCTGAAGAACGAGCAGGACGTCGCCCTGTTCGAGAAGCTCGCCTTCCTGAGCCGCCGCGAGGGCCGCTGACGCCATGCGCCGCCTGATCCTCCTGCGCCACGCCAAGTCCGACTGGCCCGACGGCGTCGCCGACGCGGACCGGCCCCTCGCCGCCCGGGGGCGCGAGGCCGCGCCCCGCATGGCCGCCCACCTCGCCGAGGAGGGGCTGGTGCCCGACCGGGTGCTGGTCTCGCCCGCGCGCCGCACGCAGGAGACCTGGGATCTCGTCGCGCCCGCGCTTCCCGGCCTCGCCGTCGAGACCGTGCCGCAGATCTACGAGGCCTCCGCCCAGCGCCTCCTCGACGTGGTGCGGAGCGTCGACGACGCGGTCGCGACCGTGATGCTGGTCGGGCACAATCCGGGGATGCAGGAGCTCGGGCAGCTCCTCCTGTCCGACGAGGACCGCGACGGCCTGCGGGCGCTCTCGCGCAAGTACCCCACCGCCGGGCTGGCGGTGATCGACCTCTCCGCCGCGTCCTGGAGCGCGGTCGGGCCCGGGAGCGGGACGCTGGAGCGGTTCGTGACGCCCAAGACCCTCGGGGCCGGCGAGGACGATTAGCCCGCCGTGATCCTCGCCCCGCTCCTCGCCCCGCTCTTGGCTCCGTTCCTGGCCTTCGCGACCGCGCTCGGTCCCGCCGCCGACCGGACGGCCGCGCTGGCGCGCGAGGGGCTGGCCGCCGGGACGGCCTGGGAGCAGGCGCTCGTCCGGGCCGCCGGGCCGGAGGCGGCCGGCGGCCCGCCGCTCTACGAGGCGGGGGCGCGGGCGGTGTCGAACTGGCGCGGCGAGACCCGGCGGGGGCTGCGCCCCGTCTCCCTCGCGCTCGTGGCCTTCGCGGCGCCGGAGGACCCGGCCTTCGTGGCCCGCTGCGTCAAGCTCAACAATTACTGGTGCATCAAGCGCGCGGGCTGGGACGGCGAGATCGGCGCCGACGCGGAGGGCCATACCGGCTTCGCGAGCGCCGCGCGGGGCGCCGACGCCGCGGTCTCGCTGCTGCGCCGCTACTACACGCAGCTCGGCCGCCGCTCCGCGCTCGCCGTCGTGCGGCGCTGGGCCCCGGCCGAGTGCGGCGCCCCGGTCGCGATCGCGCGGCGGCCCGACGCAGCGGGACGCCCTGAAGTCGCGGGACGGCCGGGAGCCGCGGCACCGCCCCGGCCCGCCGCCCGCCCGGCGATCCCGGCCTCTCCGGCGCTGGCGGCCCTGGCTCCGAAGGGGATCGGCCGCACCCTGCGGGCGCGGTTCCTGGCCGGCCACGGGCGCGGCGGCGTCGTCCGCGCCCCGGCGCCCCGGACCCGGATCGCCCGGCCCGCCCCGCCGGGGACGGCCGCGCCAGCGAGCCGCGCGGGCGGGCCGGCGCTCCGGGTCCAGCCCTGGTCCGCCCTCGCCCGGCTGGCGGGACGGTCCCGCGGGGGCGCGCGGCCCGTGGCCGCCGCGCGGGTCACGCCCACCCCGCGGGCGACGCCCGCCAAGCGGGTCGCGTCGGCGCCGGTCCCCACCATCGCGACCGGCATCGGGGTGGCCGAGGGAGGCGGACCGCCGCCCGCCGCCCCGGTCTCGCCCGCCCGCGTGCTCGACGGCGACCGGCTCCTCGCCGAGGCCGCGTCGCTGCCCTCGCTCACCGCCCTGGCGGCCCTGCCGTCGGCCCTGCGCCCGCCCGCGCCGCTCTGCAGCTCGGACGAGGCGCGCATCCAGGCCTACGCGCACCGCATCGCGGCGAGCGTCGGGGTGGGGGCCTCCGAGGATCTCGGGCTGTTCGACGCCGAGGGGCGGGCGACGGCCCGGCTCGCGCCGGTGCTGCTCGCGATGTCGGCGGTGGAACTGGGCAGCCTGCGGGCGGACCCGGCCCTGGTCGCCGCCGCGATCGCGCGGGCCGAAGCGGCCCGCTCCGCCGAATCGGCCCGTGCCGAGGCCGCCTCCCTGCCGACTCCGCATCGTCCCTGACCGCGCTGGCGCCCTTGCGGAACGGCGAAGCCGGCGCCACCTCCCCGACGACCAACCACGAGAGCGACGATTTGGCCGTGCCGCCCCTCTCCAGCTTCGTCGAGCGGGCCGGCTCGGCCGCCCGCGCGCTCGCCGAGGCCTCCGGCGACCTCCTGGTGCAGCCGACCCTGCGGCTCGGGGTCACCGGGCTCGCCCGCTCGGGCAAGACCGTGTTCACGACGGCCCTGGTCCACCACCTCGTGGGCCTGAACCCGCTGCCCGCCTTCCGGGTCTCCCAGGAGGGCCGCCTGCGCCGCGCCCGGCTGGTGCCCCAGCCCGACGACGACGTGCCGCGCTTCCCCTACGAGGACCATCTCGCGGCCCTGACCGGGGAGCGCCGCTGGCCGCGCTCCACCGACCGGATCAGCCAGCTGCGCCTCGCCGTCGAGTACGAGCGCAAGGCCGGCTGGCGGCCGGGTCCGGCGAGCCTGATGGTCGACATCGTCGATTATCCGGGCGAGTGGCTCCTCGACCTCGCGCTGATCGAGCAGACCTACGAGGGCTGGTCGCGCGAGACGATCGCGGCGGCGGAGCGCCCCGGCCGGGCCGCCATCGCGGCGCCCTGGCGCGAGACGCTGCGCGGCCTCGACCCGGACCAGCCCCTCGACGAGGTGCTGGCCGAACGGGCGAGCGACGCCTTCAAGGCCTATCTGGCGGCCCTGCGCGCCGGGCCGGAAGCGGTCGCCACCACGCCGCCGGGCCGCTTCCTGATGCCGGGCGACCTCGCCGGCTCGCCCGCGCTGACCTTCGCGCCCCTGGCGCTCGCCGGGCCGACCCGCCCCGACAGCCTCGGCGGCCTCATGGAGCGCCGCTTCGAGGCCTACAAGAGCCGGGTGGTGACGCCCTTCTTCCGCGATCACTTCCAGCGCATCGACCGGCAGATCGTGCTGGTGGACGTGCTGGCCGCGGTCGATGCCGGCGCGGCGGCCCTGGCGGAACTCGAGGACGCCCTCGACCGGGTGCTGATGAGCCTGCGGATCGGCCGCAACACGGTGCTGTCGCGGCTCTTCGCGCCGCGGGCCGACCGGATCCTGTTCGCCGCCACCAAGGCCGACCACCTCCACCACGCCAGCCACGACCGGCTCGACGCGCTGCTGCGTCTCCTCGTCGCCCGCTCGCTCCGGCGCACCGAGGCGGCGGGCGCGCGGGTCGGCACGGTGGCGCTCGCCTCCGTGCGGGCGACCCGCGAGACCCTGGTGCACGAGGGCGCGCACACCCTCCAGGCGGTGGCGGGCACGCCGGAGGCCGGCGAGGCGATCGGGGACGAGGTCTTCGACGGCGAGGCGGAGGCGGCGATCTTTCCGGGCGAATTGCCCGAGCGGCCCGAAGCGGTGCTGGAGGGGGCGGTGCCGCCCGGCTCCCTGCGCTTCCCGCGCTTCCGCCCGCCCCGGGTGCCGCCCGACGCGCTCGGCCGGCCCGGACGCCTGCCGCAGATCCGCCTCGACCGCGCCCTGCAATTCCTGATCGGGGATCGCCTCGCATGACCGAGACCCAGAGGCCCCGGGCCTTCCGGCTCCCGCCCGATCCGCCACCGCCGGGCGTCGAGACGCCGGTCGCCGAGGGCGTGCGGGTGGTGGAGCAGCCCTTCGAGATCGTGGAGGCGGCCGACGGCGTGCCGGTGCCGGTGGCGCCCCGCTCCGGCCCGCCCTGGGCGGCGCTGCTCCTCTCCGCGCTGAGCGGGCTCGCGAGCCTCGGGATCGGGCTCGCGGTCGAGCGGCTGATCGCCGACCTCTTCGCCGCCGCCCCCTGGCTCGGCGCCGTGGCGCTGGCGCTGCTGGCGCTCGCCGGGGTGGCGCTGCTGGCGCTCGTGTGGCGGGAACTGGCGGGCGTGCTGCGCGAGCGGCGCATCGAGGCGATCCGCGGGGCCGCCCTCGACGCGCTCGCCGCCCGCGACCACACCGGCGCCAAGGCCGTGGTGCGCGACGTCGCCGGCCTCTATGCCGGGCGGCCGGGCCTCGCGGCGGCGCGCGGGCGCCTCGACGGGGTCGCGGACGCGATCCTCGACGTGGAGGACCGGATCGGCATCGCCGAGACCGAGCTGCTCGGCCCCCTCGACCGGATGGCCAAGGCGGCGGTGGCGGACGCGGCCAAGCAAGTGTCGGCCGTGACGGCGCTGAGCCCGCGGGCGATCGTCGACGTCGCCTTCGTGGTCTTCGCGGCGGTGCGGCTGCTGCGCCGGGTGGCGGTGATCTATGGCGGGCGCCCCGGCCTGTTCGGCTTCCTGCGGCTCGCCCGCGCGGCCTTCGCGCATCTCGCGGTCACGGGCGGCGTCGCGGTGGGGGACAGTTTGCTGCAGCAGGTGCTCGGCCTTGGCCTCGCCGCCCGGGTCTCGGCGAAGCTGGGGGAGGGGGTGCTGAACGGCCTGATGACCGCCCGCTTCGGCCTCGCGGCCCTCGCCGTCTGCCGGCCGCTGCCGTTCCTGCGCGAGCCCGCGCCGCGGATCGGGGACGTGGCGGGCGAACTCATCCGCGGGGCGGAGGCGGAGGGCTGATCCGGCGGGGCGCCGCGCCCCGTTCCTCGGGCCAGACGCTGGTGGGGAGCGCGATCCGGAATGCGGCGGGCCCACGCACCCGTGCGTCGGCGCACAGTCCATTCGAGTTTTCGAAAGCAGAATTCCTGTGTTCCTCATGAATACAGGAGGCTTCATCGTGAAAAACTCTGAAATTTCCCCAGCTTCGCCGCAGGTGAACGAGACCGTGCTTCCCGAGCCGGTGGTCCTCACGCCCGAGGATCTGGACCGTGTGGTGGGCGGTCAGATCACGGGACTGAGCTTCACCCTGCCGGCCGAGATCAGGAGCGGCATCCTGCGGACCGGCGTCGTCGTCGGCCCGATCTTCACGCCCGGCTTCGGCCTCTGACCTCGCCCCGTCGCGAGCACCACCCTCGAGAGGAAGGTCCGGTCCGATGAGCAACCGCATCGACTGCCCGAGCGCGCAACCCGGCTCCCGGTCGAGCCGCATCTTCGGCGTGATGACCGGACCTTCCTCCGCCCGGCGGGTCGGCTACCTGACCGAGCCGGTCCCGGCCACGCCGGAGCTGCTGGCCAAGACCGGTCCGGTCCGTTCGACCGAGATCTTCCGCATCGCCGCGCCCTGCGCCAAGCACGCCTGCGCGCATTTCAACGGCGGCTGCACGCTGGGGCAGCGCGTCCTCGCGGGCCTCGCTCCGGTGGTCGCCAGCCTGCCGGCCTGCGGCATCCGTCCGACCTGCCGCTGGCACATCGAGCAGGGGGACGCCGCCTGCCTGCGCTGCCCCCAGGTCGTCACCGACAAGGCCGGGGCGAGCGAGGACGAGGTCCGCATCGCCGGCGTGCCCGTGGCGGAGACGGGCGAGACCGGGCGGTGATCCGCCGGGTGCGGACCGGTCCGCCCCGTCTCACCGCATCGGCAGCCCGACGTAGTTCTCGGCGATCGCCGTCTGGGCGGCGGCCGAGTCGCGGATATAGGCGAGCTCCGCCACCTGCATGCGGCGGGCGAAATCGTCCATGTCGGGGAAGCGGTGGGTCAGCCCGGTGAACCACCAGCTGAAGCGCTCCGCCTTCCACACCCGCGCCAGCGCCCGCGCCGAGTAGCCGTCGAGGCCGGAGGCGTCGCCGTGGCGGTAGTGGCGGACCAGGGCCTCGGCCAGCATGGCCACGTCCGAGACCGCGAGGTTCATGCCCTTGGCGCCGGTCGGCGGCACGATGTGGGCGGCGTCGCCCGCCAGGAACAGCCGCCCGTGGCGCATGGGCTCGGCCACGAAGCTGCGCAGGGGGGCGATGCTCTTCTCGAAGGAGGGGCCTCGCACCAGGCCCCGGGCGGCGTCCGGACCGAGGCGGGTCTCCAGTTCGTCCCAGAAGCGCGTGTCCGGCCAGTCCTCGATCCGCTCTTCGAGCCCGACCTGCACGTAGTAGCGGCTGCGGGTCGGAGAGCGCATGCTGGCGAGGGCGAAGCCGTTCCGGTGGTTGGCGTAGATCAACTCGTGGTTGACCGGCGGCACCTCCGCCAGGATGCCGAGCCAGCCGAAGGGATAGACCCGCTCGAAGACCTTGAGCACCTCGGCCGGCATCGCCGCGCGGGCGGCGCCGTGGAAGCCGTCGCAGCCCGCGACGATGTCGCAGGCGAGCGTGCGCGCCTCGCCGTGCCGCCGGTAGCTGACCGTCGGGGCATCCGTGGCGACGCCGTGCAGCGCCACGTCCTCGGCCTCGAAGACGATGCGCACGCCCCGCGCCTCGGCGGCGTCGAACAGGTCGCGCATCACCTCCTGCTGGCCGTAGACCGTCACGGCCGAGCCGCCGGTCAGCGCCGCCATGTCGATCCGGAAGATCTCCCCGTCATACGCGAGGTTGGTGCCGGTATGGACGAGGCCCTCTTCCCGGCAGCGCCCGTCGAGGCCGAGTTCCGCGAGGAGGGCCACCGTGCCCTGCTCCAGCACGCCCGCCCGCACCCGTCCCTCGACGTAGTCGCGCGTGCGCCGCTCCAGCACCACCGCGTCGATCCCCGCCCGCGCGAGGAGGTGGGCGAGGAACAGCCCGGCCGGGCCGGCCCCGATGATCGCGACCTGCGTGCGCGTGATGGGCCTGTCCATGGCGTCTCCTCGCATCTCTCCCGGGCGCCGTCCGCGTCGAGGCGGGTGGCGCATCTCCCGGGAGGATGCGCCGTCCCCGGCGCCCTGGCGATGGACGCCGCGGCCAATAAGTTGGACTCTCCGTCGGTCCCGCCCCCGTTCCGGTCCCGTCGCCCGATGCCCGCTTCCTCCGGCCAACTCCCTGCGGTACCGCATTTCTTCCTGTACGGAGAGGCGCCCCGGGACGTGGACGACCGCTTCCTGCACTTGGAGCCCCTGGACGACCGCAGCCGCCCCAACCGCTGGAGCATCCGGCCCCACGTCCATGCGGGCCTGCATCAGGTGCTGCACCTGCCCGAGGGTGGAGGCGTGATGCGGGCCGAGGCCGAGACGATCCCCTTCGCGAGCCCCTGCCTCCTGCTCGTCCCGGCGGGCACCGCGCACGGGTTCCGCTTCGCGGCCGAGACTGCCGGGACCGTCCTCACCCTGTCCGACCGCTACCTGCGCGACCTCGCCCGCCGCGCGCCCGACCTCGCCGGGCTGTTCGCCGCGCCCGCCGCCCTGCCGGAGGAGGGCGGCGCGGCCGGCGAGAGCCTCGCGGAGATCGCCCGCGAACTCGCCTGGGCGGCGCCGGGCCGGCGCGCGGCCCTGGAGGGGCACCTGCTGATCCTGCTCGTGGCGATCCTGCGCCAGGCCCGGGCCGCGCAGGGCGCGCAGGCCGCACCGGGGCCGCAGGCGGTTTTGGCGGCGCGCTTCCGCGAGGCCGTCGAGGTGCATCACCGGGAGGAGCGCTCCCTCGACGCCTATGCGGCCGATCTCGGCGTGACCCCGGCGCGCCTGCGCGCCGCCTGCCGGGCGGCGACGGGGGCGAGCCCCGGCCGCATCCTCCGCGACCGGCGGCTGCTGGAGGCCAAGCGCGCGCTGCTCTACTCGGATCTCGGCATCGCCGAGGTCGCCTACAGCCTCGGCTTCGCGGATCCGGCCTACTTCTCGCGCTTCTTCGCCAAGGGCACGGGCGAGGCCCCGCGGGCGTTCCGCGAGCGGCGCGGCGGGACGGGGGCGGAGGAATGACGCAGATCTGACCATCGGTTCAGGTTGAGCCGAGGTCAGGGTAGGTTCCGCGCAGCAATCGCTCCGCTGCGGCGAAGCTCCGGCGCGACGAAACGCGCGGACGATCGTCGACGGCCAAGGTGGAACCTCGCGTCACCGCCCCATTTCTGCCCCGTCCGGCGGTCATGACCCCTCATCCACGCCATCGCCGCGGCGAGCGCGACGGGACCCGACGGTTCCGGGCGCGCCTCTCATCGAACGCGCCCGGCCTGCCCAACCGAGGGGGAATCATGCTCATCAAGTCTGCCGTCGTCGCACTCACGCTCGCCACCGGCCTCACCTCGGCGCTGCCGGCCCTCTCGGGCGAGGCGCGGGGCTACAACGGCACCTGGACCGTGCAGCTCGTGACCGAGTCCGGGATGTGCGACGCGCGCACGGTGGTGTCGCTGGCGGTCCGGGACGGCGACGTGAGCCTCGCCTCGGCGGAGGGCGGCGCCTCGGTGAGCGGCCGGGTCGGCCAGGACGGCAGCGTCGGCCTCACGGTCCGCAAGGGCCCGGCGAGCGGCGCCGCCTCGGGCCGGCTCCAGGCCGCCGCGGGGGCCGGCACCTGGAGCGTGTCCTCCCTGTGCTCGGGCCGCTGGACCGCCCGCCGCACCACCCGCGTCGCGCAGGCGGAGTGAGGACCGGAGCGCCTACGCGGCGTCGCGCCCGAGCGGACGAATCCGCTCGAGCGCGTCGCCGATCTCGCGCTGGGAGCGTTCGAGGTCGTAATCGGACTGCAGGTTGATCCAGACTTGCGGATCCATACCGAAGTAGCGCCCGAGCCGCAGCGCGGTATCGGCCGTGATGGCCGTCTCCTCGCGGACGATGCGCTCGATCCGCGTCCGCGGCACGCCGCAGGCCTTCGCCACGGCGTAGGGCGTCAGCGAGAGCGGCACGAGGAACTCCTCGCGCAGCACTTCGCCCGGATGCAAGGGGGGAAGGCGTTCGTCCGTCTCGAGTTCAAGCGCCATCGGGCTCTCCCGTCGTTCGCCCGGGGCCATCCCCGAGCCTGCGCTGAGCGTCATTCCGATCAGTGATAATCGGTCATTTCAACATCCTCCGGTCCCCGCGACGTCCATCGAAAGCAGATCCGCCACTGATCGTTGACGCGGATAGCGTGCTGTCCGAGCCGATCTCTCGTGAGCGGATGCAGCCTGTTGCCCGGTGGCACGCTCAGCGCGTCCAAGGAGGTCGCGGCGTGCAGATAGCGCAGCTTCCGGCGGGCGACCGTCAGAATGTCGGCCGGCACGCCCTTCGGATGCCGCCCCTCGAACACCGCGCGGGTCTTCTCGTCGGCGAAGCTGCGGATCACGGCGGCGCTCCCGACCCAAAACGTATCGTCTTGTGATACGTTTCGTCAAGATGCCGCGTCTCCCCGCGAGACGGTCTGCCCCGCGAACCCGCCCGTCTGCCGCATCGCCTCGCCGAGGATCATCGCGGCCGCCACCGCCACGTTGAGCGAGCGCAGGCCGGGCCGCAGCGGGATCACCACCCGGGCCTCCGCCGCCGCGTGCACCGCCTCGGGCACGCCGGCCGATTCGCGGCCGACCAGCAGGCAATCGTCCGGCCGGTAGGCGAGATCCGTGTAGGGCAGGGCGCCCGCCGTGGTGGCGAGGACGAGCCGCAGGCCCGCCTCCCGCCGCCACGCCTCGAAGGCCGCGAAGGAGCGGTGCCGCGCGATCGCCACGTGGTCGAGATAGTCGAGGCCCGCGCGGCGCAGGTGCCGGTCCGAGACGTCGAACCCCGCCGGCTCGATGATCTCGACCCCCGCCCCGAGGCAGGCGCAGAGGCGCAGCATCGTGCCGGTGTTCTGCGGGATGTCGGGCTGGTAGAGGGCGAGGCGCAGCATCGGGCGGGACCGCGGGAGGGGTGACCCGTGCGGCATCGCCCCCCGGTTGGCAGGCCGTCAAGGCGGCTTACCTCAGGACTTCCGACCCCGCGAAGGCTCCCGCATGTTCCTCGACTGGCTCGAGCGCCGCATCGACCCGTTCGCGCCCTTCGACGAGGAGCGCCAGCCCCCCGGCACCGTCACGGGCTTCGCCGGCCACTACCTGCGGCCGGTCCGCACGGCCCTGGTGGTGCTGTTCTTCGTCGGCCTCGCGGCGGGCTCGGTCGAGGCCTCGCTCTACCTGCTGATGGGCTGGTTCGTCGACATCCTGGCGAAGTCGCAGCCCGCCACCCTCTGGGCCGAGCACGGGACCGGGCTCCTGCTGGCCGGATTCCTGATCCTCGCGGTGCGCCCGAGCCTGTCCTGGCTGCACGAGGCGCTGTCGAACCAGCTCGTGGTGCCCCAGACCACGAACATGATCCGCTGGCGCACCCACCTCTACACGCTCGGCCACTCACTCTCGTACTTCCAGGCCGATTTCGCCGGGCGGCTGGCCAACCGCGTCACCCAGGTCGGGCCGGCGGTGCGCGAACTCGCCGTGGTGTTCATCGACACCCTCCTGTACGTCGCGATCTTCGCCGTGACGGCGGTCGGGCTGTTCTCGTCGATCAGCCCCTGGCTGGTGCTGCCGGTGCTGGTCTGGATCGCCGCCTATGCGGGCCTGACCGCTTTCTTCGTGCCCCGCGCCCGCTCCCGCTCGCTGAAGGTCGCCGACACCCGCTCGGCGCTGATCGGGCGCATCGTCGACAGCTACACCAACATCCTGACCGTGAAGCTCTTCGCCCGCGACCGTGAGGAGCGCTCGGCGGTGCGCGAGGCCACCACCGCCCACACCGACGCCTACCTTCACTCGTTTCGGCTGATCACCGCCACCACCGCGACGCTGTCGCTCCTCAACTCGGTGCTGATCGTCGCCACCGCCTCCGCGGTGCTGGCTTTGTGGTCGGCGGGCCGGATGACCACGGGCGAGGGGGCGGCGGGCCTCGCCCTGGTGCTGCGGCTCATCGCCATGTCGGGCTGGGTGATGCAGACCGTGCGCGGCCTGTTCGAGAATATCGGCGTCATCCAGGAGAGCATGCAGACCATCGCCCGGCCGCACGCCATCGTCGACCGCCGGGACGCGGGTGAGCTCGCGGTCCGGGAGGGACGGATCGACTTCGAATCCGTGACCTTTCACTACGGGCGCGAGGACCGGGGCGTGATCGAGGGCCTGACCCTGACCATCCGGCCCGGCGAGAAGGTCGGGCTCGTCGGCACGAGCGGGGCGGGCAAGACCACCCTCACGTCCCTGCTGCTTCGCCTCCACGACCTGGAGGGCGGGCGCATCCTGATCGACGGGCAGGACATCGCTCGCGTCACCCAGGATTCCCTGCGCCGCGCCATCGCGGTCGTGACCCAGGACACCTCGCTGCTGCACCGCTCGATCCGCGACAACATCGCGTATGGGCGGGTCGAGGCGACCCAGGAGGAGATCGTCGCGGCGGCGACGCTCGCCCACGCGCACGACTTCATCCTCGACCTGGAGGACCACAAGGGCCGCAGGGGCTACGACGCGCAGGTGGGCGAGCGGGGCGTGAAGCTCTCGGGCGGCCAGCGCCAGCGCATCGCCATCGCGCGGGTGATCCTGAAGGACGCCCCGATCCTGATCCTCGACGAGGCCACCTCGGCCCTCGATTCGGAGGTCGAGGCGGCGATCCAGGGCTCGCTCGCGACGCTGATGGAGGGCAAGACGGTGCTCGCCATCGCGCACCGGCTCTCGACCATCGCGGCCCTCGACCGGCTGATCGTGCTCGACCGCGGCCGGATCGTCGAGGAGGGCCGCCACCAGGACCTGATCCGGCAGGACGGGCTCTACGCGCGGCTGTGGGAGCGCCAGTCCGGCGGCTTCCTCGGCGTCGGGGAGCGGGAGGGGTTCGACGAGGCGGCGGAGTGAGGCGCGCCCGAGCCTTCTCCCCGCACGCGCACGGCACTCCGGGGAAAATGTAAGACACTTCTCCCCTCTCCCGAGTGGGAGAGGGGGCCGGGGGTGAGGGACGGACGCTTCAGCAAGAAAACGGGACCGTGCCGCTCGCAGCTCGACCTTCGGAGTTCAATCCTGAAGCCGAGCCACCCTCACCCCTACCCCTCTCCCGTGCGGGCTACGGCCTTGACGGAAGTGAGTCGGGGTCTGCGAGGATTGCGCCGGCGAGCATGGCGGCGAAGCGCTGCCAGCCGCGGGCCATGATCTTGGGTCCCGGCGGCTTGCCGGCGACGTTCCAGCCGCCGTGCCGGGCCACGATCCAAGACAGCCAGGCCAGCGTCCCCGGTGGGTGTGGGTTCTGCAGGCGTGCCGTACTGCCCTCGCAGGCCCGGCCCAGCTGCGCCACCACGGGCAAGGCGACCGCGTCGAGCACGTCCTGCATCGGCCGCCCGCCGCCCGTGCGGGCATCGACCAACTGCAGGATGCGCACCGCCGCCCCCAGCGCCAAAGCCGCCAGCCGGAACAGCTTGTCGGGCACCCGCATCTGCGTCGCGTCCAGGCCCAGCCCGTCCCGCTTGAGCGCGCGGAACACCTCTTCAATGCGCCAGCGCAGCCGGTACAGCCGCACCGTCTCGCGCGCCTCGGCGGCGGTCGCGACCGGGCGCGTGCTCAGAAGGTGCCAGCACAGCGGCGCCTGACCGTCGGGCGGGGTGGGCTCCTCCACCGTCACCAGGCTCAGCGGCAGCGCGCCCGGCAGGCTCTTCGGCTCGCCCGCTGGCCGCTTCACCACCAGCGATCCGGCCCGCAACTGCACCCGTGCGGTGCGCTCGGGCCGGCCCGGCCGGGCGGGGACCGTCACCGTATCCTCGGCCAGGACCGGCCAGCGCGCCGCCTCCGCCGTCATCGCGCCCCCCGTGGCCAGCGCCCGGTCGTGGCGGGCGCGCACCAGCAGGTCGGTGCCCGCCGGACAGCGCGCGACGTGATCGTAGATGTCGCCTTCCTGGTCGGCCACCACGATCAGGCTCGCCGCGCTCTCGCCCAGGCGGGCCTGCGCGGCCTGCGCGCCCACACCCCAGCGCCGGCTCTCCTTGTCCGCGATCGGCCGGCCCGCCCGCGGCTTGACCGGCGCGTCCGCCCGCGTCCAGATCTGGGCATCGACCAGCCCCAGGATCGCCTCGTCCTGTGCGTCGACCGCCACGACCGGGTGCAGGAAGAAGCCGGGATTGCGCCCGTTGCCGGCGGGCCCGAGCCCGTGACGGCCCGCCGCCAGCGGGGTGAAGTTGATCTCGCTCGTGTCCTGCACCGCCACGACCGCGCGGCCGGCACAGGCCTGGGCCGTGCGCGCGCCAAACGCCCGCAGGATGGCGCCCACGCTCGTGTGCGGCGAGGACAGGTAGCGATGGGCTGCGGCCGTGCCGGCCTCGCTGCCCCCGACCGTGCTCAGCACCACGCTGCCGGTGGTCACGATCCGATCAAACAGCCAAGCGCCGCGCGCCTCGGTGCGGATGTCGCCGACCCCAAGTCCGTCCATGCAAAGCCTCCCGCACAGCGCAAAGGCTCACAACACGAACCGAGCGAATCAGATCCGTACAGGCCGTAGCC
>NZ_JBSVZN010000052.1:0-31210 GCF_054052225.1 Methylobacterium sp. JK268 | reverse complement strand
GGTCTCAAGTCGAGCCAGCTGGCGCTGTTCACCTCGACGCAGATCCAGGCGCTGACCTCCGGCGACCTCGCCCTGCTGTCGAGCACGCAGCTGGGCGGCCTGACCTCGACCGAGATCGGGCAGCTGACCACGGCGGGCCAGATCCAGGCCTTCACCTCGGCGCAGATCGGGGCGCTCACGACCGGCCAGGTGGCGGGTCTGAGCACCGACCAGCTGGCGGTGCTGACCAATACGGAGCTGGCCGGGCTGCGCTCGGCGCAGATCGGGGCGCTGAGCACGACGCAGCTCGGGGGCCTGACCTCGGCGGCGGTCGGGGGCCTGACCTCGGCGCAGGTGGGCGGCCTGACCTCGACGCAGGTGGGCGCGCTGACCTCGACGCAGGTCTCGGGCCTGTCGGCGACGGAGCTGGGCTGGCTCTCCACCGCGCAGGTGGCGGGTCTGACCACGGCCGAGATCGGCGCGCAGCTGACCACGGCGCAGTTCGCTGGCCTGACCTCGACCCAGCTCGGGGTGCTGACCTCGACCCAGATCGGGTCGCTGACCAGCTCCGAGATCGCGAACCTGTCGCCGATCCAGGAGAAGGGACTGAAATCCAGCCAGATTGCTCTGCTCAACGACACGCAGCTCAACGCGCTCACCACGACAGCGCTGAACTCGCTGAGCACCACCCAGCTGGGAGGTCTGACCTCGACGGAGATCAACCATCTCACGACGACGCAGATCGGCGGCCTGTCGACGGCGGCGCTGCCCGCTCTGAGCACGGTCCAGCTCCAAGGTCTCTCCACCGTCGAGATCGCCGCGCTGTCCTCGGTTCAGCGCAACGCCTTCACCTCGGTGCAGATCCAGAGCATGACGTCGAGCCAAGTCAACGCTCTCCTCACCTACACGTCCTAAGGGCCCGCCACGCATCCCTGCGAACCGCGTCGCCGCCGCCAGGCGGCGATGCGGGGCGCCGGGCCGCCGGTCGAACCCCGGCGGTGTGGAGCACGCAGCGGCCGTTCTGGAGGGCAGAAACCGCCTTCCGCAGCGACAGAGACGGTTTGTTAACCATCGCGTGCGGTTATCGGACGGCGAACCGCTCCCGCTTATTGCCGACAAGTGAGACTAGGTGATGTTTGTGAAGCCCGCGGATAAAGGTATTGCGAGTGCCCTCTACGATCAGGTGATGAGCCAGATCCGCGGCAATCAGATCAACCTGCTGGGTCTCATCGAGGCCGCCGAGACGCTGAAGCGCCAGTCCGAAGGCGCGATGATCCTCGATCTGTACAAGACCTGGATCGCCTGGAACCCGGCGGATCCGTTCCTGTACGCGGCCGTGTTCAACTACGCGATGACGCTCTCGGAGAGTGGCGACCTGCCGGGCGCGATCAACGCGCTGCGGCAGGCGATCCAGCTCAAGCCGGACTTCTGGGCCGCACGGATCAACCTCGGCAGCGCCCTGGAACGGTTCGGCCGGGTCGACGCGGCGGTGGAGGCCTGGACTGGCGTCCTGACCCCGCTCGCGGCCTTCAACGGCGAGGCGCTCGACTTCAAGACCATGGCCCTCAAGCAGATCGGCCGTGTCCTCGAGACGCACCACCAGGGCGCGCAGGCGGAAGACTACCTGCGCCAGTCCCTCGAACTCGACCGGCACCAGCCCGACGTCATCCAGCACTGGATCGCGCAACGCCTGGCGCAGTGCAAGTGGCCGGTGCTGACGGATTTCGCCAAGGTGACGCGCCGCGACCTCGCCGCCTCGATCTCGCCGCTGTCGGTGGCGAGCTACACCGACGATCCGATCTTCCAGCTCGCGGTCGCCCACCACTACTGCAAGACCGCGGTGGGGTTGGCCCCGAGGGGCGGGGAGGGGCTCCATCCCGTCGATCCGCGCGCCCGGCGCCCCGGCCCGCTGCGGATCGGCTACGTCTCCTCCGACCTGCGCGAACACGCCGTCGGCTTCGCGATGACCGAGGTCATCGAGCTGCACGACCGCAGCCGCTGCGAGATCTTCGCCTATTACTGCGGCGTGCCGAGCAGCGACGCCACGCACCGGCGCACCAAGGCCGCCGTCGACCACTGGCACGACCTCACCGGGCTCAGCGACCTGCAGGCGGCGCAGCTCGTGCGCCAGCACGAGATCGACATCCTGGTCGACCTCAACGGCTACACCAAGGATGCCCGCACCGGCCTGTTCGCCCACCGCCCGGCCCCCGTCATCGCGAACTGGTTCGGGTTTCCGGGCAGCATGGGCTCGCCCTACCACCACTACGTCATCGCCGACGAGACGATCCTCCCGCCGGGCGAGGAGGGGATCGTGTCGGAGGAGGTGGTGCGGCTGCCCTGCTACCAGCCGAACGACCGGCGTCGCGTCGTCGACCCGCGGCGCCCGTCGCGCGCCGAGATGGGCCTGCCGGAGGGGGCCTTCGTCTACTGCGCGCTCAACGGCGTGCAGAAGATCACCGAACGCGTGTTCGGCCGCTGGATGACGATCCTGGCGAATGTGCCGGGCAGCGTGCTGTGGCTCTTCACCGGCGGCGACGAGACGAACGCGCGCCTGCGGGAGCGCGCCGCGGCCCGCGGCGTGGCGCCCGAGCGCCTCGTCTTCGCGGAGAAGATGGCCAACCCGCAGCACGTGGCGCGCTACGCGCTCGCCGACCTGTTCGTCGACACCTTCCCGTACGGGGCTCACACGACCGCCGCGGACGCCCTGTGGATGGGCCTGCCGGTGCTGACGCTGCCGGGCCGCAGCTTCGCCTCGCGGGTCTGCGCCAGCCTGGTCAAGGCGGCCGGGATCCCGGAGATGATCTGCGAGAGCGGCGAGGCCTACGTGGCCCGGGCGATCGCCTACGGACGCGATCCGGGATCGCTGCGCCCGATCCGCGAGCGGCTCGCGGCCGGCCGCGATACCTGCCTGCTCTTCGACACGCCACGCCTGGTCCGCCACCTGGAGGACCTCTACGCGCGGATGGCCGAGGCCGCCGCCGAGGGCAGGCTGCCGGTGCCCCGGCTGCGGGGCCTCGCCCTCTGCCACGAGGTGGGCGCCGGCCTCAACCTGCCGGAGATGGAGTGCCTGACGGACGAGGCCTACCGGGCGCTCTACCGCGAGTCGCTCGCCCCCTTCGCCGCCTGCTACGGCGGCGAAGCGGTCTACCCGGCCTGCCTGTAGGGCCGTCGCTCCGAGGCGGTGCGCCGCGCAGGGGCGCACCGCGGGCGGTCATCCGCCGCCGGTCACCGTCCGCTCGGGGCGGCCGTGCTGCCCGTGACGGCGTTGCCGCCGCTGGAGCCGGCCGGCGCGCCGCGCGTGACGTTGTTGAACCGCCCGCCCGGACGCACGCGGAACCCGTGGCGATGCGCGTGCCGCGCATGCCGGCGCATCCTGGCCTCGCTGATGGCACCGTCCGGCGCCGCGATGCCGCGATCCGGGCCGACCGGCAGGGCTGAGGCCGGTCCACTGAGCGCGCCCGCGCCGAGGCCGGCGAGGACGAAGGTGGTGATGATGGCGATCCGCACGCGCTGAGGCTCCTCTCGCCGTCTCTCCCGACGGCCGGCTCCGCCGGTCCGGCGGGAGAAGGTAGGACTTAATGCTCAGGACGGCCGCGGCCATCCCCGGGCCGCCGGCGCGCTGCTCCGGACAAGAAAAAGGCCGCCCTCGCGAGCGGCCCGAAGTCTAGGGAGGAAACGCCCCGAAGGGCATGCACGGCGCGACGCCATCGCGGCTGTGCAACCGCACAGTCTCATGCTGCGGTGCAATGTGCAAGCGCTGCCTTTCCGTTGGGACGCCCGTGTTGCAGGCCGGACACGCCGCCGATCCGGCGACCGATTCGGCCGTCTCACCGCCGCACCAGCCGGGACCCAGGCGCGCCGGCCGTCGTCCGGTCGGCCCCCTTCCTGAGAAGGGCGCTCGCTTCCTGGTCTACTTGCCGCCGCCACCCGAGCCGCCGCTGCCGCCGCCGCTTCCCTGGGGAATGGCCTGGTTGGGCTGCCCGGCATTGCTTCCGGCCGCGGGGTCGGTGCTGATCTGCGAGGCGCCGGTGCCGCCGGGCGCGACGGTGACGTCCGGCACGGTTCCGGTGGTGCCGGGCGAGCGCCCGACGGTGCCCGTGGTCGCCGGGCCGGGGGTCGTGGGCGCCACGGTTCCGGCGGGCGCCTGGGCGAGGGCCGCGCCCGTCACGAGGACAGTCGAGAGGGCGGCCAAGGTCATCGAGCGCATCCGAACTCCTCCAGGATGATCCGCCGATCAACGCCCGCTGCCGGACAGGGTTCGCGAGGGGCTAGGAATCATTTCTGGAGGCGGGGCCGATGCGTCGCGCAGCGACGGGACAGGCCGAGCGCCGCGCGCGGGTTCGCCCGGTCCCTCGGCGCCCCGAGCTTGAGGCCGCCCACCGTGCCGCCGCGGCCGTCCGCGCGGCCGGGGCGTTCCGGCACCTCAGGCGAGGGCGGAGGGGTGGCGCGCGAGCGGGGTCACGCGGATCGTCATGAAGGGGAAGAGGGGCAGGCTCGACAGGATGTCGTGCAGCTCGTCGTGGCTCGGCACGTCGAAGACGCTGACGTTGGCGTAGCGCCCGGCCACCCGCCACAGGTGGACCCATCGGCCCTGCCGCTGCAGGTCCTGGGCGCGGGCCTTCTCGTCGGCCTTCAGGGCCGCCACGTGATCGGGGTCGAGGCCGTGGGGGATCGCGACCTCCATCTCGACGCAGTACAGCATGGGGTTCAGCTCCTGGCGTAGTGGCGCAGCTTGTCGGGATCGAGGGTGACGCCGAGGCCGGAGCCCTGGGGCCGGTGGACGGCGAAGTCGTGGAAGCGCAGGGGCTCGGTCACCAGGTCGTCGGTGAGGATCTGCGGCCCGAAATGCTCGCAGCCCCAGGCGAGGTCGCGCAGGCCCGCAAAGGCGTGGAGGTGGGCGGCCGCGCCGATCGAACTCTCGAGCAGGCAGCCCCCGTAGAGCGCGATCCCGGCGGCCTCGGCCACGGCCGCGACCCGGTGCAGCCCGACGAGCCCGCCGTGCTTCACGAGTTTCAGGGACACCGCGTCGGCGGCGGCGGCCCCGGCCACGGCGAGCATATCGTGGGGCGTGAACACGCACTCGTCGGCCAGCAGCGGCGGGACGTCGTCGCGGGCCCGCAGCCGGCCCATCCCGGCCACGTTCCAGGCCGGCAGCGGCTGCTCGACGAGGGCGATGCCGAGATCGGCGAGGCGCGGCAGGCAGCGCCGGGCGGTCGCCTCGTCCCAAGCCTGATTGGCGTCGACGATCAGCTGCGCCCGCCCTCCCAGCGCCCGCGCGAGCCGGGTCAGGCGGGCGAGATCGGCCTCGGGTGCCTGCGCGCCGATCTTGATCTTGAAGGTGCGGTGCAGGCGGGCGTCGAGCTTGCCCTCGGCCTCGGCGATCTCCTGGTCGGGATCGCCCGAGGCCAGCGTCCACAGGACGGGCAGGCTGTCCTGCACGGCGCCGCCGAGCAGGGCCGCGACGGGCAGGCCGAGGCTCCGTCCGAGCGCGTCGAACAGGGCGGTCTCCAGCGCCGCCTTGGCGGCGTTGTTGCGCTTGGCGGCCGCGTCGAGGCGCGCACCCGCCGCCACGACCCGGTCGGCGGGCTGCCCGATCAGGGCCGGGGTCAGGTAGGCGTCGATGGTGGCCTTGATGCCCTCGACGCTCTCCTCGCTCCAGCGCGGCCCGCCCAAGGTCGCGGCCTCGCCGATGCCCTCGACGCCGTTGGCGAGGCGGAGGCGGACGATGACGTAGCTCTGGGCGGTGACGGCGGTCTGCGCGAGCTTGTGCCGTCGCCGGGTCGGCACGTCCACGATGGTGGTGCGGATCTCCGCCACCGCGAGGTCGCGGGCGGGTGGCGGGGCGGGGTCGTGGCGCTGGGTCTCGGCGAGCATGGGCGTGTCCGGGGGAGGGAGGGGAAGGGGTGCGCACGCGAACCCTCCCCCCTTTGCGGGGGAGGGTGCCCGGCGGAGCCGGGCGGGAGAGGGGAGCCCCGCTTCAGGATTGTTCTGAGCGTTGTGAAGGGCGCCACCTCGATCGGCGTCGCGCCGGCCCTTCTCCCGCGGAGGGGGGAGGGGACGCGGCGGGGTGCGCGGCCCTACGCCGCCTCGGCGTGGGGGCGCACCACCACCGGGTCGGGGGCGTGGGCGACCTCGGGGTTGAGCGCGAAGTCGAAGCGGATCGTCGAGAAGGGCTGGTTCAGCCCCGCCGCGGCGAGCGCCGCCGGGTCGGTGACGCGCACCACGTCGGCGACCAGCCCGTCGCGGGTGGCGAAGGCGAAGTCGTCGTACAGGTAGGGATCGTCCGACAGGTTGATCTGCGTCGTCAGCTGCCGGTGACCGGGACCCGACACGAAGAAGTGGATGTGGGCCGGGCGCTGGCCGTGACGGCCGAGCTGGTCGAGGAGCTTCTGGGTCTGGCCCTCGGGCGGGCAGCCGTAGCCCTTCGGCAGGATGCTGCGGAAGCGGTAGCGGCCTTGTCCGTCCGTCTCGATGCGTCGCCGCAGGTTCCAGGTGCTCTGGCCCGCGTCGAAGACCGAGTAGTTGCCGCGCGTGTTGGCGTGCCAGACGTCCACGATGGCGCCCGGCAGCGGAGCGCCGTCCCGGCCCGTCACTTGCCCCTCGACGATCAGCACCTCGCCGTCCTCCGGGTCGTCGTCGAGGCGCGCCTCGCCCTTGGCGAGCGGCGCGCCCGCCACGTAGAGCGGCCCCTCGATGGTGCGCGGCGTGCCGCCCGCGATCCCGGCCGCCCGTTCCTTGGCGTCGAGGCACAAGTCGATGAAGTGCTCGATGCCGAGACCCGGCATCAGCAGCCCGAACTCGTTCGCCCGGCCGGTCTCGGTGAAGTAGTTCATCGCCGTCCAGAACTCGCTCGGCGTGACGTCGAGATCCTCGATGATCCGGCAGGCGTCCTCGACGACGCGGCGCACGACCTGCTTGATGCGCGGATTGCCGTCGTCGGTGGCGAGGCCCGCGACCTTGTCGAACAGGGCCTGCGCTTCCGGGGAATCGGTGATCGTCGCGGTGGTGGTCATGGGGCGTTTCCTCTCTGGGTCGGGGTTCGGGTCTCAGCCGAGGTCGCCTCCCGCCACCGGCAGCGTGACGCCGGTGACGTAGGAGGCCTCGTCGGAGGCGAGGAACAGGATGGCGGCGGCCTGCTCGGCGGCCGTGCCGTAGCGGCCCATCAGGCTCGACGCCTTGGTCTGGGCCACAACCTCGGCGATCCAGGCGCGCTCCTGCGCGTCTGGGGCGTCGGGGTTGCGGGGGATGCGCCGGGGCGGCGCCTCGGTGCCGCCGGGGGCCACCGCATTCACCCGGATGCCGCGGTCGGCATATTCCCAGGCGAGGCAGGCGGTGAGCGCGTTCACGCCGCCCTTGGCGGCGGCGTAGGGCACGCGGTTGATCCCGCGCGTCGCCACCGACGAGACGTTGACGATGCTGCCGCCCCCGCCCGCCAGCATGGGAGGCAGCGCCGCCCGGCAGCACCACAGGGTCGGGAAGAGCGAGCGCCGGATCTCGGCCTCGACCTCGTGCGGCGCGTAGTGGGCGAAGGGCTTGAACCAGATCGAGCCGCCGACATTGTTGACGAGGACGTCGAGCCGCCCGTGGCGCTCGACGCACGCCGCCATCACCCGCTCGCACTCCTCGTAGCGCTCCACGTCGGCGAGCAGCACGCCTGCCGCGGCGCCGTGGTCGCGCGCGGCCGCGGCGGTCTCCTCGACGATCTCCGAGCGGTCGGTGAGGAGGAGGGCGGCGCCCTCACGGGCGAGCCGGAGCGCCACCTCGCGGCCGATGCCCTGCGCGGCGCCGGTCACCACCGCGACCTTGCCGGCGAAGCGCCCCGGCGAGACGATGTCCCGGGGGGCGCTCACGCCGCACCCCCGACCGGCCCGCTCGCCGAGAACTTCTCGTAGTGGAAGCTCGCGGGCGCGATGCCCCGCTCCGCGAAGCTCCGGCGCACCGCCTCGACCATAGCGGGCGGGCCGCACAGGTAGGTGTCGACGTCGCCGCCGTTCAGGTGCTCGGGCGTGAGGTGCTCGGTGACGAAGCCCTTGCGCGGATGCGCGCTCTCGGGCGCGGCGACGCAGGTGGCGAAACGAAAGCCCGGGATCGCGGCGGCGGCCTCCTCCAGGGCCTCCAGGCCGACGAGGTCGGCGTCGTGCGTCACCCCGTAGACGAGGTGGATCGGATGCGCGCTGCCGGTCTCGGCGATCCGGCCCAGCATCGACAGGAAGGGCGCGAGGCCGGTCCCCCCGGCGAGCATCAGCACCGGCCGCCGGATCTCGCGCAGGTAGAAGCTGCCCGAGGGGCCGGTCAGGGTGAGCGGGGCGCCGGGCGCGGCGCGCTCCGCCAGGTAGGTGCTCATCAGCCCGCCCGGGATGTTGCGGATCAGGAACTCCGCCCGCGTTCTGCCGGGGACCGAGCTGAACGAGTAGGACCGCGCCTGGCCGCTCCCCGGCACCGCGATGCCGACATATTGCCCCGGCAGGAAACCGATCGGCTCCGGGGTCTCGACGGTGAGCCCGAAGGTGGTGTCGGACAGGCGGCGCATTGCCGCGATCCGGCCCTCATGCGTCGCGCTGCCCGTCTTGCAGAGGTTCGAGGCGGCGGCGACCGCGAGCACGAGGTCGGTCTTCGGGCGCATCTGGCAGGCGAGGCCGAAGCCCTGCGCCGCCTCCTCCTCGCTCAGCGCGTCCTCGATGTAGCTGCCGGGATCGAAGCGTCCGGACTCGCACTTCACCCGGCAGGTGCCGCAGGCGCCGTCCCGGCAGTCGAGCGGGATGTTGATCCCGAGGCGGTAGGAGGCGTCCGCCACCGTCTCGCCGGGGCGGCAGGCGATGAAGCGGGTGACCCCGTCCTCGAAGTTGAGCGCGACGCTGCTCATCACGGCGTCCTCCTCAGATGTGATAGATGTCGATGACGTGGTGGATGTAGTCGTTCTTCAGAACGACCTTCTTGTTCTTGATCAGGGGCGTGCCGCCGCGGGTGTCGAGCGTGTAGAACGACGTCCCAAAATGGGTGTCGACGGTCTTGTAGCGGTAGTTGAAGGTGAGCCAGTTGAAGCGCAGCCGGCACGAGACCTCGTCCTGGTCGAGGATCTCGACGTTCGAGATGTTGTGCGAGGTGCGCGGCTCCGGCAGGCTGGTGGCGCTGGAGCGCTCGGTGCGGATGCGGAAGACCCGGTCCTCCAGCCCGCAGCGGCTGTCGTAGTAGATCAGCGAGACCTCGCGCTGGGGGTCGGTGACGAGGGCGTCGTCGTCGTCCCAGGACGGCATCCAGAACTCGACGTCCGGGGCGTAGAGGGCGAGCCAGGCGTCGAAGTCGCGGTCGTCGAGGTAGCGGGCCTCGCGGTAGAGGAATTGCTGGACCTGCTCCAGGGTGAGGGACATCGGGGTTTCCTCCGGGCGTGCGGGCGCGTGCGGCGCCCCGGTGGGGGCCGGCGCCGTCGTGGTTCGTGTCGAGGGGTTCGAGGGCGGGCTCCCGCCCGAACCCTCCCCCCTCTGCGGGGGAGGGTGCCCCGCGGCGAGTGCGAAGCACTCGTGCCGGGGCGGGAGAGGGGAACCACGCTTCAGGATAGAACGGGGACCGTCGTGAAAGGCGCTCCCTGGAGAAGCGTCGCGCCGCCCCTCTCCCGGCCTGCTCCGCAGAGGGGGGAGGGGTCGCCGGCGCGTCCCCTAGGGCAGGTGCCGGCGCATCGTCTCCATCCAGTAGCGGTGCTGGATCGCGAACAATCCCTCGTCCTCGGTTTTGGCGCCGCTGAGCAGCGGCTTCAGGCCGATCGCCCGCGCACCCTCGTCGGCGCCCTCGATCCAGTGGGTCGCCCCGCGGCAGAGGTCGTTCCAGCGCGCCGCCCGGCCGCCGTAGCCGATCTGGCAGGCGCGGAACTCCTCCAGATCGTCCGGGGTCGCCATGCCGCTGGCGTTGAAGAAGTCCTCGTACTGCCGGATCCGCCGCGCCCGCGCCTCCGCGGCCTCGCCGCGCGGAGCGATGCAGTAGATCGTCACCTCGGTCTTATCGACCGCGATCGGCCGGTAGGTGCGGATCTGCGAGGAGAACTGGTCCATCAGGTAGACGTTCGGGTAGAGGCAAAGGTTGCGCGAGCGGCTGATCATCCAGTCCGCCATCGCTTGCCCGTGCGTCGCCGCGAGTTCCTCGCGCCGGTCCCAGTTCGGCCGGTCTTGCGGGTTGGCCCAGGTGGTCCAGAGCAGCAGGTGGCCGTGCGCGAAGGAGTAGAAGCCGCCGCCCTGCTTGGCCCAGCCGCCCGCGTCCATGGCGCGGGTCTTGTCCTCGACCGGCGCTTCCTTGCGGCGGCTCGTCGTGGCGGCGTAGTTCCAGTGGGTCGCCGAGACGTGGTAGCCGTCGGCGCCGTTCTCGGTCTGGAGCTTCCAGTTGCCGTCGAACACGTAGGTCGAGGCGCCGCGCAGCACTTCGAGCCCGTCCGGCGACTGGTCGACGATCATATCGATGATCTTCGTCGCCTCGCCGAGATGCTCGGTCAGCGGCTTCACGTCGGGGTTGAGGCTGCCGAACAGGAAGCCGCGATAGCTCTCGAAACGCGCCACCCGCGTCAGGTCGTGCGAGCCGTCGCGGTTGAAGCTCTCGGGGTAGCCCGCGCCCTCCGGGTCCTTGACCTTGAGGAGCTTGCCGCCGTTGCTGAAGGTCCAGCCGTGGAACGGGCAGGTGAAGGTCGCCTTGTTGCCGCGCTTGTGCCGGCAGACCATGGCGCCGCGGTGGCTGCAGGCATTGACGAAGGCGTGCAGCGCCCCCTTGCGGTCGCGGGTCACCACCACCGGCTGGCGGCCCATGAAGGTCGTGAAATAGTCGTTGGGGTTCGGGATCTGGCTCTCGTGCGCCACGTAGATCCAGTTGCCCTCGAAGATGTGGCGCATCTCCAGTTCGAAGATATCGGGATCGGTGAAGATGTCGCGCCGGCAGCGATAGGTCCCGGTCTCCGGGTTCTCCTCGACCGCGTCCTCCACGACGTGATGCAGATGATCCAGCATGACATCCTCCCGGCCCTGACGGCCCGTTGTGAGAGCGAGGAGGACCGTTGCCGGTCCGCGCGGGGCGCGGCCGGCTCGGGATCGTCCTCTCGTGTCGGGGCTGGGCGTGATGCGCGACGCGGCCGTCTCGGCCCTGCGGCGAGTCTCGCTCGCTCCCGGCGTTTCCTCTTGTTCTCGTTCTAGACAGGGGCTCCGCCGGCGTCCAAGACTGATGGGGAACGAAAATATTCCCGGGAGGAATGAGTGGAGCTCCGGCACCTGCGCTACTTCGTGGCCGTCGTCCGCGAGCAGAGCTTCACGCGCGCCGCCGAGACGATGCACGTCGCCCAGCCGGCGCTGAGCAAGCAGGTCCAGCACTTCGAGGAGGAGCTCGGCCTCGACCTGATCGAGCGCGGCGCGCGCCCGCTGCGGCTGACCGAGCCGGGCCGGCTGATCTTCGAGCAGGCGCTGCAGATCCTGGAGCGGGTGGACGACCTGCGCGAGACCGGCCGGCGCCTGCGCCTGACCGAGCGCAACCGCTTCCGGGTCGGCTTCGTGGCCTCGACGCTCTACGGGCGGTTGCCGGAGATCCTCCGCGGCTACCGCCTCAAGCGCCCGGACGTCGACCTGACGCTCCTCGAACTCCTGACCCTGGAGCAGATCGCGGCGCTGAAGGAGGGCCGCATCGACGTCGGCTTCGGGCGCGTCGAGATCGAGGACCCGGCCATCGTGCGCGTGCTCCTGCGCAACGAGCGCATGATCGTCGCCGTGCCGACGACCTGGGCGCCGGCGCACGGGCGCCACGCCCTCAAGCTCGGCGACCTCGCCGGGACGCCGCTGATCGTCTACCCGAAGGGCGCACGGCCCAACAACGCCGACCGCATCCTCGCCCTGTTCCGCGACCTCGCCGTGCGCCCGCCGGTGATCCACGAGGTGCGCGAATTGCAGACCGCGCTCGGGCTGGTGGCGGCGGAGGTCGGCGCCTGCGTGGTGCCGGCCTCGGTCGAGCGCCTGCGCCGCGACGGCGTCGCCTACCGGCCCCTCGACGAGGAGAAGGCCCTGATCCCGGTCATCATGAGCTACCGCAGGGACGATCCCTCGCCCGAGATCGGCCTGATCCTCGACTGCGTCCGCGAGGATTACGACCGGGAAGGGCTGGCATTCGGCGTCTAAACCAGGCTTCGCAGTCCAGTCGGCACGACGCTCCGATCAGGAGGAAGTCCATCGCGACGGTGTCTTCGGATCTGCTGATTGGAACCGTCCGACTGGCGCCTGGTTGATCCGGAAAGGCAGCCGAGAGGGAGTCTCTATGCTTGCGATTGTGATGGCGGCTTTGGTCGGTGGGCCGGTGACGGCGGCCCTGTTCTGGCCCGAAGGGGGAATCGCGGCGATCCTGGCCGCACCGCTCGGGGGAAGCCTGTGCGCGGCGCTGACGGCGATCGCTCTCGGCTCCCGGTCCGCGGCGACCGTCCGCGCGCGCGCCACGCGACCCGTGTCGGCGCGGTTCGGGGCGGAGTGGCACGCGAGCGCGCATTGACGCACCGCGCGTCCCGCCGGCCCCGCGTCAGGTCCGCGACGCGTCCCACAGGCTGGGGGCGAGGCAGGCCAGGAGCGGGATCGTGTAGCCGAGGTCGAGCGCCAGGACGGCGATCACGGCCTCGGTCAGTGTCGTGGTCAGGGGGACGGCGTGCACGGCGCCGGCGACGCCTACGGCCGTCGGGACCAGGCTCGCGATGACGAGCAGGCCAGGCCAACGGAGGGTCAGCCCGGCAGCGCATCCCAGAGCGGCGAAACAGACGTAGAGCATCGTTGTACCCGGACAGCTACGTAGTTCCTACCTACGTCGACGGATTCGAAGATCCAAGTGCCCGAGCTCACGCAAGTTCCAATCGCTCACATTTTGTGCACCATTTCTCCCTGGCTTCCCCGGTTGAAACAACGAAAGCGCCGGCTTTGCTGCGGCGCACACTGCTAAAACAGGAAGAATTGTGCGCAGCGAAAGGCAATCCAGCAGAGAAATGCGGCCCACAAAAGCGTAAGAGGCAACGCTAAGACCAGAAGGGCGATCGTCACGCCTGAGTTTATCAGGTTTGTAAGTGAATATTTCTCTGTAAACGGCTTATTGGTGGGCATCGAGTGCGGCAAGGCGACCGTCCGGGCCGGGTTATCGGTGTCCATTGCTGAATCCTCGAAGGCGAGATGATCCGATGGATCGTGCAGATCCGGAGAACCTTTCGCTGACGATGGAGCGCCAAGTCTGCTTCGAGCGCGAGTCATCACTGGCGCTCGGCCCTGCGGAAATGTCGACCCGGTCAGGATGGTTCCATCTCCGCAGGTGGCTACGCATCCGCTCGTCGGATGAGACCGGCGCTCTTCGATGCGCGGGATCGGTTCTGCGGTGTCGCGGGCCGGTCCGCTGTGCTGCGCCGCACAGGGGCTCGTCGGCACGGGGCGGGCGGCCCGATGAGCGCCGCGCGCCGCGAATCACCCCGTCGAGGGCGCGGCACCGGCCGGGGCGGCCGCGCGGTATGGCGGCCCGATCACGGACATGTGTGCGGCCCTCGGGATATCGGCGACCGGGAGCCCGTCCGCGGCGGACGGGCTCCCGGGAGGGCGTCAGTAGCTGCGCGAGACGTTCGTCGTCCGGGAACTCGGGGTCCCGGCGCTGGTGCGGTTGGCGTGCCAGCGTCCGACGGCGCAGCCCGCGGCCGCCCCGAGGACGCCGTGATGGCCCGCGAAGTGGCCGGCCGCGCCGCCGACCAGGGCACCCTTCAGGCAGCCCCGCGCCTCGGCGGGGGCGGCGCTCGCGACGGCGGCGGCGGCAAGAACGACGGGAAGAACGAGCATCCTCATGGTGACCTCCCAAGGTTTCGTGGGGAGGAGAACGGCGGATGCCCGGTGACCGTTCCGGCCGCGCGCCGATCGCGAAGCATCGGCCCAGGTTGTGCAACCGTCAGATACACACTGCGTGTTAACGACGGAGGCGCTGACTCTGTCGCATGCCGAAGCACCCCGATCTGCCCGCCGCCGCCGTCGCCAGGCGTCTCCTGCGAAGCGTCCTCTCCCCGGGCCTGCCGCTCACCGACTCCACCCTGGTGGAGGCATGGAAGCGCCGCACCCTGTCGGGCGCGGCCGGCGATGTCGCCGCCCGCCGCCTCCTCGACCTCAGGGACCGCGGCGGAACCTGAGCCCGACCGGCCTTCCGCCGCATCCGCGCGGGTCGAGCCCCGCGCCCGCGCGCCGCGATGCCCGCTCGCGCCGGCCGGCACGCCCCGCCGGTCAGGCCCGTCCGCTCCCCCCGTCCGGCTCCATGAAGGTGAAGTCGCAGCCCTCGTCCGCCTGCGTGACCGTGTCGTGGAACAGGCGGGCATAGCCCCGCCGCGCCCAGTCCGGCCGCTCCGGCGGGGCGAGCTCCGCCCGCCGCCGGTCGAGTTCGTCCTGCGCGACGAGCAGATCGATGCGCCGGGCCGGAACGTCGAGGCGGATGCGGTCCCCGCTCTGCACCAGCGCCAGCGGCCCACCCACCGCCGCTTCCGGCGTCACGTGCAGCACGATCGTCCCGAAGGCCGTGCCGCTCATCCGCGCGTCCGACAGGCGCACCATGTCCTTCACGCCCTGGCGGGCGAGCTTCTTGGGAATCGGCAGGTAGCCCGCCTCCGGCATGCCCGGCGCGCCTTTCGGGCCGGCGTTGCGCAGCACCAGCACGTCCTCGGCCGTGACGTCGAGGTCGGGATCGTCGATCCGCGCCGCCATGTCGGGGACCGACTCGAACACCAGAGCCCGGCCGGTATGCTGCATCAGGCGCTCGCTCGCCGCCGCGTGCTTGATGAGGGCGCCCCGCGGCGCGAGGTTGCCGGTGAGCACGGCGAGCCCGCCCGTCGGCTTGATCGGCGCGGCGGCCGGGCGGATCACCGTCTGGCCCGGCACGGTCTCGGCCGCCGCCACCACGTCCCGCAGGGTGCCGCCCGCCACCGTCGGCAGGTCGAGGGCGACGTGCCCGCCGAGTTCGGCGAGCAGCCGCGGCACGCCCCCGGCATGGTGGAAATGCTCCATGTAATGGTCGCCGGACGGCTTGAGGTCGACCAGCACCGGCACCGCGCGGCCGACCGCGTCGAATGCTGCGAGGTCGATGTCGATCCCGACCCGGCGCGCCATCGCGGTGAGGTGGATGAGCCCGTTGGTCGAGCCGCCGATCGCCTGGAGCACCACCTGCGCGTTGCGGATCGCGGCCGGGCTCATGATCTCGCTCGGGCGCGGGCCTCCCGTCACCGCCATCTCGGCCGCGCGCCGCCCGCTCGCCTCGGCGAGGCGGATCCGCTCGGCGTGCGGCGCGGGAATCGTGCCGGAGAGGGGCAGCGCGAGGCCCATCGCCTCGATCATGCAGGCCATGGTGGAGGCGGTGCCCATCACCATGCAGGTGCCGACCGAGGGGGCGAGGCGGCCGTTGACCACCTCGATCTCGGCCTCGTCGATCTCGCCGGCCCGGTGGGCGGCCCAGAGGCGGCGGCAATCCGTGCAGGCGCCCAGCACCTCGCCCTTGTGGTGCCCCACCACCATCGGGCCGACCGGGACCACGACGGTCGGCAGGTCGACGCTCGCGGCGGCCATGACCTGGGCCGGCAGGGTCTTGTCGCAGCCCCCGATCACGATGACGGCGTCCATCGGCTGGGCGCGGATCATCTCCTCGGTGTCCATCGCCATCAGGTTGCGCAGGAACATCGAGGTCGGGTGGGCGAAGCTCTCGTGGATGGAGATGGTGGGGAACACCATCGGCATCGCGCCGGCCAGCATCACCCCGCGCTTGGCCGCCTCGATCAGGGCCGGGACGTTGCCGTGGCAAGGATTGTAGTCGCTGTAGGTGTTGGTGATGCCGACGATCGGCCGGTTCAGGGCGTCGTCCGAGTAGCCCATCGCCTTGATGAAGGCCTTGCGCAGGAACAGCGAGAAGCCTGCATCGCCGTAGCTGGTCAGCCCCTTGCGCAAGCCCTTGCCCGTGTCGCCCGTCATCCCGCGCCTCCCGCCATCCGCCTCCGTCCGCTTCTACGGCGGTCACCCACATTGTCAATAAAACGAGCCAGTCCGCGGCATGAAGAGCGTTGTTTCGCCCAATGGCGCCTGTGGTTATTGACAATGCAGCGGCGACCTGATCCCCTGATCCTCAATCAAAAGGTGGCCGTGAGGAGCGCCGCATGGATTACGGGAGGGAGGCCGCGCGGGCCCTCGGCGCCGCCGTCGCGGTCGTCGCCGCGCACGCGGCCGGAATCGGCGGCGCGCGGGCCGCGGAGCCGGCGCAGATCACCGTGTGGTCGAACTGGCCCGACGAGCCCGCCAAGCGCGAGTGGGTGAGCGCCCGCGTCAAGGAGTTCGAGGCCGCCAACGCCCAGTGCCGGGTGAAGCTGAGCTTCATCCCCAAGGCCGACATCTACACGCAGGCCAAATCGGCCGTCCGCACCGGCCAGGCGCCGGACATCTTCTACATGGAGCCCGACCAGCCCGAGTTCCTGCAGGGCGGCTTCCTCGAACCCCTCGAGACGCGCGTCGACACGGGGGCGATCGAGGACTGGGCCAAGCCCGCCTGGACCGCCAAGGGCCACCTCTACGGCCTGCCGGTGGAGGCCTACACGGTCGAACTCTACTACAACCGCGACCTCGTGAAGAAGGTCGGCGTCGACGTGCCGGAATCGGGCCAGCTGACGCAGGCCGCCTTCGCGGACCTCGTGAGGAAGGGCGTGGCCGCCGGGATCACGCCCGTGGCGCAGGGCGTCGGCGACCGGCCCTTCCCGGGCGGCCTGCTGCTGTTCGAATCGCTGCTGCGCAAGCTCGGCACCGAGGATTACGGCAAGCTCCTGAGCGGGGAGATGTCCTTCCGCGATCCCCGCGTCACCGCCGTGATGACGTGGTTCAAGGACCTCGTCGACGCCGGCGCCTACCCGAAGAGCTTCTCGACCCTGAAGCTCGGCGAGTCCCACTACTACTTCTACCAGAAGCCCGGCGCGCTCACCTTCCCCGACCCGAGCTGGTTCACCGGCCGCGCCTTCGCGTCGCCCGAGAGCGGCGGCATGCCGACCGACTTCCCCCTCGGCCTCATGCAGTTCCCGGCCATGGACGAGGGCGCCTGCCCGACCTGCAAGACGCTCTCGGTGGCGGGCAGCTTCGTGATCTACGCGCGCAGCCGCAACAAGGACTGCGCCGGTGCACTGCTCAAGTCCATGGCCAGCGTCGAGAACGGCACCAAGTGGATGGAGCAGGTCTCGCTCCAGACCGGCTTGAGATCGGACCCGAGCAAGATTCACTCCGCGCACGAGGATTATTTCCGGCAGCTGACGTCCCGCAACACCGGCGTGACCTACTTCTTCGGCACGCCGCTGTTCCACTACCGGGCGAAGTGTGCCGAGACCTACACGCAGGTGATCAATAACGCGCTGCCGGCCGGGCTGATCTCCGTGAAGGACGCGGCCGAGCGGATGGACGCCGCCTGCCACAAGGGAAGCTGAGGCGATGTCGGGCACGGCGGGTGTGGGGGCCCCGGCACCGGCCGCGCCGCGGGCGGCGCGCCGAGCGCGGCTGTTCGACCCGCGCCGGGCGAGCCTGCCGGTCCTGGCGCTGTTCGTCGGGCCGGCGCTCGCGGTCTATGGGGGGCTGACCGCCTACCCGGCCTTCCGGACCCTCGCCGACAGCTTCTTCACCATCGAGGGCATGGAGCGCACCGCCGTCGGCTTCGCGAATTACCGCGACCTCCTCGCCGACGAGACCTTCTGGGTCGCGGTGCGCAACACCTTCGTGTGGGCCTTCGTGGCGCCGATCCTCGACGTCGCCACCGGCCTCCTCCTGGCGCTCGCCCTCTACGCGGGCGTGCCCTTCGCGCGCGTCCTGCGGGTGGCGTGGTTCGCGCCGGTGCTCCTGTCCTACGTGGTCGTCGCGATCCTGTGGATGTGGATCTACAACTACGACTGGGGGGTGGTGAACGGAGCCCTGCGCGCGGTCGGCCTCGGCGCGCTCGCCCGCTCCTGGCTCGGCGATCCGAACACGGCGCTGGCGGCGCTCATCGTCACCCATGCCTGGAAATGGGCCGGGTTCAACATGGTGGTCTGCCTCGCCGCCATCCACTCGCTGCCCGCCGAGGTGCTGGAGGCGAGCGAACTCGACAATTGCGGCTGGGGGGCCAAGCTGCGCTACATCATCGTGCCGATGCTGCGCCCGACGCTGCTCAACCTCACCGTGCTCGCCTTCATCGGCAAGATGAAGGTCTTCGACCTCGTCTGGATCATGACCGGAGGCGGCCCGCTCTGGGCGACCGAGACCGTCTCCACCTACGTCTACAAGCGGGCCTTCAACTGGAACACCTTCGACCTCGGCTACCCGTCGGCGATCGCCGCGGTGTGGTTCGGCGTGGTCTGCGCCTCCGTGCTGGTCCTGAACCGGCTGTTCCACTCCCAAGAGCGGCTGGAGTTCTGACGTGGCAGTCCTGTCCGGCCGGCTGTTCGGGCGCGGGGCGCTCGGGCTCGTGATCGCGCTCTACACGCTTTACACGGTCGGCCCCTTCCTGTGGCTCGCCACCATGTCGGTGCGCACCACCGGCGAGATCTCGGCCGACCACTACGCCTGGCCGAGCCCGGTGCACTGGGAGCAGTTCCGGATCGCCTGGGTGGATTCCGACTTCGCCACCTATTTCTGGAACTCCTCCGCCGTCGTGGTCGCGGCGGTGGCGGTCGTGACGCTGATCGGCGCCGCCGCCGCGCACGCGCTCGCCCGCTACCGCTTCCCGGGCAACCGCCTCCTCTACGGCATCCTGTTCTCGTCGATCATCTTCCCGCCGCAGATCACCCTGATCTCGCTCTATCAGATCCTGGTCGATTACGGCCTCTACAACAGCCTCGTCGGCCTCACCCTGGTCTACGTGTCCCTGCAGCTGCCGCTGACGGTCTACCTGCTGGAGGGGTTCTTCGCGCGCATTCCGCAGGACCTGTTCGACGCGGCGCGGATGGACGGCTACGGCGAGATCGAGATCTTCCGGCGGATCGTGCTGCCGGTCGGCATGCCGGCCATCGCCACCACGGTGATCCTGAACTTCATCCAGCTCTGGAACGAGTTCCTGTTCGCCGTGGTGCTGATCACCGACCCCGACAAGCGCACGCTGCCGGTCGGCATCCGCGCCTTCATGGGCGACCACTTCCAGGACATCGGCATGATCGCGGCCGGCGTGATGATTTCGGTGGTGCCGGTGATCCTCGCCTACGCGTTCTTCTCGGAAAAGCTGATCCGCGGCATGACCGCGGGCGCGATCAAGTAGGGAGGCCCGGATGGCCGTGGTCCGACTCGACCGGATCAGCAAGCGCTACGGCGCGGGCATCGTCGCCGTGGACGAGGTGGACCTGACCGTGGGACACGGCGAGTTCATGGTCCTGCTCGGCCCCTCGGGCTGCGGCAAGTCGACGACGCTGCGGATGATCGCGGGCCTGGAGGCGATCTCGTCGGGCACCCTCTCGGTCGACGGGCGGGTGGTCAACGACGTGCCGGCCAAGGACCGCGACATGGCCATGGTGTTCCAGTCCTACGCCCTCTACCCGCACATGACCGTCTACGAGAACATGGCCTTCGGGTTGCGGCGCCGGCGCATGGCGGGCGCCGAGATCGACCGGCGCGTGCGCGAGGCCGCCGAGATCCTCGGCCTCGTGCCGCTGCTGGCGCGCAAGCCCCAGGCGCTCTCGGGCGGCCAGCGCCAGCGCGTGGCGCTGGGGCGCGCCATGGTCCGCGAGCCGATGGTCTTCCTGTTCGACGAGCCGCTCTCCAACCTCGACGCGGCCCTGCGGGTCAACACCCGCAACGAGCTCATCAAGCAGCACCATCGCCTCGGAGCGACGATGATCTACGTCACGCACGACCAGGTCGAGGCGATGACCATGGGCACCCGCATCTGCGTGATGAATGGCGGGCGGGTGGCGCAGATCGGCGCGCCCCTCGACGTCTACTGGAACCCGGCCGACACCTTCGTGGCCCGGTTCCTGGGTTCGCCGCCGATGAACCTGTTCCCGACGCAGCTCTCGGAGACGGGCCTCGCCGGGGGCGCGGCGGCGGCTTCCCTCGCGCGCTGGCGCGGCGGCTCGCTCGGGCCGGCGGGGCGCGCGATCGTGCTCGGCGTGCGGGCCGAGGACCTGCACCTCGATCCCGGCGCGGCGGGGGAGGGGGGCGGGCGCCTGCGCGGCCGGGTCGTGGCGGTCGAGCCCCTCGGGGCCGAGACGCTGCTCGTGGTCGAGGCGGAGGGCGGGACCGAGTGCACCGCCCGCCTGCCGCGGGGCACCCGCGCGCGGGTCGACGAGGTGGTCGATCTCCACTTCGCGGCGGACGCCACCTACCTGTTCGACGCCGAGACCTGCCGGGCGATCCCCGCCGACGGGGCCCGCCGCCAGCAAGCGCTGCAATGAGGGCGCTGCAATGAGGGCGCTGCAATGACCGGGCTGCGGGTCGGTCTCGTCGGGGCGGGCTTCGTCACGCAGTACCACCTGCGCGCCTGGGCGGCCCTGGGCGACCGCGCGCGGGTCGTGGCCATCGCCGACCCGGATGCGGGGCGCCGCGGGGCGCGGGCGACGGAATTCGGCATCCCGGCCGGTTTTCCGGACGCTGCCGCGATGCTGGACGCGGGCGGAATCGACGCGGTGGACGTCGCGGCGCCGCGGGCAGTGCATGCCGGGATCGTGCGCCTCGCGGCCGCGCGCGGGCTCCCGGTCCTGTGCCAGAAGCCCCTTGCGCCGACGCTGCCCGAGGCCGAGGCCCTGGTGGCGGAGGTGGGATCGCGGATCCGCCTGATGGTGCATGAGAACTGGCGCTTCCGCGACACCTACCGGCAGGCCGCCGCGCTGCTGCGGGAGGGTGCGATCGGCCGGCCCTTCGCGGCGCGGCTGACGGTCCTCACCAGCGGCACGCTGCCCGACGCCGCCGGGCGCTTCCCCGCACTCGACCGCCAGCCCTTCATGCGGGGCGAGGCGCGGATGCTCACCGCCGAGGTGCTGATCCACCACCTCGACACCCTGCGCATGCTGCTCGGTCCCCTCGCCGTCACGGCCTGCGCGATGAGCCGGACCTGTCCGGACCTGCGGGGCGAGGACGGCGCGGTGATCCAGCTCGCCGGGGAGGACGGCCTCGCCGTCCAGCTCTTCGCGAGCTTCGCGGCGCACGGCGCGCCGCCGGGCGCCACCGACCGGCTGGAGATCTACGGGCCGGAGGGGGCGCTGCACCTCGACGGCGGCGACGTCGCGCTCGCCGGGAGCGCGCCGCGGCGGTGGCGCTTCGATCCGGCCGCGACCTACCAGGGCTCCTACGACGCCGCGATCCGGCACTTCGTCGACCGCCTCGCCGACGGGAGCCCGTTCGAGACCGGCCCGGCGGACAACCTCGCCACGCTGCGCCTCGTGGAGGATTGCTACCGCCTCGCCGGGCGGGAGGTGGCGCGGTGAGTGGCGCCGCGGCACCCGAGATCGCTCCGGATGTGGCACCGGACGTGGCGCCGGACCTCGCCCTGTCGGCGCCGCGGGACGGGGCCGAGGCGGTGGCGGCGCGTCTGGAGGAGGACATCATCTTCGGGCGCCTCGCCCCCGGCGCCCGCCTGACCGAGGACGCCCTGATGGCGCGCTACGGCGCCTCCCGCCACTTCGTGCGGCAGGCCCTCGTGGCGGTGGAGCGGCGCGGCATCGTGCGGCGCGAGAAGAACGTCGGCGCGACGGTGCGCTCCTACGCGGCCGAGGAGGTGCGCCAGATCTACGAGGTGCGCGAGTTCCTGACCCGGGAGGCCGCGCTCCTCATCGACCTGCCGGCGCCGCCGGCGCTGCTCTCCGACCTGCGTCGCCTGCAGGACGCCTATCGGCGCGAGGCCGAGCGCGGGGACCTCCTCGCCCTCCACGGCGCCAACGACGAGTTCCACCTCGCCCTGTTCTCGGCCTGCGGCAACGCCTACCTGGTGCGCACGCTGCAGGACTATATGGCGCTGACGCTGCCGATGCGCGCCAAGAACCTCGCCCATGCCGAGGGCCTGCGCCTGTCGCTGAGCCAGCACGAGACGATGATCGCCCTGCTCCACGGCCGCGACCGCTGGGCGTTGGCGCAGCTCTGCGTCGAGCACATGCGGTCGAGCAAGCTCGACTACCTGGCCCGGATCGGGAGCGCCGAGGCCGGCGCGACGCCCCTCGGGCAGGAGCGCCGCGGACGGTCCGGCTGAGGCGGACGGCGCCGCAAGCGGGATTGCCGGGCGGCCCGGGCGAACCATATCGGCCTCATGGCCGAGCCGGACCCGACCTCCTTCCCGTCCGCCCCGCCGCTCGACAGCGGGTCGATCCTGGATGCCGCGACCCGCGAGCGGCTGGGGCAGGAATTGCAGGCGCTCTACGCCCCCGTCCTCGACGAGGTGCTCGACCCGCGCCTGGCGGAACTCCTTGAGCAGCTGAAGCGGGACCGCGCCGACCTCGGGTCCGACTGACTCTCCGACCACATTGCGAGGCCGTCGGATCTCGCACGCGTTTCGAGCGGCGATGCTGTTCGACCAGCCCCCCTTTTCCGGACGACTGGAGCGTCAGCGGAAGGAGATCGGAAACCAGCGCAAGACGCTGCCGCGGAGCGGCTCCGTAGGCCCTCTCCGGTGCCGACACGCCGTCGCGTCGCGACCTCTCCCGCAGGGTTGCGAGCCTCCTCCCGCCGACCCGGCAGGCCCGCGGGAAAGAAGGTGAGGTCGAGGGCATCCGGCCGCCCCGTGGCCGCGCCGGGTCGCCCGACGAGGGCCGGCCTCAGCCATCGCGATGATCCGTCCCTCTGCTGGTCCATCCGGAAGTCATCCTGGCCGCCGCGTCCTGCATGGACCAGAAACGCCCCGCGCGCTGCCCCCGTCCGGCCGGGTGCAGCCGATGTGATCTGCTCCAGGAGCGCCACGCACCAGTCGAGAGGGATGACTAGACCGCCGCTCGTCCGGATGGCCGAAGTTCACGCGTGCAAATTTACCCATCGGTAACGAATTAACTTCATTCCAAGGTTACGTCTCATCGTGCCTATTGGCCCAAGCGAGCCGGATAGGGATTCCGGCCGACGGGCAGGATCGATGAGCGCGCAGTACCCCTTCTCCGTCGCGATCGTGGGCGCGGGCCCCTACGGCCTCTCCATCGCCGCCCACCTCTCCGCCGCCGGGATTCCCCACCGCATCTTCGGCACGCCGATGCGGACGTGGCGGCAGGGCATGCCGGCCGGCATGCTGCTCAAGTCCGACGGCTTCGCCTCCAGCCTCTCGGCCCCGGGCGACGCCTACCCGCTCGCCGCCTATTGCGCGGAGCACGGCATCCCCTACGCCGATACGGGATGGGGGGTGCCGGTCGAGGTCTTCGCGGCCTACGGCGAGGCGTTCCAGCGGCGCTTCGTGCCGCATCTCGAGGAGGTGACCGTGCGCGGCATCGCGCGCGCCGGCGCGGGGTTCGACCTCACGCTCGCGGACGGGCGGATCGTCGGCGCCTCGCACGTGGTCCTGGCGACGGGCCTGCACCCCTTCGCCCACACGCCGCCCGCGCTGGCGGACCTGCCCGCCGGCCTCGTGAGCCACAGCGGCGAGGCCGCGGACCTGCGCCACCTCGCGGGCCGCCACGTCGTCGTGGTCGGTGGCGGGGCGTCCGCGCTCGACGTGGCGGCGAGCCTCCACCGGGCGGGAGCCCGCGCCACCGTCGTGGCCCGCCGCGACACGCTGCGCTTCTACCCGCCGCGCCCGCCACGCCGGTTCGAGGCGCTGCGCGCCCCCCGCACCCCGCTCGGTCCGGGCTGGAAGAAGCTCCTCGTCGCGCGCGCGCCGCTGCTGTTCCGGCAACTCCCGGCGGGCATGCGGATCGACCTCGTGCGCCGCCATCTCGGTCCCGCCCCCGCCTGGTCGGTCAAGGAGACGATCGAGGCGCATGTGCGCGTGATCGGCGGCGCGCGGATCGAGGCGGCGCGGGCGCAGGGCCGGGGCGTGCGCCTGACGGTCGCGTCGGGATCCGGCCGCGAGGTGATCGAGGCCGATCACGTCGTCGCCGCCACCGGTTTCCGCATCGATCTCGGCCGCCTGGGCTTCCTCGATCCGCGCCTGCGCGGGGAGATCCGCTGCCTGGAGGGCTCGCCCGTGCTCTCCGCGCGGTTCGAAACCAGCGTGCCGGGGCTGTTCATGGTCGGCACGCCCTCCGCGGCGACGTTCGGGCCGCTGCTGCGCTTCGTCTGCGGGGCCGGGTTCGCCGCCCGCCGCCTCACCGGGGCGTTCCGCCGCTACCGCGCGGTCCCGGCCGTGCCCGGGCCGGTCGAGGCGGGCCGCGCGCCCCGTCTGGCCTTCCTCACGCTGACCGACGACATCGGCTCCGAGCGGATCGTGGCGCAGCTGGGCCGCGAGGGCGCGGCCTGCGCGGTGGTCGGGGCGCCCGACAGCTACGCCGCCGCCTCGCGCTTCGCGGTGCACCGGCTGCCGCTGCCCCGCCGGGGCGGTTCGGCCCTGGCCCGGGTGGCGACGCGCCTGCGCCTGGAGGAGCTCGTCCGGGACTGGGCGCCGGACCGGATCGTCCCCCTCGACGACCTCGCCGCCCGCGTGCTGCGGCGGCTGGCGGCGGGATCGCGGATCAGCCCGGCCCTGCGCGACCTCATCGCCCGCTCGCTCGGGGATCCGGACGCCTACGCCCTGGCCTGCAGCCGGGACGGCCTGCTGACCGCCGCGGCGGCGCGCGGGCTGCGCATCCCCGCGACGCGGCCGGTCCCGGACCTCGCGCAGGCGCGGGCGGCGGCCGAGGCCCTGGGTTACCCGGTGGTGCTGAAGCGCGAGGAGACCTGCGGCAGCGGCGGGGTGACCCTCGTGGCGCGCGCCGAGGACCTCGCGCCGGCCTACGCGGCGGCGCGGCGGCGGGCGCGGCACAAGCGCCTCTTCGACCGGGCGACGGCTTTGCTCAGCGGCGAGGCGATGGGCGAGCGCGCCGGCACCGCCCTCGCGCTGCAGGCCTTCGTGCCCGGCCGGCTGGCCATGCGCACGATCCTGTGCCGGGAGGGCCGGGTGCTCGACGGCGTCAGCCTCGTCGCCGTCGCGCAGCACCCGGTGCCGGTCGGCGCCAGCACGATCGTGGCGGCGATCGACCATCCCGAGATGGAGGCGGCCGCGTCCTCCCTGGCGGCCGTGCTGCGGCTGTCGGGCTTCGTCAGCTTCGACTTCATGCTCGATGCGGCGGACCGGGCGCACCTGATCGAGATGAACCCGCGCCCGATCGGCTCGACGCATCTCGGGGGCCTGTTCGGGCACGACCTCTGCCGCGCCTTCCTGGCGGACGTGGCCGGGCGGCCGGCGGAGCGGTCCGGCGACGGGCCGGCCTGGACGGGCGCCGTGGCGCTGTTCCCGCGCGAGCTGATGCGCGATCCCGCCGGGGCCCGGCTCGCGGACGAGGCCGCCCTGCGCCACGACGTCCCGGTGGACGATCCGGCGGTCCGGGAGCGCTACCTCGCCCTCCTCGCCCGGCACGCCCCGGACCGGATCGCGGCGATCCGCGCCCTGGTCGACCGCCCGGTTCCCGCGGCCGAGCCCGCGCCCGCGCGGCGCGGCGCGCTGCCGGACGCCGCGTAGGGCGCCTGCGTCCCGCGCCGGGAGGGGCTGCTCCCGGCGCAGATCCCTTCGGGGACGGGCCGTGCCGCCCCCGGACGGGGCGGTGCGCCGCTTGCGAACGGGGCCGTGGGGCGACATGGAGGAGCCGTGTCCCGCCCCGCCTCCTCCCCGCCCGCGCCGCCCCCCTCTCCCGCAGCGGAGCCGCCCGCCCGCGCCGGCTTGCCGCCGGCCCGCCGCCGGCAGGCCATGGCGGCGGTCCTCGCCGGCGTCGCCCTCGCGACGCTCGACACCGCCATCGCCAACACGGCGCTGCCGACCATCGCGGCCGATCTCGGCGTCGATCCGGCCGCCTCCGTCTGGATCGTGAACGCCTACCAGCTGGCCGTGGTGGCGACGCTGCTGCCGATCGCGGCCCTGGGGGAGATCGTCGGGCAGCACCGGATCTACCTCGCCGGCCTCGCGCTGTTCACGGTGGCCTCGCTCGTCTGCGCCCTGGCCTGGTCGCTCCCGGCCCTCGTCGCCGCGCGCGTGCTGCAGGGCTTCGGCGCGAGCGCGCTGATGGCCGTCAACGTCGCGCTCATCCGCTTCATCTACCCACCGCACCATCTCGGGCGCGGCCTCGGCCTCAACGCCTTCGTGGTCGGCGTCGGCTTCGCGCTGGGGCCGACCGTGGCCTCGCTGATCCTGGTGGCGGCGCCCTGGCCGTGGCTCTTCGCCGTCAACCTGCCGATCGGCCTCGCCGCCCTCGCCCTGGCGTGGCGCGCGCTGCCCGAGACCGGGCGGGCCGGGCACCGCTTCGACGGGATCGGCGCGCTCCTCACCGCCGCGACCTTCGCGCTCCTCGTGCTCGGTCTCGGCGAGGCCGCCCACGCGGAGCCGCTCTGGCGCGTGCTGACGGAGGTCGGCGGGGCGCTCGCCTGCGGGGCGCTGCTCCTGCGCCGCCAGGCGGGCCACCCGGCCCCGATGCTCGCCGTCGACCTGCTGAAGCGCCCGCTCTTCGCCCTCTCCGCCACGACCGCGGTCTGCTCCTTCGCCGCGCAGGGGCTCGCCTTCGTGTCGCTGCCGTTCCTGTTCCAGCACGCGCTCGGGCGCTCGCAGGTCGAGACCGGGTTCCTGATGACCCCCTGGCCGGTGGTGGTCGCCCTCCTGGCGCCGGTGGCCGGCCGCCTCTCGGACCGCTACCCGCCGGGTCTGCTCGGGGGGATCGGGCTCGCCGCTCTGGCGCTCGGGATGGGGCTGCTGGCGGCCCTTCCGGCCGAGCCGAGCGTCGCGGCGATCACGTGGCGGATGGCGCTCTGCGGGGCCGGCTTCGGCTTCTTCCAGGCGCCGAACCTGCGCGCCATCATGACGAGCGCCCCGGCCTCGCGCTCCGGCGGGGCGAGCGGCATCGTCGCCACCGCGCGGCTCCTCGGCCAGACCGTCGGGGCGGCGCTGGTGGCGGCCTGTTTCGGGATCGCCGAGGCGCAGGGGCCGGCCCTGGCGCTCGGTCTCGGCGCCGCCTTCGCGGGGGCGGCCAGCCTCGTGAGCTTCTCGCGCCTCGCCGTGCGGCCCGGGGTGGGCCTGGCGGACCGGGCGGTCTGACGGCGATCCGCGCGGGCGCGGGCCGGGGCGCTCAGGCGGGCGCCTTGCCGGGAGGGCGGGGGCCGGACCGGCGTTCCGCCGCGGCGACCGCCGCGACGGCGAGACCGGCGGCGACCCCGTCCTCGACGAATCCCCTGGCGCGGCCGGAGGCGGTGCGCGCATCGGGGCCACGGGCCGCGCGACCGAGCAGCGTGCCGGCGACGGCCCCGGCCGCGCCCGCCAGGGCCCCGGCGCGGGGCGACCCGCCCCGCCCCGTCAGCGCCCAGCCGCCGACCGCCCCGATCAGCAGCCGGGCCGCGAAGGAGGGCGGGATGCGGCGGTCCGGCGCGAAGGGCATCTTGTCCCCGACCATCTCGGCAAGGGCCGCCGCGGTCGCGAGGCCGCGCGCCCCCGGCCCGGAGGGCACCGGGACGTCGCGCGTCCGCCCCTGCGCCGCCGCCCAGGTCAGGGCGGCGCAGGCGGACAGGCTCCGCAGGCCGGCCACGCATCCGATGCCGAAGGAGGCTCCGTAGTCGCGCATGGATCCGCCCTCATCGCTCGCGATGCCTCACGCCGAGGGCAAGGCGGGGTCGCCGGTCGAAGTTCCGGCTGCGGCGGGGCTCGCCGGGGCGGGCCGGGGGAGGGACGCCCGTCACCGTTGCGGGCGTCATCCCACCTTCGGCGTCAGGACGCCGCCCGTGATTCAGCGACGACTGTGGGAGGAAGACCGCGATCCGGATGGCCGCCCGGGTGCCGGGGACCAATCGACATTCTCGGGACGGATCGATGTTGTTGGCGCACCCGACACGATTCGAACGTGTGACCTTTGCCTTCGGAGGGCAACCTAGAGGTCCACTAGTGTCCACCAACCTCTTTTATCTACAATGACTTGGTTTCCTTGTGTTCTCTCTTGTCCACCTGATTCCGCCCCGGTAAATTGGACAGATATTGGACAAGGGATCTGCCATGGCGAAACGTGTGCGCGATGCCGTCCTCGACTCACCCACGGCGCGTGCGAAGCTGAAGGCGCAGCCCAAGCCGTACTTCCGCGCCATCGATCGTGGGCTCCATCTCGGCTACCGGAAGGGGAAGTCGGGCGGGACTTGGCTCGCTCGCCGCTACCTCGGCAAGGAGAGGTACTCCACTGAGGCGCTCGGGCGAGCGGACGACCGCCAGGCCGCCAACGGCACCACGGTCTTGACGTTCCACCAAGCGCAGGATCGGGCCCGGCAGAAGGTCAGGGAGGCCGAGGAGGCTCAGCGCATCGCGGCCTTCGGCCCCGCCATCACCGTTCGCGACGCGGTGGTCGCCTACATTGAAGCCCGCGAGACCAAGGAGAGCAGGGCGAAGGGTGGCGTCGGCCTGATCAGAGACACCCGTTCCCGGTTGACCAAGCACGTTCTCTCCGATGCCGCGCTGGCCGGGAAGCCGCTGCCGGCATTGACGACGGACGATCTCCAGACCTGGCGCGGTCGTGTGGCCGGACGCCTCACGGAGGGCACGGTCAGGCGGGCCGTGAACGATTTCAGGGCGGCGCTGAACGCGGCTGCTTCCCGGTACGCGGCGCAACTCCCTGGTTCGATGAGCGACATCATCCGCAACGGCCTTGCTGCCACGTCGAGCACCGCCCCCGTGGCGCGCGAGAGGCAGATCCTGACCGACGCAGATGTTCGCCGGATCGTCGCGGCTGCCAATGAGGTGGACGCGGCCGGCGACTGGGAGGGCGACCTCGCCCGCCTCGTCCTGGCGCTCGCTGCAACCGGCGCGCGGTTCTCGCAGATTCAGCGGATGACGGTCGCGGACGTCCAGACTGTCCAATTCCGCCTGATGGTGCCCGTGAGCCGGAAGGGCAGGGGGCAGAAGCAGACCTCGCACGTTCCCGTCCGGGTGGCTCCCGACGTGATCGCAGCGCTCCGGCCGGCAACGGCCGGCCGGCGTGGGACGGACCGGCTGCTCATGCGTCCCCGCTGGCAGATGATCCGGATCGGCGCGTCGCGGAAGGTTGGCCGCGTCCCTTGGTGCTCGGCCTCCGAGATGCGCGAGCCTTGGGCCGCGATAGTCGAGCGCGCCGGGTTGCCGGCCGACCTCGTGCCCTACGCGCTGCGGCACTCATCGATCGTGCGAGGGCTTCGCGCAAACCTGCCGGTCAGGCTCGTGGCCGCGCTCCACGACACCTCGTCGGCGATGATTGAGGCACACTACTCTGCCTTCATCGTCACAGCGCTCGACGAGCTGGCGGCGCTCGCCGCCGTGTCCCTGGTCACGCCCGCACCGGCACAGATGAAGAGCGTCAAATGACTGGGCTATGGAACCCCAAGGGTGTTGTAGAGCTAGATCGCCTTTTTCCGCTCAAGAATGAATGTGCCGCAAGGCTTCTTTCGGATGTATCTACTGGCGAGGCATGGGATTATTTGCAGAATAACGCTCATAATCGATCCTACTTTGATAAATTTATACCTTACTACTTAAGAAGTTATGCCCGCCCTCGGAATGATGCGCTGAGGCAAATTCCAGAACTTGACCCCTTTCTCGAACTTGGGTTGCCGGAAGATTTGAAAGACAAGATTTTGAACATTGATGACTGCTACTCGCCTTATGCATATGGCTATGAGAAATCGGATCTAACCATCTTCGACAATCTTGCCGCAGCCCTGTATGGCGAAATGGTTTTCGAATATGGCAACAGTCCTCCATTTGGAAACATTTCTCAAGTAAGAAGATGGGCCAAGCCGTGCTTCGATGCCGCAAGTTTGTGCGAATTGTATTTGCAATCAGACGCTACACTTCGCATGAATCCTGAGATTTCGGCGGCCCTGATTGCCGCGAGGAATTATCTGAGAAATAAAGGCGAAGAACGCCTCATGAGATACAATGTGCGGATTGTGGCCCGCAGCAATAAGGATCGTAGTGCACTCGGTGATGACAAATTGAGAGGAGAGGCGATGTACATTTTCTCACTAGTTGAGAAATATTTTGGTCCTTTCCGGAATGAACATCCTCATGCTGTCGTTGCTAGATTTCTGATAGTTGGTTGGGGCCTAGAGCATTTATCGTTCAGGTAGAAATGGCTTCGCTTGGCTGGACGTGGTCCCGCTCCTATGTGGATGTTACCTGGTGGAGATCAATCCTCAGGTGCACGAGGAGGAACCGTGCCTGCCGCCCTGTCCGTCGATCTTCGTCGTCGCGTCGTTGCTGCTCTGGAGCAGGGCTTGTCCTGCTCGCAAGTCGCCGAGCGGTTCGGCGTCAGCCCAGCCAGTGCCAGCCGGTGGCGCACCCAGTTGAGCTGCGACGGTTCGCTAGCAGCTGCCCCCATGGGCGGGGACCGTCGCTCGGCTGATCTCGAAGAGCACGCCTCGGTTCTGCTCGACCAGGTCGCGCGGACGCCCGACCTGACGCTGGCCGAGTTGAAGGGTCGTCTGTCCCGGCGCGGGGTCAAGACCTCGCTCAGCGCGATCGCGCGCCTGCTCACGCGGCACGGCCTGACATATAAAAAAAGACAGCGCATGCCGCCGAGCAGCAACTCCCAGACGTGAAGGAAGTCCGCGAGGCGTGGTTTGAGGACCAGCTCGACCTGGATCCGGAGCGGCTGGTGTTCGTGGACGAGACCGGGGTCAACACCAAGATGGCGCGTTTGCGCGGGCGAGCGCCCTGCGGCGAACGATGCCGGATGGCGACCCCGCACGGGCATTGGGCGAGCACGACGCTGGTGCTGGGCTTGCGCAGCGATGGGCTGGTCGCCCCGCATCTGCGCCGCGGCGCGATGACCGGTGCCGCATTCCTGGCCTACGTGAAGGAGGAGTTGGCGCCGAGCCTGCGCCCGGGCGACACGGTGATCCTCGACAACCTGTCGGCCCACAAGGTGGAGGGGGTGCGCGAGGCAGTCGCGGAGGTGGGAGCGCGGATCCTGTATGTCCCCGCCTACTCGCCAGACTTCAACCCGATCGAACAGGTGTTTGCCAAGATCAAGGCGCTGCTGCGCAAGGCGGCAGCGCGCAGCGAGGAGGCTCTGTATCGGGCCGTCCAGCGCATCCTGCGCTGCTTCAAGCCACGGGAGTGCGGCCGCATCATCGCTGCGTCGGGCTACGATGCCGACTGAGCCGCAAGCCAAGCTATTTCTAACTGAACGGCAAACGCTCTA
>NZ_JBSVZN010000051.1:0-38607 GCF_054052225.1 Methylobacterium sp. JK268 | reverse complement strand
GGGCTACGGCCTTGACGGAAGTGAGTCGGGGTCTGCGAGGATTGCGCCGGCGAGCATGGCGGCGAAGCGCTGCCAGCCGCGGGCCATGATCTTGGGTCCCGGCGGCTTGCCGGCGACGTTCCAGCCGCCGTGCCGGGCCACGATCCAAGACAGCCAGGCCAGCGTCCCCGGTGGGTGTGGGTTCTGCAGGCGTGCCGTACTGCCCTCGCAGGCCCGGCCCAGCTGCGCCACCACGGGCAAGGCGACCGCGTCGAGCACGTCCTGCATCGGCCGCCCGCCGCCCGTGCGGGCATCGACCAACTGCAGGATGCGCACCGCCGCCCCCAGCGCCAAAGCCGCCAGCCGGAACAGCTTGTCGGGCACCCGCATCTGCGTCGCGTCCAGGCCCAGCCCGTCCCGCTTGAGCGCGCGGAACACCTCTTCAATGCGCCAGCGCAGCCGGTACAGCCGCACCGTCTCGCGCGCCTCGGCGGCGGTCGCGACCGGGCGCGTGCTCAGAAGGTGCCAGCACAGCGGCGCCTGACCGTCGGGCGGGGTGGGCTCCTCCACCGTCACCAGGCTCAGCGGCAGCGCGCCCGGCAGGCTCTTCGGCTCGCCCGCTGGCCGCTTCACCACCAGCGATCCGGCCCGCAACTGCACCCGTGCGGTGCGCTCGGGCCGGCCCGGCCGGGCGGGGACCGTCACCGTATCCTCGGCCAGGACCGGCCAGCGCGCCGCCTCCGCCGTCATCGCGCCCCCCGTGGCCAGCGCCCGGTCGTGGCGGGCGCGCACCAGCAGGTCGGTGCCCGCCGGACAGCGCGCGACGTGATCGTAGATGTCGCCTTCCTGGTCGGCCACCACGATCAGGCTCGCCGCGCTCTCGCCCAGGCGGGCCTGCGCGGCCTGCGCGCCCACACCCCAGCGCCGGCTCTCCTTGTCCGCGATCGGCCGGCCCGCCCGCGGCTTGACCGGCGCGTCCGCCCGCGTCCAGATCTGGGCATCGACCAGCCCCAGGATCGCCTCGTCCTGTGCGTCGACCGCCACGACCGGGTGCAGGAAGAAGCCGGGATTGCGCCCGTTGCCGGCGGGCCCGAGCCCGTGACGGCCCGCCGCCAGCGGGGTGAAGTTGATCTCGCTCGTGTCCTGCACCGCCACGACCGCGCGGCCGGCACAGGCCTGGGCCGTGCGCGCGCCAAACGCCCGCAGGATGGCGCCCACGCTCGTGTGCGGCGAGGACAGGTAGCGATGGGCTGCGGCCGTGCCGGCCTCGCTGCCCCCGACCGTGCTCAGCACCACGCTGCCGGTGGTCACGATCCGATCAAACAGCCAAGCGCCGCGCGCCTCGGTGCGGATGTCGCCGACCCCAAGTCCGTCCATGCAAAGCCTCCCGCACAGCGCAAAGGCTCACAACACGAACCGAGCGAATCAGATCCGTACAGGCCGTAGCCCGAGTGGGAGAGGGGCCGGGGGTGAGGGTGGCTCGACTGCAGCAAGAAAACTGAACGGTGCCGCTGGCAGCTCAACGGTTCAGTGCCCTTGTGGAACCCGAGCCACCCTCACCCCTACCCCTCTCCCACTCGGGAGAGGGGATCCCGCGCGAGCTGGACAGACGTAGTCTTTTGTTGAGAGGGCACTGTCCGCAGACCAAGGCGTATACCACCACTCACGCCCTGGGGACCGCCCGCCCCGGTCCCGGTTCGTTCCGGTCGACTTACCCAGGCGGGTTCCCGTAGCCTCCGCGTCATTCCGTAAGGGCATCGGCGGGGCGCGGCGATGGCGCGCGGGGGGACCGGGACGGGGCTCGCGCTGCGGGGCGCCGCGGCGCTCGCGTCCGTCGCCCGGCCCGGCGGCGCCCTCACCCTCGTCCCCGCCCTCGGGACCTGGATCGCCGCCCGCCTCGGCGAGGAGGCCGCGCAGCGCCGGCTGTTTCCCTGGCTGGCGGTGGCGTTCGGGGCGGGGATCCTGCTCGTCCTTCTCGGGGCGGACGGGCCGCCCGCGCTCGCCGCCCCGCTCGTCGCGGGCGCGGCGACCGGGGGCGCCGCCATCGCCCTGCGGGCCCGACCCGCCGCGCGGGCCGGGGCGCTCGGCCTCTGCGCCCTGTTCCTCGGCTTCGCGGCGGCGACCTACCGGATCGGCAGCGTCGCGGCCCCGATCCTGGCGAAGACCGTCATCGCCCCCCTCGAAGGCTTCGTGGAGGGGCTCGACGAGCGGGAGGAGGGCGCGCGGATCGTCGTGCGGGTGGCGCGGCTCGGCGACCTCCCGGCGGGGGAGCGGCCGGAGCGGGTGCGCGTGTCGTACAAGAAGGCCGCGCCCCTGCGGCCGGGCGACTACATCGCCGCCAAGGCGCGGCTGCTGCCGCCCTCCGAGCCGGCGCGGCCCGGCGGCTACGACTTCGCCCGCGACGCCTATTTCCACGGGATCGGCGCCGTGGGCTCCCTCCTCGGCGCGATCGCCGTGCGCGACCCGCCGGAGCCGCCGCCCCTGTCGCTGCGGGTCGCCGCGGCGGTCGACGATGCCCGCAACGCGCTCACCCGCCGCATCACCGACGCCAATGGCGGCCAGGCGGGCGCCGTCGCGGCGGCCCTCGTCACCGGCAAGCGCGGTCTCATCGACGAGCCCACCAACACCACCCTGCGGGCGGCGGGGATCTACCACGTGGTCTCCATCTCGGGCCTCCACATGGTGCTGGCGGCCGGCGTGGTGTTCTGGATCGCCCGGGCGCTCCTCGCCCTCGTGCCCGGCCTCGCGCTGTTCTGGCCGATCAAGAAGATCGCCGCCGGCCTGGGGATGCTCGGCGTCACCGGCTACTGCATCTTCTCGGGCTGGGACATCGCGGCCGAGCGCTCGCTGATCATGACGCTGATCATGCTCGGGGCGATCCTGGTCGACCGGCCGGCGCTCTCCCTGCGCAACCTCGCGCTCGCGGCCCTGATTGCCCTGTCGCACGAGCCCGAGGGGGTGCTTGGCCCGAGCTTCCAGATGTCCTTCGCGGCGGTGGCCGGGCTCGTGGCCTGCGCCCGGCTGATCGACGGCCGGATCTTCTCCCGCGAGGGCGCCGGGCCGGTCGGGCGGGCGCTGGCCTGGGCGGCCGGCACGCTCGTCGGCACGCTCTCGACCACGATCGTGGCGCAGATCGCCACCGCGCCCTTCGCCACCTACCATTTCCAGAACATCCAGCCCTTCGGGATGATCGGCAACGCGTTGACCCTGCCGCTCGTCTCGGTGGTGGTGATGCCGGCCGCCGTCATCGGCATGCTCGCCTATCCGTTCGCCCTCGACCGGCCGGTCTGGTGGACCATGGGCCTCGCCGTGCGCGGCATGCTCGACATCTCGGCCTGGATCGAGCATTTCGACCACGCGGTGGTGATCGTGCCGGCCTTCGGAGCCGGGGCGCTCGGCTGCCTGACGGCGGCGCTCCTCCTCCTCACCCTGCCGACCTCGCGCCTGCGCTGGCTCGGCGTGCTGCCGGGCCTCATCGGGGTGGCACTGGCCGCCGGGGTCGAGCGGCCCGACCTCTACGTCGACCGGGAGGGCGGCGGGGCGGCGTTGCGGGTCGCGGACGGGCGCCTCGCCGTGCTCGGCCGCCCGCCGGGCTTCGGGCTGGAGCAGTGGCTGCGGGCGGACGGCGACGCCCGCCCGCGCAACGACCCGAGCCTCGCGCTCGCCGAGCGCTGCGACGCGCTGGGCTGCGTTGCCACCGCCCGGAACGGCTGGCGGGTGGCCCTCGTGAAGGACCGGCGCGCCTTCGAGGCGGATTGCGCCCGGGCCGACATCGTGGTGGCGCGGGCCACCGCCCCGCCGGGCTGCGCGGCGCGCCTCGTCCTCGACCGCGCCTACCTCTCCGCCCACGGCGCCGCGACGGTGCGCTTCGCGCCCGAGGGTCCGGTGGTGACGACCGCGCGCCGCCCGGGCGAGCGACCCGCCTGGAAGCTGCCGCCGCCGGCCCCGCGGCCCGCGCCGCCCGCCGAGCCGGACGAGGCCGAGTGGGAGCCGTGACACCCGCCAGGGTTGCCCCCGGCGCTCAAGCTGCTAAGCTTCTCTTCACCGAACCGTGAGGTCCGCGAGCGCGGACCCGATCCTGCGGCCGCACCGGCGGCCGTCCCACGGTGTCGGCCCTGGCGCCGCGCGGCGCCCGCGTCTTCGTGCCTCGATCGGGGGCCGAAGACCCTTCTCCACGGACCCGTCGAATGCGGCATCGGCCGCCTTCGGCGCATCTCGAACCCGGATCCGCCGCGGGCCGCGCCGCCCGCGCGATCCCCCTTGCGCGAGAGAGGACACGCGATGATCGATCACGAGCGCCGCCTGCTGACGAAGGCCGCCCGCACCGAGGAGGGCCGCATCTCGGTGAAGCGCGACCCCGACCGCTCGTGGCCGGGCGACCACAGCCGGCTCTGCGCCCTGGAGAATGACGGCCACCTGCGCTTCGTGGGCGAACTGGCCGGCCCGCATATCGGGGGCACCTTCGCGATCTGGCAGATCACCGAGCACGGCCGGGACACCCTGCGGCGGAAGGAGGCGCCAGCCTGAGGGGCCGCGACGCGGTGGCCGTTTGGGCCTGGGGCGCTCCGGGGGTAGCATGGCCCCGCACCGTCATCCGGGCGGCGGGCCGCCGGCCGTGGAGGAGCGATGGAATTCGTCTGCGACGCCGAGGGCGGCAAGGCCTGGTTCCGCATCGAGACCGAGGCGGAGGCGATCCGCGAATCCGCCCTGATGGGGCATGCCGTCGAGAAGCATTACCGCCAGGCGCAGGCCCGCGCGCGGGCCTCCTACGTGCCGCCGTCCGGCCCGTTCATCGAGCAGGAGATCGGGCTCAAGGACCACATCGCGCGCAACATGCCGCGCTTCTACACCCTGCGCGACGCGGAGGGCGGGGGCCTCGCCACCGCCATGGTGCCGCGGCGCGACGATTCCTGCCCGATCGTCGTGGGCCAGGGCAACCGCGATCCCTACGTGGAGCACGGGGCGGCGATCCGCGCGCTCGCCGCCCATCTCGGCCGCGACCTCGACCGGACGCGGTGCTACCCCTACGGGCGGGGATAGGCGCGGGCGCCGAACCTTCCCGTGCAGAGCGGCTATCGTCTGCACACATCGTCGCCGGATCAGAAAGTCCTATCATTGCAATAAGTTATGGGCGGCCTCAAGGTGAATCGCGGGATCCCCTCTCCCGTGCGGGAGAGGGGTAGGGGTGAGGGCCCAGGTGGTTCAGCAAGGCAACTGAACCGTCCCGCTGCCAGCACTCATGTTAGTGCTTTATCCTGGACGGTCCGGGACCCTCACCCCTGCCCCTCTCCCGCACGGGAGAGGGGTTCCCGCGCCCAACTCACGAAGCTTTTCGCGTGCTGTGTGCAGACGATGGCCGCTGTGGGAGGAGGTTTGGGGAGCGCGGTCACCACCGGTAGCTCACGCTCGCCACGACGCGACGCGCGTCGCCGTAGAAGCACGAATTCTCCGCCTGGCACGACGAGACGAAGCGCCGGTCCGCGATGTTCGTCGCGTTCACGGCGAGCCGCCAGCCCGCATAGTCGTAATGCACCTGGGCGTCGAACAGCACGTAATCCGGCACCCGCAGCGTGTTCGCCGTGTCGGCGAAGGAGCGGCCGAAGGCGCGCACGCCGCCGCCGAAGCCGAAGCCCTTCCAGGCGCCGGACGGGATCGTGTAGTCGACGAACAGCGACGCCTGTCTCTCCGGGATGTTGACCGGCACCCGCCCGATCTGGTCGGCGGGGCCCTTCTCCACGGTCAGCCCGAAGGCCGTGACGGCCGCGACCGCGTTCAGGCCATCGGCGAGGCTCACGGTCGCCGAGGCCTCGACACCGGTGGAGCGCACCTGGCCGATCTGGGCGTTGAACAGCGTGTTCACCGGGTTCGGCGTGAGCAGGTTGGAGCGGTGGATGTCGAAGCCCGCCAGCGTGACGACGTAGCCCTGGCCCGGCGGCTCGAACTTGATGCCGCCCTCGATCTGGTCGCCGGTCTCCGGCCGGAAGGTCTGCCCGTTGATGTCGGTCCCGATCACCGGCTGGAACGACGTCGCGTAGCTGACATACGGGGCGAGGCCTGAATCGAAGTTGTAGATCAGCGCCGCCCGATAGGTGAAGGCGTCGTCGCTGCGGCTGCGGCTGCTCGACGGGGTGAGGAGGTCGCGCACGCGATTGTCGGCGAAGTCCTGCCGCCCGCCGAGCACCAGGCTCAGGTGATCCGTCAGCTTGATCTGGTCCTGGGCGTAGAGGCCGAGCTGCTGGAAGGCGTTGGCATTGACGAGGTAGGAGGCCGGGGGCGCGACCCGCTGCCCGTAGACCGGGGCCAGGATGCTCAGGTCGGGCCCCGGGAACGTCGAGGCCTGGTTGTCGTGCAGGTGATAATTCTTGTAGTCGAGGCCGAGCAGCAGGTCGTGGCGGAAGACCCCGTCCGAGAAGCGCGCCTCGGCCTGGTTGTCCACCTGGAACAGGCCGGCCCGGGCGCTGTCCCGGAACTGGTAGCGGGCGAGCCGGGTCTGGGCCGGGTCGCTGTAGCCGAGCTGGCCGATATAGGAATTCTGGAAGCTCTCGACGAAGGCGTAGCGGAGGTTCTGCCGGACCGTCCAGGTCTCGTCGAAGGCGTGCTCGAACGCGTAGCCGATATTGGCCTGGTCGCGCCGGAAGGTGTTCAGGCCGACATCGCCGACGTTGAGCGAGCGCGGGATGCGCAGGCCCGAGAGGTTGGGGCGCACAGTGCCGGAATAGGGCAGGAAATTCGCCGTCACCGCGGCGTCGTCGTGCTGGACGCTCGACAGGATGGTGAGCGTGGTCGCCCCGTCCGGCTTGTAGGTGAGGGCGGGCGCGACGTAGACCCGGTCGTCCGGCGCGCCGTCGACCTGGGTGCCACCCGTGCGGCCGATGGCGGTCAGGCGGTAGAACCAGTGCCCCTCCGCATCGGACGGGCCGCCGAGGTCGAAGGCCGCGTAGCCGAAGCCGCCCTGCCCCTGGGCCCCGCCCCCCGCCTCCACGTAATGCAGCGGCTCCGTCGGCGGCCGCTTCGAGACCATGTTGATGAGGCCGCCCGGCGTCCCGGCGCCGAACAGCACGGCGGCGGGCCCGCGCAGCACCTCGATCCGCTCCAGCCCGAAGGCGTCGACCCGGTAGTAGGCGAAGCCGTAGTTCAGGAGCTGCAGCCCGTCGCGGTAGAGGCCGTAATCGCTCGCCACGAAGCCGCGCAGGGTGAAGTAGTCGATCCGAGAATCCGCCCCGAAGGTGCCCGCGTAGAGGCCCGGCACGTACTGCGTCGCCTGGGTCAGGGTCTGCGCCTTCTGGACGTCGATCTGCTCGCGGCCGACGACCGAGATCGATTGCGGCGTCTCGATGAGCGGCGTGTTGGTCTTCGTCGCCGTGGCGGAGCGGGTCGCGACGAAACCCTGGACCGGCCCGGTCGGGCTCTCGACGGCGCGGGCCGGCGCCGGGCCGACGCCCGGGGCACCCCCACCCTGTCCCTGCACGTCGATCGTCTCGAGCGCGATCGTCCCCTTGGCCTGCTGGGCGGGCGCGGGCCCGCACAGGCTCGCGAGCGAGACGCCGGACAGCGCGAGGCCGGCGACGGCGCCCCGAAGGCGTCGCGGTGCACGGGTCCGTACTCTGTCCATGATGTCGCCCTTCGCGATCGCCGTGGTTTTGAATAATACCAAACTGCTCACGGCCTTGAGATCACTGTCCCTAAGACTGCATGTGGTGGGTCACAAGTCGCTCTGGTTGAGTTAGCTGTGCATGTGTCTCGGCCGCAACTTATATAACTTATTGCAATTCCAAAGAACGACAGTGATGCGGCGCCGATGCGCGCCGGACGACGTGGACATCCGGGCTGAGATCACGATACATCACGCGCGATGTGCGATTCCGTGGATGCCCGTCCTGCCGCCGCCGCGCACCCCCGCGGTCTGGCGGGCCATGCCGGGTCCCTGCTGCCGTTCTTCTGCCTCTCGGTGACGTTCGGGACGACGCTCGGCTTCCTGTCGAACGGCGCGCCGCTGATCCTGCGCGCGCGGGGCGTCGTGCTGACGGAGATCGGGCTCCTGCAGCTCATCACCCTCCCGGTCGGCCTGACCTTCCTGTGGGCGCCGGTGATCGATCGCCTCCGCCTGCCCGGGCTCCCGCACCGGATCGGCTGGATCGCCGCCACGCAGGCCGCCGCCGCCGCCGTGCTGGCCCTGCTCGGCGCCGGGGAGGCCTGGCCGCTCCCGCTCCTCCTCGCCCTGGCGGTGGCGGCGAGCCTGTGCATGGCGACCATGGACGTGGCGATGGAGGCCCTGGTGGTCGAGACGGTGCCGGGCGCGCGCCGGCCCCTCGTGACCTCGGCGAAGTTCTGCGGCGCGTCGCTGGGCGGCATCGTGGGCGCGGGGCTGCTGATCACCTTCTACGACGCGCTGGGCTGGCGCGCCGCCCTCCTCGTCGTCGTGGCCGTCAACCTCCTGTGCTTGCTGCCGATCCTGCGCTACCCGGAGGAGCGGGGGCGCCGCGCCGACGCGCGCCCGGCGCGGGCCGCGCCACCGCCGGCGCCGCGGCCCGCGCGGTGGCGCCGCCTCGCCGGCCACGCGGCCATCCTCGCCCTCTACTTCGCGTCCCTCTCGGTCCTGTCGAGCTTCAACAACCTCGCCCTCCTCGACCTCGGCGTGCCGCTCGCCACGATCGGCCTCGTGACCGGCACCGTGGCGCCGGGGATCAGCCTCGCCATGGCGGCGCTCGCGGGGCCGCTCGTCGGGCGCTTCGGCACCCTGCCGCTGATCACCGCCGCGGCGGGCGGCCTGGTCGCGGCGGGCGGCGCGATGGCGGCCGCGGCGGCGAGCGGGTTTGCGGGGCTCGCGGTGGCCGCGACGCTCGCCGGCACGCTCTGCGCGGGCGGCCTCGGGGTGCCGGTCTTCAGCATGATCTACCGCTGGGCGCAGGGACCGCGCCCGGCCACGGACTACGCGCTCCTGTTCGGCACCGCCTTCTTCGCGGCCATGCCGGCGCGGGTCGCGGCGCCGGCGCTGGCGGGCGCGATCGGCTGGCCGGCCTATTTCGCCGCCGCGATCCCGCTCTTCGCGGCCGCCTTCGCGGTCCTGCGGCGGGCGATCGCCCGCACCCTGGCGGGCGACGGGGCCGCCGCATGATCGCGGACATCGCCGCCGAACTCCCGCCCTCGCTCACGACCTTCGGCAACCGGATCGCCGTGACGGACGACCTGCCGGAGAGACACCGCGTCGCGCGGCTGCGCGAGCGCCCGGTCTTCGACGGGGTGATCGACGCCTTCGCGGCCGGCTACCCGGAGGCGGACCGCCGCTCCCTCGTCTCGCTGTGGTCGCAGAGCTACCTCGCGGCCCTGATCATCCCGTGCGTGACCGCGCTGGTCCGGCTCGACCGGGTCCTGCCGGTGGCCCTCGACGAGACCGGCTTCGTGCTCGACGGGACCCACGCGCTCGCGCGCTTCCTGGTGGCGGAGCCCGGCCGGCGGGACGGGGCGGCGGGCCGTGGCTTCGCCACGCTGGTGGCCGGGCACCTCCAGCCCTTCGTGGCGCTCTGCGCCGGGCACGCCGGCCTCGCGCCGCGGGTGCTGTGGGGCAATGCGGGCGTGATGCTCGACGTCACGGTCCGCGAACTCGCCGCCGCCGGCCCCCTGCTGCCGGCGCCCCGGGCCGAGGCGGAGACGCTGCTCGGCTGGCGGGCCGGCGCAGCCTCGCCTACAAGCCCGCTGGCGCAGACCTTCCGCGCCCGGGGCGCCTGCGCAGAGAGGTGCCGCCGGGTGTGCTGCCTGCGCTGCCGGATCCCGGGCGTCGCCTCCTGCGGCGCCCTCTGCCCCCTGGACGCCTGCCGCCGGACCTCATGCTGAAGGCCTTCCTCGCCTATTACCGGCCCCACCGGGCGCTGTTCCTGGTCGATTTCGGCTGCGCGGTGCTGTCGGGCCTGCTCGAACTCGGCTTCCCGATGGCCGTGAAGGCCTTCGTGGACGTGCTGCTGCCGCGGCAGGATTGGACGCTGATCCTGCTCGCGGCGGCCGGGCTCGCGGCGCTCTACGTGGCGAATGCCGGCCTGATGGTGGTGGTGACCTACTGGGGCCACGTGCTCGGCATCAACATCGAGACGGCGATGCGCGCCCGCGCCTTCGACCACCTGCAGACCCTGTCCCACCGGTTCTTCGACGAGCAGAAGACCGGGCACCTCGTGGCCCGCATCACCAAGGACCTGGAGGAGATCGGCGAGGTCGCCCATCACGGGCCCGAGGATCTGTTCATCGCCGTGATGACGCTCGCGGGCGCCCTCGCGCTGATGCTCCTGGTGCACCCGCCCCTGGCGCTGGTGACCGCGACGGTGCTGCCCGGCATCGCCTTCGTGACCCTGCGCTTCGGCGGCCGCATGACCCGCAACTGGCAGGCGCAGTACGGGCGGGTCGGGGCCTTCAACGCCCGGATCGAGGAGAATGTCGGCGGCGTCCGGGTGGTGCGCGCCTTCGCCAACGAGGAGCACGAGCGGCACCTCTTCGCCGCCGACAACGCGCGCTACCGCGCCACCAAGCTCGAAGCCTACCGGATCATGGCCGCGAGCCTGTCGATCCACTATCTGGGCCTGCGCCTCGTGCAGATCCTGGTGCTGCTCGGGGGGGCCGCCTACGTGGTGCGCGGCGACCTCAGCCCGGGGGGATTCGTCGGGTTCCTGCTCCTCGTCGGCGTGTTCTACCGCCCGCTGGAGAAGATCGCGGCCGTCATCGACACCTATCCGCGGGGCATCGCGGGCTTCCGCCGCTACCAGGAATTCCTGGCGACGCGGCCCGACATCGTCGAGCGCCCCGGGGCCGTCCCGGCGCCGCCCCTGCGCGGCGACATCCGCTTCGAGGCGGTGGGCTTCGCCTACGCACCCGGCCGGCCGGTCCTGACCGGTGTGACCCTGGCGGTCCGGGCGGGCGAGACGGTCGCCTTCGTCGGGCCGTCGGGCGCCGGCAAGACCACCCTGTGCTCGCTGATCCCGCGCTTCTACGACGTGACGGCGGGCCGCATCACGGTGGACGGGACCGATGTCCGCGACCTGACGCTCGCGTCGCTCCGCCGCCAGATCGGCATCGTGCAGCAGGACGTGTTTCTCTTCGCCGGCACGATCCGCGAGAACATCGCCTACGGGCGCCTCGATGCGAGCGAGGCGGAGATTCGCGAGGCGGCGCGCCGGGCGCATCTCGACGGCCTGGTCGCGAGCCTGCCCGAGGGCCTCGACACGGTGATCGGCGAGCGCGGAGTGAAGCTGTCGGGCGGCCAGAAGCAGCGCCTCGCCATCGCGCGGGTCTTCCTCAAGAACCCGCCGATCCTGATCCTCGACGAGGCGACCTCGGCCCTCGACACGCAGACCGAGCGGGAGATTCAGCGCGCCCTGACCGAACTCGCGCGGGGCCGCACCACGCTGGTGATCGCCCACCGCCTCGCGACGATCCGCAACGCCGACCGCATCGTCGTTGTGGCGGAGGGCGGCATCGCCGAGGAGGGCTCCCACGCTCAGCTCCTCGCCCGGGGCGGCTATTACGGCAGGCTCCACGCGGCGCAGTTCGCCGGGACGGGCGAGGGCGGGAGCGTGGCGGCGGAGTAGCGGGAAGCCGACGCTCCTGCGGCCGCACGCCCCCTCCCCCTTCTCGGGAGGGACGGGCGCCGCCCGCGCGCGACGTCACCGGTACTGGCCCTTTGCTCCGCGGCCGGGGGCGCCCGGTGTTCCGTGCCCGTCATCGGCCTGGGCGTCCCGACCCTCCGGCGCGCCAGGTCCCGCACGCGATCCGACCGAACGGTCCGAGAGCCGGGGAACCGGCCCGGTTGGGCCGCCTCCGAGCGCCCGAGCGTGCCCCGCGCTGGCACGGAAAATGAATCAGAAACGAAGCTTACGGCCCAGTTCGCGCCTGTCCGGTCTGAACGTTCGCCGCGGGTGTCGCCAGACCCACGAGTTGGACCCCGGCATTCGCGGCGGAGGAGTGTGGCGCAGATCACGCCATCGAGCATCAGCGAAACACGGAGGGGGTTCGGAATGTCGAAGTCGGAATTGCGGCTGGACGAGCACGCGATCGCGCCGATCCCCGAGGCCGACCGGGACTCGACCGGGCCGCAGCAGATGTGGATCTGGGCGGGCGCCAATATCGCGCCCATCAACTGGGCGCTCGGCGCGCTCGGCATCATCCTCAATCTCGGCCTCTGGGACACGGTCGCGGTGATCGTGCTCGGCAACCTCGTGGGCTGCGCGATCTTCGCGTCGTTCACCGTGATGGGGCACCGGACCGGGGTCAACCAGATGGTGCTCAGCCGCGCGGCCTTCGGCCGGCGCGGCGCCTACTTGCCGAGCGCCCTCGTGTTCCTGATGACGCTCGGCTGGATCGGGGTGAACACCTACTTCCCCGTCAAGATCTCGATGGGGATCCTCGGCCAGTTCGGAATCCCCGACACGCCGCTCCCGAACCTCGCCATCATGACCCTGGTCATGGTGCTTCAGATCGCGATCGGCACCTACGGCTTCTACGCGATCCGCACATTCGAGAAGTACACCGTGCCGGCGACCGTCGCGATCATGCTGCTGATGACCGTCCTCGCCTGGACGCAACCCGGCGTGGTCAACTGGAACCTGACGAGCAGCCTGCCTCCCGCCGAGCGCTTCACCATGCTGACCCTGCTGATGGCCGCGATCGGCGTCGGCTGGGGCATCTCCTGGGTGACCTGGGCCTCCGACTATTCGCGCTTCGTACCGCGCAGCGTCTCCTCCGCGGCCGTGTTCTGGTACAGCTACGTCGGCATGTTCGTGCCGGCCGTGTGGCTCGGCGTCCTCGGCGCCACGATCGCGAGCGTGACGAAGGACGCGGACCCCGCCAAGATGGTCAGCGCCGTGTTCGGAGGGCCGGTGGCGGTCCTGGTGCTGCTCCTCGTGCTGCACGGGCCGATCGCGACCAACATCCTGAACGTCTACTCGGCCACGCTCGCGGCGCTGAGCATGGGGATCAAACTGCCCCGCATCGTGCTGGCGATCATCGTCGGTGCGGCCGGCTACGCGGTGACGGCGTACTTCGTGTTCGCCCCCTCGTTCGCGCAGGCCTTCGATCACTGGATGATCGGCATCATCATGTGGCTGAGCCCCTTCGCGGGGGTCGTGCTGGCGGATTTCTACGTCAAGCTGAAGGGGCGGGTCGACGTCGACGAGCTCTACCGCTCCCCCGCGGCCAGCGCCTACGGCGACGTCAACTGGCCGGGGATGATCGCCTTCCTGGTCGGCCTGGTCGCCGGTTGGTCGGTGCAGAACGGATTGATCCCCGTCTTCAAGGGGCCGATCTCGATCCACCTCCTCGGCGGGGCCGATCTCAGCTGGCTCGTCGGCACCCTGGTCGCGGGCGCCGTCTATCTGGGGCTCAGCCGGAAGCCCGAGATGGCCGCCCTCCCGGCGCGGTGAGCCCGCCGATCCCGACCTGACGGAACCCGCCGCGCGCTACGCCCCGGGCGGGCGGCGCCTCGCCGCGCCGCCCGCCCGGGGCGCGTCCGCGCTGTGCCCCGAACGAGCCGCCGCCATGCCCTTCGACCTTCTCGTCCGCGACGCCGCGCTGCCGGATGGCCGCTCGGGCCTCGATATCGGTATCCGCGACGGCCGCATCGTCGCGATCGAGCCGGGTCTCGGCGACGAGTCCGCGCGCGTGATCGACGCGGCCGGATGCCTCGTCGCGCCGCCCTTCGTCGACGCCCACTTCCACATGGACGCGACGCTCTCGCTCGGCCAGCCGCGCCTCAATCGGTCGGGAACCCTGCTCGAAGGCATCGCGCTCTGGGGTGAGCTGCAACCCTTGCTGACCGTGGAGGCGGTCATCGAGCGCGCCCTGCGCTACTGCGACCTCGCGGTCAGCCAGGGCCTGCTCGCGATCCGCTCCCACGTCGATATCTGCGACGACCGCCTGCTGGCGGTCGACGCGCTGCTCGAGGTCAAGCGCCGCGTCGCACCCTATCTCGACCTGCAGCTCGTCGCCTTCCCCCAGGCCGGCTACCTGAGATCGCCCGACGCGCGGGCGAACCTCCTGCGGGCGCTCGACCGCGGCGTCGAGGTGGTCGGGGGCATCCCGCATTTCGAGCGGACGACGGCGGACGGGGCCGAGTCCGTCCGGGCGCTGTGCGCGATCGCGGCGGAGCGGGGCCTGCGCGTCGACATGCATTGCGACGAGACCGACGATCCCCTGTCGCGCCACGTCGAGACGCTCGCCGCGGAGACGCAGCGGCTCGGACTGCACGGCCGCGTCGCCGGGTCCCACCTCACCTCCATGCATTCCATGGACAATTACTACGTGTCGAAGCTGATCCCGCTCATCGCCGAGGCCGGCATGGCGGTGATCGCCAACCCGCTGATCAACATCGTTCTCCAGGGGCGGCACGACACCTATCCGAAGCGGCGCGGCATGACGCGGGTGCCGGAACTCGCCGCCGCCGGGATCCCCTGCGCCTTCGGGCACGATTGCGTGATGGACCCGTGGTACGCGCTCGGCTCCGCCGACATGCTCGACGTCGCGCACATGGCGATCCACGTCGGGCAGATGACGGGGCGCGACGGCATGCGCGCGGCCTTCGAGGCGGTCACCACGGTTCCGGCGGGCATCATGGGCCTCGACGGCTACGGCCTCGCGGTCGGCGCGAACGCGGACCTGGTCGTCCTGCAGGCGCGCGATCCCATCGAGGCGATCCGCCTGAAGGCGGCCCGGCTGTTCGTGGTGCGCAGAGGCCGCGTGATCGCCCGGACGCCCCCGCGCGCCGCGAGTCTCGACCTTCCGGGCCGTCCCGCGGTGATCGATCCCGCCTCCTACGCCCCGGCCCTCCGATAGGCCGCGAGGCGGCCCCGTCTCCCCGGATCGCCTGTTCGAACGAGCGGATTCCACGCCCGAGACAGAAACCGGCTCGCGAAGGGGTCGCACGACTTGCAGTTTCACACCAACCTCTCCCCCCTTTTCCGGGCGCATGCAGCGCCAGCGGAATGCGACCCGGAAACCAGCGCAAAACTTCGCGAAGCGACCGCTTTTCAACACCGCTGCCGGCATTCGGAATCGCTTCGCGGTGATTTCCGTGCTGGTTTCCGGATCTCCTTCCGCTGACGCCGCAGTCGTCCGGAAAAGGGGAGCTTGAGCAGAGGCGGGCGCATCCTGGTTTCATCTGCCAGGGTTCGCTGTGCCCGTGAAAACTCATGTGATTTCCGGTTCATTCCGTCGCAACGGGAAATCAGCTTCGCTCAGGCGTGCGGAGCGAAGCTCCGCCGCGCAGGCTTGGTGAGACGGGATCCGCTTTGATCGAGCGGATCCCGTCTCAGCCGTCACCGAGCGTCCCCGAGGAGCCGACCGCCGCCGCGGCCCCGATCTCGCCCACCGGGCGCACCCCAACCCCGGCCGCCGCCGGCGCGACCGCGAGGCGCGGCAGCCCGAGCCACGCCGCCATGGCGCACAATTCTCCCTCCAGGCGCTCCGCCGTGCCGGACGGCGCGCCGGGCTCGAGATGGGCGCGCTGCACGACCAGGACGCCGTCCTTGCGGTCCGCCTTCAGGTCCACGCGGGCGACGAGGGCGCCGTCGAGCAGGAAGGGCAGCACGTAGTAGCCGTGCTCGCGCTTATGGGCCGGCGTGTAGATCTCCAGGCGGTAGCGGAAGCCGAACAGCCGCTCGGTGCGCGGGCGATGCCAGACGAGGGGGTCGAAGGGCGACAGCAGCGCCGTGCCGCCGCGCCCGCGGCCGGGCCGCGCCTGCGCGTGCAGGTAGGCCGGGTGCCCCCAGCCCTCGACGCGCACGGGCCGGAGGATCCCTTCCTCCACCAATTGCGCGAGGGGCAGGCGGGCCTCCTCCGGGCCGATGCGGTAGTAGTCGCGCAGGTCGTGCGCCGTGGCGACGCCGAGCGCCCGCCCCGCCCGCGCGATCAGGCCGCGCCGGGCCTCCACCGGGTCCGGCGTGGGGCGATCCAGCAGGGCGCGGGGAAGGACCCGCTCGGGCAGGTCGTAGACCCGCTCGAAGCTGCCGCGGCGGTGGGTCGAGGCGACCAGTCCGGCCCAGAACAGCCATTCCAGGGCGTGCTTGGCGGCGCTCCACGCCCACATGCCGCGCGCGGCACGGGTCTCGGCGACGTCGGAGGCGGCAAGCGGACCCTCCCGGGCGATGCGGGCGAGCAGCGCCTCGGCCTCGCCGCGCCGCTCGCCGGCGAAGGGTTCGAGCTGGCGCCAGACCCCCTGCCCGCCGCGCGCGCGGTCCATGCGCCAGCGCAGCAGCGGATGGCAGTCGACGGGCAGGAGCGACGCCTCGTGCCCCCAATACTCGAAGTACCGCCGCGGGCGGGCGGTCGCCACCGCGTCGAGGAGGCCGCGGTCGTACGGCCCCAGCCGCGAGAACAGCGGCAGGTAATGGGCGCGCACGAGGACGTTGACGCTGTCGATCTGGAGCAGGCCGAGCCGGTCGATGGCGCGGCGCAGCCCGGCCGCCTCGACCGGGCCGCCGCTTCGGCCCGCACCGAGTCCCTGCGCGGCGAGCGCGATCCGGCGCGCCTCCGCGGCCGACAGGTCCGCCATCGGCGCCGCCCGCCCGCGCCGTTCACACTCCTTCGACGATGCGGATGTCGCGCTCGGCCCCGTCGCCCAGCACGGCGAGGGCCTCCTGGTAGGCCGGGCTGTCATGGGCGGCCCGGGCCTGCGCGACGCTGTCGAACTCGATCAGCACCGTGCGCTCCCTGAGCCCCAGCTCGTAGGTCTGCACCGGCACGCCGCGCGCCAGGATGCGCCCGCCGGCCGCCGCGATCGCCGGGCCGCTCAGCGTAGCGTAGGCCGCCAGCGCGTCGGGGTTGCTGATCGACCGGTAGGTCGCGACCCAGTAGGCCTTCGCCATGACACCTCCCTCCTCGAACAGGCGCCGGCCCGGTCCCGGACGGCGCGGGGACGGCACCGTCGAGGTTTCGGGCGGCGGGCGCAAGGGAGGCCCGGCCCGGTCGACGCGCGGGTGCGGGGAGCCGCGGCGGAGTCGGCGGAGATCGGGCATCCGCGGGCGTCACGGGAGGGCGATCCGCGCCGGGAGCCGGTCGGAGGGCAGCGGCGCCGCCCCGGCCGCCGGACCACCGGCGCGGGCCGGCGGCGTGATTCCGTCGCAGGCGTACGACCCGCGCTTGCGACCCGCCGGTCGAAGCGCTAAATTACTGATAGTGCTGCAGTTTTAAAGCGTTCCAAACTGTGAGAGACCTGGTCGATCGGCCGGGGGTCTCGCGTAACCGGGTGCCCAGATCCCCAGCATGATCGTCTGTTCCTGCAACGTCTTCTCCGACGGCCAAGTGCGCGCGTGCCTGAATCCGGGTCCCGCCTGCCCCCGGACGCCGGCCCAGGTCTATGCCTGCCTCGGCTGCAGCCCGAAATGCGGGCGCTGCGCGCGCACGATCCGCGGGATCCTCACGCGGGCACTCGCCGAGGCGCACGAATCCTGCGCCACCGCCTGCGGCACCGCCTGCCCGCTCTCCGCGGCCTCCGAACCCGCTCCCGCCGAGGCGGCCTGACGCGGCGGGCCCCGCCGCGGCGAGCGCCCCCGGGTCGGCCTCCTCCGGCCGTCCCCGTTATCCACGGATCCGCGCGATCGTCTTAGCGAAGCCGTAGGGAGACGCCGCGCAGGATCGGGGCCCGCTCGATGCAGCCCCCATGATCGCCACCCCGACCTTCCCGGACCTCTCCGCCCTGGTCGTCGACGAGAGCCTCTACCTGCGCCGGATCGTGCGCGACATGCTGATGCGCGTCGGCATCAAGCGCGTGCTGGAGGCGCCGGACGGCGCCGAGGCGCTGGGCGCCCTCGCCGAGAGCAAGCCGGACCTCGTCGTGCTCGACTGGGACCTCGCGATCCTCTCGGGCGAGGAGTTCATCCGGCTGGCGCGCACCCCCGCCACCTCGCCGGCCCCGACCGTGCCGATCATCCTCATGCTGGCCCAGCCGCGGCGCAACATCGTCGACCGGGCGGTCAACCTGGGGGTGAACGAGATCATCGCCAAGCCGTTCTCGCCCAAGACCCTGTGGTCGCGCCTCGACGAGGTCATCAACCGCCCGCGGCCGTTCTCGCAAGTGAAGAGCCTGCTGCGTCCGCTGCCCCGGGTCGCGCTCTCGTTCAACCCGAAGATGGTCGCCTGACGGGAGAATCCGAGGCCGGGACGCATTGCGTTCCCCTGGCGGCGACGTAAGCTTGGAGCGTAACAGCTTTGCCTCCGCGATCTTCGCCGGAGGCGTGAAGGATCGTTGGCGTCGTGAGGGACGAGAGTGCCGCCCCCGTGCCGGCGCGCGCCGCGGAGAGGGCGGAGCCTGCGCGCCAGAGCGTGCTCCTGCGCGAGGTGCGCACGGGCGGGGTGGACGGCCGCCCCCTGCCCGTCCTTCAGCCCGCCCGGCGCCGTCCCTACGCGGCCCTCGACCTCGGCACCAACAATTGCCGGTTGCTGATCGCGGAGCCGGCGCCCTACGGTTTCCGGGTCGTCGACGCCTTCTCGCGCATCGTGCGCCTCGGCGAGGGGCTGGGCAGCACCGACCGGCTGAGCGACGAGGCGATCGGCCGCACCGTGGAGGCGCTCGCGGTCTGCCGCGCCAAGATGGAGGCGCGGGGCGTCGTCCGGCGGAAGACCATCGCCACCGAGGCCTGCCGGCTCGCCGTGAACGGCCCCGACTTCGTGCGCCGGGTGCGCCGCGAGGTCGGGCTCGACCTGGAGATCGTGGACCGCCGGACCGAGGCCTACCTCGCCGTGACCGGCTGCGCGGCGCTCGCCGACCGGCACGCGGAATCGGTGGTGATCTTCGACATCGGCGGCGGCTCGACGGAGATCGTCTGGCTGCACGGCAGCGCGGCGTTGGCCCGCAGCGCCGACCCGACCCTGCGCATCCGCGCCTGGGATTCGCTGCCCGTGGGCGTCGTCACCCTGACCGAGCGCTACGGCGGCACCGACGTCACGCCCTCGGTCTTCGAGGGCATGGTGGAGGAGGTCTCGACCAAGCTCACCAAGTTCGCCCTGATGGCGGGGGCGGCGGCCCAGGCGCCCCATTTCCACCTGCTCGGCACCTCCGGCACGGTGACGACGCTCGCCGCCATGCATCTTCGCCTGCCGCGCTACGACCGGCGGCGCATCGACGGGCTCTGGATGAGCGACCGCGAGGTCACGGCGGCGATCGCCGATCTCCTCGACACGCGCCTCGCCGAGCGGGCACGCAACCCCTGCATCGGCCGCGACCGGGCCGACCTCGTGCTCGCGGGCTGCGCCATCCTGGAGGCGATCCGCCGCGCCTTCCCGTCCGAGCGCCTGCGCATCGCCGATCGCGGCCTGCGCGAGGGCCTGCTCATGAACATGATGCGCGAGGACGGGGTCTGGCGCCGCGGCGGGCGGGGGTGAGCGGACGCTTAAGTCGGCCCGGGGCCATGCAGGGCTGCCTCTGATCGGCGAGCGTCGTTGCCGAGCGTGCCGGGCCGCTCTCGCCAAGACACCGAGGCGTGCAAGACACCGAGGCGTGGGAGGGTGCCGCGGACTGGTCGGACGGCCTGAGGCCAGCCGCGACGACTTATCGGCTGAGCAGATAGGAAACGATAACTGGTGTCATCCTCACACCGCGGCTGGCCATAGTCGATCAACGCGTCTAAGAACGCCACCGGATCCTCTCTTGGGACAGCTGTTCGCGAGACCGCGACGTCCAGCCGCAGACTAGACTTGAGAATGGTGAGTTCGACCTTCGTCAGCGTCAGCGTTCCGCATCGCGGCCTGTCCGGCCCGAGCCACGGCACGGGGTTCGTGAGCCTGCCGTCCGGGCCCCGTGACGGGGATCCGGCCCGCGCCGCGCGGGCTCCCGCGTGAGACCAGCGACCGAGCCCCCGACCGCGGAGAGGCGCAGCGTTGTTCTCGGGCTGACCGCGATCCTGCTGGCGCGGCTGGCGATCGGCGCGGCCTTCCTGGGCCGGCCCGCGCTGTGGGACGACGAGACGTTCTCGCTGTTCTACGCGCAGAAGCCGCTCGCCGCGCTGTGGGGCGCCGACTGGTGGGTCGAGCCCACCCCGCCCCTGTACTACACGCTCCTGCATGTCTGGATGGCCGCCGCCGGGGCGAGCGAGGTCTCCGGCCGATGCCTGTCCCTGCTCCTCTCGATGGCGGCGGTGCCGGTCGTGTTCCACCTCGGCGCCGCGCTCGACGGACGCCGCACCGGCCTTCTCGCCGCCTTCGTGTTCAGCCTGTGGCCCGCGGTGCTCGAATACGCGCTGGAGATCCGCAGCTACAGCCTGACGGTGCTGTGCACGGCCCTGGCGCTGCTGACGGCCGCCCGCCTGCTGCAGGACGTCGCGCGCGGAGCGCCGCCCCGCCTGGCGGGGTTGCTGATCGCCTGCACCCTCCTCGCCTATTGTCACGCCACCAGCCTGATCACGCTCGCGGCCCTCGACCTCTGCCTCGTCGGCGCGCTCGTTCGGCTGCGCCCCCGCGATCCCGCCGTCCTCGGCCTCTGCCTGCGGATGAACCTGATCCTGGCCCTGGCCGTACTGCCCCAGATCGTCGCGACACTCGTGGTCGTGACGACCAACCCCGAGACCCTGGCCTGGCTTCCCCGGCCCAGCCCGGCCTTCCTGGCCCTGACGTTTCGCGAATTGCTGCTCGGGCAGTATTCGCACGGCGTGGGCGTCTCGGATGCGGTCGCGGGCGCGCTCTACCTCCAGGCCGCGGCGGTCGCCCTGCTCCTGCTCCGCGCGGCTTCCCGGTTGCCGCGCAGCCTGCCGCTCCTGGCGCTGGGCGTTCTCACGCCGGCCATCGGCGTGCTGCTGCTCGTGATCGCCAGCACGCGGCAACCCATCCTGCTGCCGCGCACGCTGCTGTGGACGCTGATCCCGCTCAGCGTCGTGGCGGGCGCCTGGCTGTCCCGGCTGCGCTGGGCCGAGGTCCCGCGACAGGTCGTGGCCTGCGGCGCGGTCGCCCTGGCCGTCGGACTGGGGACCTGGAACCTCTCGCGTCGCGAGGTGAAGCGGCCCTGGCAGCGCATGGTCGCGACCCTCGCGTCGCGCGCGCAGGAGGGCGACTTGTTCGCGACGCTCTCGACCGAGAGCCACTGCCTCGTCGAGAGCTACGCGGCGGGCCTCATCCCGCCGTCCCAGCGGCTCTTCGTCGATCTCGGCCCGGCGCAGCGGGAGGGATGGGAGCAGCGGGTCGACCTGTCCTGCAACCGGGGCTCACGCGTGGGCGTGGCGGATCTGGAGCGCGAACTGGCAAGCGGTGCGGGTGTGTGGCTGCTCGCCTGGAGGCCGGGGCAGAGCGGCGACCTCGCGACGGTGCTGGGCCGTCTGGCACCCGGCGACGTCGTGAGCGACCGCGTGGAGATCCCCGCGGGCGGGGTGAGCCTGCGTCTCGCGCGGCCGCAACCGCCATGATCGTGTCGCCGATCGGAGGTGACCGCCGTGACCATCCAAGGCGCCGCAACCGCATCGCGGTCTGGGGGGCGCCCCGCTGTCCCGGCCGAGGGCACCGGACGCGGAATCGCGTAAGTCTCTGGAGGGTGCCCGATCTCATGCCGGGCTCGGGCGCGCGAAGGCCGGCGCGGTCACGCGACACCGGTGCGCGCGCAGCCTGCTCCTGACTGCGGCCACCGCCCGCCCTACCCGGGCGTGGGCCCCCGCAGGTCGCTCCTCGGGCCGGAGGGCGCGGCGGACGAGGCGGCCGGTCCGGCGGGGCGCCTGGGGCGGATGCTGCGCTGCCTCGTGCGCCGCCGCAGAGGGGCGTGTGCCCCCGCCCCCCTTGCGGGTTTCGCAGCGCGGCGTCATCTGCGACGAGGATGCGGGAGCGGCGGATGAGCGATCGGCGGGGCGGCGGACAGCGGGGCGACCTGAAGCAGCGGGTGAAGACCGCCCGGGGCCGCACCGTCTCGTCGAAGCGCTGGCTGGAACGGCAGCTCAACGACCCCTACGTGGCCCGGGCCAAGCGCGAGGGCTACCGCTCGCGCGCCGCCTACAAGCTCCTGGAGATCGACGAGCGCTTCCCCCTGCTGAAGCCCGGCGCCCGGGTGGTGGATCTCGGGGCGGCGCCCGGCGGCTGGTCGCAGGTGGCGGCCGCCAAGGTCGGCAGCCATCCCGGCGCGCCCGCCCCGCGCGGACGCGTGGTGGGCATCGACCTCCTGGAGATCGAGCCGATGCCGGGGGTCGACTTCATCACCCTCGACTTCCTCGACCCGAGCGCGCCCGCCCGTCTGACGGAGTTGCTCGGCGGCCCGGCCGACCTCGTGATGTCCGACATGGCGGCGAACGCCACCGGCCACAAGAAGACCGACCACCTGCGGATCATGGGCCTCGCCGAGACCGCGGCCGCCTTCGCCCGCGAGGTGCTGGCCCCGGGCGGCGCCTACCTCGCCAAGGTGCTGCAGGGCGGCACCGAGGGGAGCCTGCTCGCCGACCTCAAGCGCGACTTCGCGGCGGTGCGCCACGTCAAGCCGGCGGCGAGCCGGGCCGATTCGAGCGAACTCTACGTGCTGGCCACCGGCTTCCGCGGCGAGGCGGCGACGGACGGTGAGGAGCCGGAGGACGAGGCCGAGCCGGCCTGGCGGCCGTGACCGGCCGGCGCCGGTTCGGCGGCCCCGGGGGCCGGCTCACGCCGCGGGCGGCCCGCGCCCTGGCGCAGGCGCTGCTGCTGGCGGAGGGGTTCGAGACGGTAGCGGTGGGCGCGCGGGGCGGGAGCCTCTATCTCAGGGCGCCGGACGGTCCGCATCAGGTTCGCATCGCCGACCACGCCCGCACGCCGAAGCGCCGCCGGCAATACCCGCAGGTGGTGACGAGCCTCGTGATCGCCGCGCCGCTGTCGGAGGCGGCATTGCGGGAGCGCGTGGCGGGCGCCCTGCGCGCCGTGGCGGCCGCGCGGGCGATCGCTCAGCCCGTGTAGACGGAGGCCGCCACCGGGACCGCCGGACCCGCGACGGTACGGGTCATCTCCCAGATCGCCCAGGCGGCCAGGCCCGAGCAGGCGAGGAGCATGAGGCCGCGCTTGTACCGGCCGCGGTGGATGTCGCGCATCGCGTAGACCGGCATCAGCGCCGCCTTCGCGAGGTTCCGGAGCGCCAGGACCGCGAGGATCATGAGGAAGGCGGAGACCGTGCCGAGCATGAGCGCGTCCCTTGTGTCTGATTCGCCTGGACGAGTGTGGACCCGGAAGGCGGCGAAACGAAGTCGGCCCGAGGGGGCCGGGAGAGCGGCGGCTGTGGACACGCCGCCCGATCGCCCAGGCATCGTGCTCCCCGGATGGTTAACGAAGCACTGACCGAGGGGCAGCCGGGAGGAGGGCTTCGGACGACGCGCTGCCCGGGTCGCCGACGCTGCAACCTCCCGAGGGTTTCCGCCGCCACCGCCCCACCGCTCGCTTGGGGCCGGACAGAAGGATCAGTAGCCCCGCGCCCGGTCGACGGCGTTCGGGATCGGGTTGCCAGTCGCGATCGCCGCCGCGGTGTCGCGCAGCATCGCCGCCACGGCCGCCGGGCTCGCGTCGCAGGCCTCGTGCGGGGTAACGAGGATGCGGGGGTGGTGCCAGAAGGGATGGTCGGGCGGCAGCGGCTCGACCGAGAACACGTCGAGGGCCGCCGCCTCCAGGTGTCCCGTGTCGAGGGCGGCGAGGAGGTCGGCCTCGACGAGATGGTCGCCGCGCCCGACCTGCACCAGGGTCGCGCCGGGCTTCATCCGCCGGAACAGGTCCGCGTTCAGGATTCCCCGCGTGTCGGGCGTGAGCGGCAGCAGGTTCACCAGCACGTCGCTCCGCGCCAGCAGGTCGGCGAGCCCCTCGGCGCCGTGGCGGTGGACGATGCCGGGCTCCGGCGGACGTGCGCTCCGGCTCCAGGCGAGGACAGGGAAGCCGAGATGGGCAAGGTCGCGCCCCACCTGCGCGCCCATCCGCCCGGCCCCCAGAAGCCCGACCGTGACCTCGCCCGCCGCCCGCTGGCCGAGCGGCTGCCAGAGCGCCCGCGCCTGGTTCTCCGCGAAGGTGCGGAAGCGGCGCAAGTGGCCGAGCACGTGCCAGAGCACGAAGCAGGACATGGCGCGGGCCTGCTCGGGATCGACCACCCGCACCACGGGCAGGTCCGGCGGCAGTCCGGGGCTGGCGAGCAGGCTGTCGACCCCGGCGGCGATCGAGCAGACCGCCTCAAGGTTCGGGTAGCGCGCGAAGGCGTCGGCGGGCGGAAACCACGCCAGCGCGAGGCGCAAGGCCGCCGGGTCCGGCGCCGGGTGCGGCACCACCTCGATCACGTCCGCCACCTCCGCCAGCACCGGGCCGAACAAAGCCGCGAGGTCGAGGGTGGCGCTCAGGAGGACGCAAGGGATCGGGCGGGTCATGCGGCGCGGCGGGTCCGGCCCGGCACGGCGTCGAGCAGCGCGCGGGTGTAGGGGTGCTCGGGGTTGGCGAACAGGGCAGCGGCGGCTTTCAGCTCCACGATCTCGCCCCGCCGCATCACGGCGATCCGGTCGCAGATCTGGGCCGCGACCCGGAGGTCGTGGGTGATGAACAGCATCGAGAGGCCGAGGCGCCGCTTCAGGTCCTCCAGCAGCGCCAGCACCTGCGCCTGCACCGAGACGTCCAGCGCCGAGACCGCCTCGTCCGCCACCAGCACCTCCGGGTCGAGGGCGAGCGCCCGGGCGATGCCGACCCGCTGGCGCTGGCCGCCGGAGAATTCGTGCGGGAAGCGGTCATAGGCCGAGGCGTCGAGCCCGACGAGGCCGAGGAGGTCGCGGGCGCGGGCCTCGGCCTCCGCCGCTGGCACCCCGTGGGCGCGCGGCCCGTCCGCGACGATGCGCCCGACGCTGCGGCGGGGATTGAGCGACGCGAACGGATCCTGGAACACCATCTGGATCCGGCGGCGGGCGCGGCGCAGGGCCTCGCCGGAGAGCCCGGTCAGGTCGGTCTCGCCGAGGCGCACCGTGCCGGCATCGGGCTCGGCGAGGCGCATCACCAGCCGGGCGACCGAGGACTTGCCCGAGCCCGACTCGCCCACGAGCCCCAGCGTCTCGCCCTTGTGCAGCGCGAAGGCGACGTCCCGCGCCGCCTCGACCCGCCGGGCTGGGCGCCACCAGCCCCCGCCGGTCACGTAGGTCTTCGACAGCCCGACCGCCTCGACCGCCTTCGGGCCGGCGACCGGCGGACGCGACGGCGGCTCCAGGGAGGGCACCGCGGCGAGGAGGGTGCGGGTGTAGGGCTCCTGGGGGCGCGACAGCACCGAGGCGGCCGGGCCGCTCTCGACGACGCGGCCGTGGCGCAGCACCAGCACCCGGTCGGCGATCTCCGCCACCACGCCGAAATCGTGGGTGATGAACAGGACCGCCGTGCCGTGGCGCCGCTGCAGGTCGCGGATCAGCGCCAGGATCTGCGCCTGGGTGGTGACGTCGAGGGCCGTCGTCGGCTCGTCGGCGACGAGGACCGCCGGTTCGAGGGCGAGCGCCATGGCGATCATCGCCCGCTGGCGCTGCCCGCCCGAGAGCTGGTGCGGGTAGGCGCGCAGGATCCGCTCCGGCTCCGGCAGCCCGACCTCGGCGGCGAGCGCCAGCGCGCGGGCGCGGCGCTCAGGTCTCGTCAGCAGGCCGTGCGCCTCGAACATCTCGGCCATCTGATCGCCGATCCGCATCAGCGGGTTCAGCGCCGTCATCGGCTCCTGGAAGATCATGCCGATGCGCCGGCCGCGGGTGTCGCGCCACGCGGCCTCGTCCTGGGCGAGGAGGTCGGTCTCCCCGAGGCGGATCGTGCCGCCCGCCGGCCGCACCGCCTTCGGCAGCAGGCCCATCAGGGCGTGGGCGCACATCGACTTGCCGGAGCCCGATTCCCCGACGAGGCAGAGGATCTCGCCCCGGTTCAGGTCGAAGGAGACACCGTCGACGGCGAGCGGCCGGTCGGCGCCCCGCGGCAGGGCGAGGCTGAGATCCCGGACCGAGACGATCGGGCTCATCGGCGCTCCCGGGCGAGGCGCGGGTTGAGGGCGTCGTTGAGCCCCTCCCCGATCAGGTTGAGGGCGAGCACCGTGACCAGGATGACGAGGCCCGGCAGGGCGGTGATCCACCACGCCTGCCGGATCACCGTGCGGCCGGCCCCGACCATGAAGCCCCAGGACATTCGGTTCGGGTCGCCGAGGCCGAGGAAGGAGAGCGAGGATTCGAGCAGGATCGCGGTTGCCACCATCAGGGAGGCCAGCACGACGATCGGCGAGAGCGTGTTGGGGAGGATCTCGCGCCGGAGGATCGTGGCGGTGGTCTGGCCGGTGACGATCGCCGCCTGCACGTAGTCGCGCGAGCGCAGGGACAGAACCTCGCCCCGCACCAACCGGGCGACGGGCGGCCAGCTCACGATCGCGATGGCGAGGATCAGCGAGGAGAGCGCCGGCTGCAGCACCGCCACCAGCACGATGGCGAGCGCGAAGCTCGGGACGGTCTGGAACAGCTCGGTGAAGCGCATCAGCGCGTCGTCGACCCGCCCCCCGCAATAGCCGGCGAGCGCCCCGAGGGGCACGCCGATCAGCAGGGCGGCCAGCGTCGAGACGAGGCCCACCGTCAGCGACACGCCCGCGCCGTGCATCAGCCCGGCGGCGATGTCGCGCCCGAGCGCGTCGGTGCCGAGGGGCACCCGCTCGAGGGTGAAGGGCGGCACGAAGGGGCGCTGCACCATCCGCCAGGGCGAGGCCGGGTAGAGCACCGGCGCGAGGACGGCCGCCGCGACCACGAGGAGCAGGATCGCGACCCCGATCACCGCGCCCGGGTGGCGCAGAAAGGTGGCGAGCGGGCCCCGCCTCACGCCGCCGCCTCGATGCGCGGGTCGACGACCCGGTAGACGAGGTCGGTGACGAGGTTGAAGACCAACACCATCGCGGAGGAGACCACGAAGACGCCGAGCAGCAGGGTGTAGTCGCGCTGGAGGAGCGCCTCGTACATCAGCCGGCCGATCCCCGGCCACGCGAACACCGTCTCGGTGAGGATCGCCCCGCCGACGAGCGTGCCCGCCTGGAGCCCCGCCAGGGTGACCACCGGCAGCAGCGCGTTGCGCAGGACGTGGCGGCGCTGGATCACGCCTTCGGTCAGGCCCTTGGCACGGGCGGTCTTCACGAAGTCCTGGCCCGCCACCTCCAGCATCGAGGCGCGCGTCATGCGCACGTAGACCGCCATGAAGAACAGCCCGAGGGTGAGGGCCGGCAGGACGAGGTGCTGGGCGATGTCGGCCACCCGGGCGAGACCGGTATAGCCGCCGCCCACCGTCTCGAAGCCGAAGGCCGGCAGCCAGTCGAGGCGCACCGAAAACACGATGATCGCCATCAGCGACACCCAGAACAGCGGAGTGGCGTAGAACAGGAGCGCGAGGCCGGTGATGGCGGAATCCGACCAGCGCCCGGCCCGCCGGGCCGCCAGCGCCCCGAGCGCCACGCCCAGTGTCAGCGAGATCAGGAAGGCGGTGCCGGTCAAAAGCAGCGTCGCGGGCAGCCGGTCGAGGATCAGCCGTCCCACCGGCATCTGCTGGCGCACCGAGTAGCCGAGGTCGAGGGTGGCGACGTGGGCGAGGTAGAGCCCGAGCTGCACCGGCAGCGGCTTGTCGAGCCCGAAGGTCTCGCGCAGCTGCGCCACGTAGGCCGGGTCCCCCGCCCCCGCCTCCCCGGCCATCACCAGCGCGGGGTCGCCTGGCGCGAGGCGGATGAGGCCGAAATTGAGGACCACGATGGCGAGGAGGACGAGGAGCCCCTTGCCGAGCCGCCGGGCGAGGAAGAGCGCCACGCTCAGCGCTCGATCCAGGCGTCGCGGAACCCGTCATTCACGCCGATGCCGGTGGTGACGAGGTCGTGCACCGTGCAGCGGGTGATGGTCGGGAATTCGAGTTCGAGCAGCCACGCCACTGGCGCGTCCTCGATCACGGTCTTCTGCACGGCGTCGTAGAGCCGCTGCCTTTCGGCGTCGCTCACCGCGACGGCAGCCTCCGCGAAGCCCTTGTCGACGGCGGGATTGGAATAGCCCTCGACGTTGTTGAACGGGAAACCCTTGGCGATCTGCGACGAGACGTAGTTGCGCGACACGCCGAGCGCCGGGTCGCCGTACTGGTAGACGTAGGTGAAAGCGATGTCGTAGTCCCAGTCCGAGGTCTTCTGGTTCCAACCGGCGACGTCGGTGGCGACGATCTCGGTCTTGATGCCGACATCCTCCAGGTTCTGCTTCACCGCCTCGGCCCAGCGCTGCCAGGTCTCGCCGTAGGGCACCGGCAGCAGGCGCAGCGTCTCGCCCTTGTAGCCGGATTCCTTGAGCAGGGCCTTCGCCTTGGCCGGGTCGTAGGAATACGTGCCGAGGCTGCCGTTGAAGAAGCGCGTCGAGGAGGAGATCGGCCCGATCGCCGGCTTGCCGAGCCCGTTCCAGACCACGTCCCGGGCGAAGTCGCGGTCGATCGCGTAGGAGACCGCCTGCCGGAAGGCCTTGTTGGCGGTCGGCCCCTGGCGGTTGTTGAGCCAGAGCCAGGAATGGGGGCCGAAGAACTCCCAGCCCTTGGCCGTCGCGCAGGCGCCCTTGAGCTTCGAGAGCCGCGGCACGTCGAAGTTCTCGACCGAGCCGCCGGGCAGGATGTCGACCTTGCCGGTCTCGAAGGCCACGGCCCGCGAGGCGGCGTCCGGGATCACGTGCCAGTAGATCTCGTCGAGGTAGGGCCGGCCGGCGACGTGGTAGGTCGGGTTCTTGACGAGGTGGATGTAGGCGCCCTTCTTCCACTCCTTGAACAGGAACGGCCCGGTGCCGATCGGGGTGTTGTTGGCCGGGTTGGTCTTGAAGTCGGTGCTCGCGTAGACGTGCTTGGGAATCATCGGCAGCGAGCCGACCTCGAAGACGCCGAGGAAGGGGCCGAAGGGCTCGGAGAGCGTGAACACCACCGTGTACGGGTCGGGGGCGGTGAGGCTCGCGACCTTCGCCATGTTGCCCTTGGCGCGCGGATGGGTCTGGCGCAGGAACTCCACCGAGAACAGCACGTCCTCGGCGGTGAAGGGCTTGCCGTCGTGCCAGGTGGCGTTCTTGACGAGGTGGAAGGTGTAGGTCTTGCCGTCCGGGCTGACCTCCCAGGATTCGGCGAGGCCGGGCTGGGGCTGCAGTTTCTCGGTGTAGCGCAGCAGGCCCTCGTAGATGTTGCCCGCCACCATCTGGGTCGGGCCGTTCTGGAGCAGGCCGAGCATCAGCCCCGGCGGCTCGGGCTGGATCACCGCGTTGGCGACGCCGCCGGGCTTCGGGGTCTGGGCCAGAACCGTGCCCGAGAGCGTGAGGAGCAGCGCCGTTCCCGCCGCGACAAGCCTGATCATCCGTCCCGTCTCCATGGCGCCGCGTGACATCTCTCTCGCCCCACCCACCCTTTTCCGGGCAAATGCAGCGTCAGCGGAATGCGACCCGGAAACCAGCGCAAGACTCCGCGAAGCGGCTGCTTTCAGCAACGTTGTTGGAATCAGGCGCCGCTTCGCGGCAATTCCTGTGCTGGTTTCCGGATCTCCTTCCGCTGGCGCTTCAGTCGTCCGGAAAAGGGGAGCCGGGCTCCGACACTCTCAGCCGCGGTAATCCGGGTCGCTGCGCTCCAGCATGCGCTTGAACGCCTCCCATTCGACGTCGACGAGGGCGCCCGAGACGATCTTCTCGCTGAAGCTGCCGTACTGCCCGGCGGTCTTGCGCGCGATCGCGGCCGAGGGGCGCACCAGGGGGGCACCCGCGGACTGGATCGCCAGCTGCGCCCGGCAGGAGCGCTCCATGTTGTGCATCAGCCGGAACGCCTCGCCGACCGTGCGGCCGCAGGTCAGGAGGCCGTGATTGCGCAGGATCATCACGAACTTGTCGCCGAGATCGGCCACCAGCCGCTCGCGCTCGTCGAGGTCCAGCGCGATGCCCTCATAGGCGTGGGTGGCGATGCGGTCCGTGAACTGCATCGACCACTGGTTGAGGGGAAGCAGCCCCTCCTCCTGGCAGGACACGGCCACGCCCGCCACCGTGTGGGTGTGGAGCACGCACATCGCGTCCTCGCGCGCCGCGTGGATGGCGCTGTGGATGGTGAAGCCGGCCGGGTTGATGCCCTTGCCGTAGGGGTCGTCGATCACCCGCCCGTCGAGGTCGACGGTCACGAGGTTCGCCGCCGTCACCTCCTCGAAGCGCAGTCCGAAGGGGTTGATCAGGAAGCGGTGCTCCGGCCCCGGCAGGCGGGCCGAGATATGCGTGTAGATGCTGTCGTCGAGGCCGAGGCGGTGGATCAGCCGGTAGGCGGCCGCCAGATCGGTGCGGACGGATTGCTCTTCGGGCGTGCGGGGTGACGGCATTGGTCGGACCCTCCTTCGACGAGACCAGGGCAGAGTGGCGCGGGCGAAACACCAGATCAAGCCGAAACTGTCGACAATCGACGCTTACCGGGTGCACACTCTGCCGCCGGAGGTGTCATGCGCCCGTTGTCTCCCCCCGTCGGCCTGCCGATCCTGTCGGAGAGCGACCTCGTGCGCCAGGTCGCCCGCCGGCTCACCGACGCGATCACGGCCGGCCGGCTCGCGCCGGGCGCCAAGGTGGCGGAGGCGGCGGTGGCCCGCGAACTCGGCATCAGCCGGGCGCCTGTGCGGGAGGCGGCGCGGCTCCTGGAGAGCCAGGGTCTGCTGCGGGCGCATCCCCGGCGCGGCTTCTTCGTGCGCGAGATCGCGGCGGCGGACGTGGACGAGATCTACGACCTGCGCCTGTGCATCGAGCGCCACGCGGCGGTCGAGGCCGCCCGCCGCCTGACGCCGGCGGGCCGCGCCGCCCTGCGCGCCCAGCTCGACGCGCTCTACAGGGCGGCGGAGCGCGATGACCCCGCCGCGATCGTGGCGGCGGATTACGGCTTCCACCGGCTGATCTGCGAGATCGCCGGCAATGGGCGGCTGCTGCGCCTGTTCGACGGGCTCGCCTCGGAGCTGAAGGTGGTGATCGGCCTGATCGGCCACCTCTACGACGATCCCCACGCCATCGCCCGCACCCACGAGCCGGTGCTCGCCGCCATCGAGGCGGGTCATCCCGAGCGCATCGTCGCCCATATCGACCACCATGTCGGGGTGGCGTGGCGCGAGGTCGGCCGGCTCGCCCGCGCCCTCTCGACCAATCCGGAGGCTCCATGAAGGCCGTCTATTCCGAGGACCACCGCGGGCACGACCCGCAATTCTTCCTGGTGCGGGGGCGCGTCACCCGCACCACCGAGCAGCCCGAGCGGGCCGACCGCCTGCGCGCGGGCCTGGCGGCGGGCGGGCACACCCTGGTGGCGCCGCAGGCCCACGGCCACGCAGCGCGGGCGCGGGTGCACGGCCCCGACTACCTCGCCTTCCTGGCGGAGGCCTGGGACGCCTGGGCGGCGCTCGGCGACGCGGCGCCCGAGATGGTGGCGAACATCCACCCGATGCGCGAGCGGGCGACCTATCCGGAGCACATCATCGGGCGCCTCGGCTGGCACACGCTCGACACCGCCTGCCCGATCGGGCCGGGCACCTTCGCGGCGGCCTGCGCGGCGGCGGACGTGGCGGCGAGCGCGGCGCAGCTCATCCTAGACGGGGAGGATTGCGCCTACGCGCTCTGCCGGCCGCCGGGCCACCACGCCTATCGGGATCGGGCGAGCGGGTTCTGCTTCCTCAACAACAGCGCGGTGGCGGCCGCCCACCTGCGCACGCGCTACGAGCGGGTGGCGATCCTCGACGTGGACGTCCACCACGGCAACGGTACGCAGGACATCTTCTACGCCGATCCGAGCGTGCTGACGGTCTCGCTCCACGCCGACCCGGCCCGGTTCTACCCCTTCGTCTGGGGCTACGCGCACGAGCGCGGCGAGGGGCCGGGCCTCGGCGCCAACCGCAACCTGCCGCTGCCCGTCGGCACGGAGGATGACGGCTACCTCGCGGCCCTCGACGAGGCGGCGCGGCTGATCCGGACCTTCGAACCCCAGGCTCTGGTGGTGGCGCTCGGCCTCGACGCCTCGGTGCACGATCCCCTGGCGGGGCTCGCGGTGTCGACGGAGGGATTCGCGCGGATCGGCGCCGCCTTGGCGCGCCTGCGCCTGCCCACCGTGCTGGTGCAGGAGGGCGGCTACCTGTCGGAGCATCTCGGGCCGAACCTCGCGGCGACGCTCGCGGGGTTCGAGGAGGCGCGGTAGGAACGGCGCCGAGACAGATCCCTCCCCTGCTCCCGCAAGCACACATCGTGCGCGGGATCAGAGAATTGTGCCTCGGCAGTCGGTGATCGGCAGCCTCAAGGTTGATCGCGGGATCCCCTCTCCCGTGCGGGAGAGGGGTAGGGGTGAGGGTCCAGGTGGTTCCGCAAGACGTCTGAACCGTCCCGCTGCCAGCACCGAGGTCAGCGATTGATTCTGAATGGTCCGGGACCCTCACGCGGGATCTTCGATCCCCTGCCCCTCTCCCGCACGGGAGAGGGGTTCCCCGCGCCGGACTCACCGAGCGATATGCTCGGATCAATGGGGCTTTTTCGACCGCGGCGTGCACACGATAGCCTCCGTGGGGGAGGGTTCACCGGCGCGTCTCGAACAACCGCCCTCACGCCGCCCGGCGCGTCGAGTCCAGGGTCGCGCGCTCGGCCTCCACCAGCACGTCGAGGGGACGCCAGGGCTTGCGCATGAACACCGCGTGGTCGGGGAGCGGCTGGCGCCTGCCCTCCTCCGCGGTGACCACCACCCGAACGTCCGGCCATTCCCGCTCCACCGTCCGGGCGAGGCTCGCGCCGTCCATCGCGCCTGGCAGCGCCACGTCCGTGAAGACCAGCGCGACCTCGTCGGGATGGGCGCGGATCACGTCCAGCGCATCCTCGGCGGAACCGCAGGCGATCACGTCGAGGTCCGTCTCTTCGAGGATCGCCGCCGCGAAATCGCGCACGGAGGCGTCGTCCTCCACCACCACCGCGATCGGACCGGCGGATGCGAGCTTGCCCATGTGTCCTCCTCAAATCATGCAAGTATGGCGTCGCCGCACCCGGTCCGGCCAAGGTCATCGCAATGGAAGGGGCCGTGGGGATGGCGGGATGGACGTCGGAACCCCGACCCTGTTCAACGGCCGACCCCGCCCAACGATCCCGGCCGGCAGCGCGATCCTTCGTCCCGTCCGGATTGTTGCCGCTTTCCGTTGCAGACTGAGCCGCATTAACGGGCTGTTCACCAGCTCGGCCGGAATGTTACGCTTCCATGAAGGCGTCGCGCGGCGCGGTCGAGGGCCGGGGCGGGACGCCGCAACCCGCGGGTGTCCGGGCGATGTGCCGCTTCCTCGCCTACCATGGCGATCCCGTCTATCTCGACGACCTCGTCTGCACGCCGACCCACTCGCTGATCCACCAATCCCTCCACGCCGCCGAGGCGAAGACCGAGACCAACGGCGACGGCTTCGGCATCGGCTGGTACGGGGAGCGGCCCGAGCCGGGCCTGTTCCGCGACGTGCGCCCGGCCTGGTCGGACGAGAACCTGCGCAGCCTCGCCCGCCAGATCCGCGCCCGCACCTTCCTGGCCCATGTGCGCGCCTCGACCGGCACGGCGACGACCCGGGCGAACTGCCACCCCTTCGCGCATGGTCGGCTGCTGTTCATGCATAACGGCCAGATCGGGGGCTACGCCCGGATCAAGCGGCGGCTGGAGGCGCTGATCCCGGACGCGCTCTACGATTCCCGCGCCGGCTCGACGGATTCCGAGGCGCTGTTCCTGCTCGCGGTGGCGAACGGGCTCGAACAGGACCCGGCCGGCGCCATGGCGCGCACGGTGTCCATGGTTCGCGACCTGATGCGCGCGGCCGGCATCGACGAGCCCCTTCGCCTCACCGCGGTGCTCAGCGACGGCGAGGGCCTGACCGCCTTCCGCTGGGCTTGCGACGGCGCCCCGCCGAGTCTCTACTGGCGCGAGACGGGGAGCGGGGTGCTGGTCGTCTCCGAGCCGATCGACGGGTGCCGGGAGGATTGGCGGGTGGTGCCCAAGGGCGCGACCCTGATCGTCCGCACGGGCCGGCCGCCCCGGATCGAGCAGTCGGCCCGCACGGCCAGCCCGCTGGCCGCCTGAGCCCCATCCTCGACGCGCGGGCGGCCCTCGCCGTTCAGGGCGGCCGCACCGGCGCGATCCCGGGAGGGTGCGGGGGCGATCCGGGCTCCATCCTCGACACCACCGTGGCGGCCGGCAACCGTCGGACCGTCCTGTTCCGGACCACGAGCGCGCGCCTCAGTCGCCGACCTCCTCGCCCTGCAGGGCGAGGCGGCGCAGGTCCCGCAGCGCGCGGGCGAGGTCGCCGAGGGGTGGCGCCGCCAGCGCGAGGCGCACCGCGTTCGGGGCGTGGCCCGTCTTCGCCTCCACCGACCAGGGCATCGACTGGTCGGTGATCAGCGCCGCCACCCTGCTCACGGCGGCGCCGCTGCTGGTCGCGTTCCTGCTGTTCCAGCGGCTCTTCGTGCAATCCTTCATGCGGGCGGGGATCCGGTAGGGGGCGCGGCGGGCCGAACCCGCGCCCGGGCGGCGCGTTGCCGGACGCGACGGACGAGACCGCATGACCGCGACGCAGCGCGACCCCAGCCAGGCGAGGACCGAGCGCGGCCGGAGCGCGGGCGGCGCGCGCGAGGGGACGCACCCGTCCCATCCGGTCACGCCGGACGGCCGCTACCTCGTGGTCCGGGGGCGCCTCTGGCGGAGGGCCGATCCCGCGCTGCCGGAAGAGCGCCGCCGGGCGCTGGTGGGCGACCTCATGGCCGCCCGCCGGACCGTTAAGCAGGCGAAGGCCGCGGCCGACCCCGCCGCCCTGGCCGCGGCCCGCGCCGCCGTCGACCGCGCCAAGCGCGCCCTCGGCGAGCGCGGTCCGCCCTACTGGGAGGACGGCGCGCCGGACCTCAACCGGCGCATGGTCGCCGGCACGCCCTACGCTGCGTGGTACCGGGGGCTCGCGGGCGCGTGAGCGCCCGGCCCGGCCCGGCGAGGCCGCCGCGGCGCGCCGGCCGGGTCGACCCGCTCCCCGAAGGCCCGATCCACTCGGCCAAACGGATTAGGCCGCCGGGCCGGGCCGGGATTCCGAGCGGGCGCGCTCGACCAATATTCTCGCAAACCTCCTTATCTCTTCGTAAGTTCCAGCCATGACCGAAACAGAACGGGACCATTCCGTCGGCGGACTTGGGGGCACCTGCGAGCCTCTGATGCCGGTCACCCTCACTTCTACGATCGATTGCAGCCGGAATGATCAAGTCGAGACCGCGAAGAGGCTGCCGGCTCGGCCAACCTAAGAAATGTTATATCAGTCTCTCAGCGTCAGCCGCCGCTGCCCGCACCGGCCCGAATCCGGCACCGGTGAGTAGATTAACTATTCTTTAACCATAAAAACCCATTTCTGTTGACCGAGCCAGGAAGGGTCTTGGGGGAGAGGTGCGGGTGATGGCCGAAGCGTCTCGGGTTCCGTGGACCGACATTCTCGAGCAGGTCAACGCGAGTATCTCACAGCTCGGTCTCAAGCCCGTGGCCGAGGTCCACGCGCTGAGGCCGTCCCTCGCCGCCCATGCCGGGCGGGACCAGGAGGCCGATCCCCCGTCGGATCGCGCGGACTGGACGGACACGCTCGACATGATCGAGACGCTGGGCGAACTGGCGAGCGAGAAGTCGCATCGCTCGGAAGATCAGACGACGCTGCTCAAGCACTTGGTCGCGGAGCTGCGCCGGGAGGTGGCCCGCCTGACCGAGGACCTGCGCAACGCGGGGCTGCGCGAGCAGGCGATCCAGGGGCAGACCGAGCAGCGCCTGCAGGAGATCCGGGCGCGGGCCGACGCCCGCACGCAGGACATCCGGGCCGAGAGCGAGCAGCGGGTGCAGCGCCTCCAGGCGGAGGCGCGGGCCCAGCTGCAGGCGGCCGAGGAGCGGGCGCGGATCGCCGAGATCCGGGCCGACACCGCCGAGAAGTGGCTCAAGCGCATCCACGGCGCCGCGCAGCGCCAGATCATCGAGCGGCGCAGCGCGCCCTGAGGCGGCGCCATCCGCATCCCGACACCTTTCCGCGAGGACGATCATGCACGCCAATCCGGACACCCACTGGGCCGAGATCGACAAGAAGGTCCAGGAGATCAACAGGCGGATCGTGACCATCCGCGGCGCCCACGCCCTGACGCAGGCCGCGGAAGCGGTGCGCCCCGAGGGCGAGGCGGCCGAGAGCGGCGACTGGACCGACACGCTCGACGCGATCGAGCAGGCCGGCTCGCTCATCGGCGAGCACGCGCTGCTGCGGGAGAAGGAGCGGGTCCAGGGCGACCTGATCAAGGAACTCTCCGACGAGCTCTTCCAGGCCCGGCAGCATGTCGGGAAGGTCGAGGCCCGCAACGCGCAGCTTCAGGAGCGGGTGCGGCTGCTGGAGGCCCGCGAGGCCGAGGTCGAGGCCCGCGCCGCCCTGAAGGTCCGGGCCGCCGAGGCGCGGGCGGAGACGGCCGAGCAGTGGCTGACCCGCATCCGGGCCGCGGCCCAGCGGCTGGCGCCCCGCGGCGAGAGCGAGGCGCCGGCGCCGCGGGCGGTCGCCATGGCGTGACGCGGCGCGCAGACGCCGGGGCGAGGGCGAGGGATGACGCCGATGCGGGGGGATCGGGAAGAGGCGTGGTCCGCGGTCGGTCGGCAGCTCGCGGCGGCGGAACTCCGCCTCGGCACCCCGACCCCGGCGGGTCCCGCGGGATGGGCCGAACGGGCCGGCCTCGGCCGGCTGCCCGGGACCGGGTGGAGCGGGGTGCTCTCGTTCCTGGCCGGCATCGGCGCCGCGGCGCCCGCCGCGCCGCGGCCGAGGCGGGGGCCGCCCTCGCCGGGCGGCGAGGATCTGCGGGAGCGGCTCGGCCGGGCGGAGGCGCGCGCCACCGCCGCCGAGGGCCGCCTGACGGAGATCCGCCAGGACGCGGAGGCCCGCGTCAGGATGGCGGAGGCCCGGGCGGAGGTGGCGGAGGCCCGGGCGGCGGCGGCCGAGCAGTGGCTGCGGCACATCGCGGCGGCGGTCGAGCGGGTCGTGCGGCGCACGGGCCCGCCCGCCCGGACGGCCCGGACGGAGGCGACCGCGCGCGGCGCCTCCGGCGATGACGGATCGGAACAGGCGTGAGGGAGACCGTGTCATGGCCGCTGCTCTGAACACCGCGTGGGCGCCCGTCGCCGCCGAGCCGCAGGAGGCGCGCCGCGCCGTCCCGGCGGAGGCCGAGGCCCCGCTGCCCATGCCCGCCGCGGGCGCCAACACCAACCGCAAGGACGCGGAGGCGCGGGCGGAACTCCAGCTGAACGACCTCGGCTTCAGCATCGTCAGTTCGCTGAAGGCCGCCCGCGAGCTCATCAAGCAGCAGGAGGCCCAGCTCGCCAAGCAGGCGGCCGAGTACGAGGACCGGCTCGGCATCCTCCGCCAGGAGGTTCAGCAGGCGCAGGACCATTTCGAGGGGCGCAACCGCGAGATCGCGACCCGGGCCGAGGCCTACGTCAAGGACATGCAGCAGCGGGCCAGCGCCCAGATCCGGATCGCCGAGGAGAAGCTGCGCAAGGCGGTCGAGCGCGCCGAGGCGGCCGAGGAGTGGCTGCGGCGCGTGCGGGACGAGATCGTCCTGTTCGGACACTAGAGCGTTTGCCGTTCAGTTAGAAATAGCTTGGCTTGCGGCTCAGTCGGCATCGTAGCCCGACGCAGCGATGATGCGGCCGCACTCCCGTGGCTTGAAGCAGCGCAGGATGCGCTGGACGGCCCGATACAGAGCCTCCTCGCTGCGCGCTGCCGCCTTGCGCAGCAGCGCCTTGATCTTGGCAAACACCTGTTCGATCGGGTTGAAGTCTGGCGAGTAGGCGGGGACATACAGGATCCGCGCTCCCACCTCCGCGACTGCCTCGCGCACCCCCTCCACCTTGTGGGCCGACAGGTTGTCGAGGATCACCGTGTCGCCCGGGCGCAGGCTCGGCGCCAACTCCTCCTTCACGTAGGCCAGGAATGCGGCACCGGTCATCGCGCCGCGGCGCAGATGCGGGGCGACCAGCCCATCGCTGCGCAAGCCCAGCACCAGCGTCGTGCTCGCCCAATGCCCGTGCGGGGTCGCCATCCGGCATCGTTCGCCGCAGGGCGCTCGCCCGCGCAAACGCGCCATCTTGGTGTTGACCCCGGTCTCGTCCACGAACACCAGCCGCTCCGGATCCAGGTCGAGCTGGTCCTCAAACCACGCCTCGCGGACTTCCTTCACGTCTGGGAGTTGCTGCTCGGCGGCATGCGCTGTCTTTTTTTATATGTCAGGCCGTGCCGCGTGAGCAGGCGCGCGATCGCGCTGAGCGAGGTCTTGACCCCGCGCCGGGACAGACGACCCTTCAACTCGGCCAGCGTCAGGTCGGGCGTCCGCGCGACCTGGTCGAGCAGAACCGAGGCGTGCTCTTCGAGATCAGCCGAGCGACGGTCCCCGCCCATGGGGGCAGCTGCTAGCGAACCGTCGCAGCTCAACTGGGTGCGCCACCGGCTGGCACTGGCTGGGCTGACGCCGAACCGCTCGGCGACTTGCGAGCAGGACAAGCCCTGCTCCAGAGCAGCAACGACGCGACGACGAAGATCGACGGACAGGGCGGCAGGCACGGTTCCTCCTCGTGCACCTGAGGATTGATCTCCACCAGGTAACATCCACATAGGAGCGGGACCACGTCCAGCCAAGCGAAGCCATTTCTACCTGAACGATAAATGCTCTA
>NZ_JBSVZN010000050.1:0-48187 GCF_054052225.1 Methylobacterium sp. JK268 | reverse complement strand
ACGCTCGCCCGCTTCTGCCGGGACAACCACGTCACCCTCGTCGCCCTGGAGGCCACCGGCGGCTACGAACAGCAGCCCTTCCGCCTGCTCTGGGCGGACGGCCTGCCCTGCGCCCTCCTCAACCCCCGCCAGGTGCGGCGCTTCGCCGAGGCCATGGGCATCCTCGAGAAGACCGACCAGATCGATGCCGGCGTCATCGCGCGCTTCGCCGAGGTGCGCCGGATCAAACCCCGGCCGCCGGCCAGCCCGGCTCAGGAGCGGCTCAGCGCCCTGGTCACGCGCCTGCATCAACTGGTCGAGGCGCGCACCGTCCAGACCAACCAGGGCCGCCTCGTCACCGAGCCGCAGGTGCGCACCTCGGTCGCCGAGATGGTCGAGCTGATCAACCGCCAGATCGCCGCGTTGGAGGAGGCGATCACCGCCCAGCTCAAGGCCGATCCGCTCTGGGTTGCCCTCGATGCGACCTTCCGCACGATCAAGGGCGTGGCCGACCGCACGATCGCCCGCCTGATGGCCGACCTGCCGGAGATCGGCACCCTCTCGGGCAAAGCCATCGCCAAGCTGGCCGGCTTGGCACCCATCGCCCGCGACAGCGGCCAGAGCAGCGGCCGACGCCCCGTGCGCGGCGGACGGGCCGACGTGCGCGCCATCCTGTTCGTGGTCACCAGCTGCGTGCGGCGCTTCGATCCCGACTTCATCGCCTTCGACCAACGGTTGCGCCAAGCCGGAAAGCCCCCAAAGGTCATCCGCATCGCTCTCGCCCACAAGCTGCTCGTGCGCCTCAACGCCAAGGCCCGTGATGTCCGCGCCCAACTCGCCGCCCAGACTTGACACCCCAGACAGTCGCTCACCCTCGCCCTTCGGGCTCGCTGCGTCCCCGACAAGGGGGACGCAGCCCTCTCCCCGCGCGCGGGGAGAGGAGAAACCCGCGCCTCATCCGGCGAAGTGTGAATGAATTAGCCCGGGTGGGAGACGGGCAGGGGTGAGCGTGGCCCGGGTTCAGCAAGAAGTCTGAACCGTTGAACTGCCAGCGGCACAGTCCCGCCTTCTTGCTGAAGCGTCCGTCCCTCACCCCTACCCCTCTCCCACTCGGGAGAGGGGATCCCGCGCCAGACTTGAAGCGCAAGCATCAAGCATTGAACGCATAGGGTTTTTCGTTGATTGCTTCGCAATAAGAAAAACCGGCTTCGGTCAGGCGTGCAGAGCGAAGCTCCGTCGTGCGGGCTCGGTGATACGCCCACCGCTTTGATCGAACCGAGGGCTTATTAGCCCTCCGCAGCCTGGCAGACATCCACCCACTCCGCCCCGACGAGGTCCGCCATCCGCTCCGGCGGCAGGCGCACGGCGCTGTGGGTCGAGCCGGCGGCCGGGATCACCTCCGCGAAGGCGCGCAGCGACACGTCGCAATAGACCGGCAGCGGATCGGGCAGGCCGAACGGGCAGACGCCGCCGACCGGGTGGCTCGTCACCCGCTCGGTCTCCTCGCCGTCGAGCATGCGGCAGCGTCCGCCGAACGCGTCCTTGAGCTTGCGGTTGTCGAGCCGCGCGTCGCCGCGGGTGACGACGAGCAGCACGCGCTCGCCCACCCGCAGGGCGAGCGTCTTGGCGATCTGCCCGGGTGCGACACCGTGGGCCTCGGCAGCGAGCGCGACGGTCGCGGAACTCGCCTGCGTCTCGATGACCTGCAGGTCGGGGGCGCGCGCGGCCAGGAAGACCCGCACGGAGGCGAGGCTCATGGCTGCCTCAGTGGTGGCGCGGCGGGTAGACCGTGTAGGCGCCGCTGCGGATCCGCTGCGGGAAGCCCTCGGCGAAGCGGGCGGTCGCCTCCTCGCCGTAGGTCTGCACCAGTTCCTTGAAGGCCGCGAACAGGGCCGCCTGGGCCATGCAGTCGCCGTCGATCCCGTCGAGGCAGCCCTCGGCGAAGGCCTCGGAGACGTAGGTCAGCGCAACGCGCTTGGCGTCCTGGTCGCTGGCCTCCTGGTCGGCGAAGGGGGAGGGGAGGAAGGTTTCGGTTTCCGACATCGGCAGCGGTTCAACGATTCCGGGCGGGTTCGGGAGTCACCGAGTCATAGGTGCGGGCGGCGCCCCGGGCCAGCAAGGAATTGCGAAGAGGTTAACGCGGCCGGCGCAAGGCCACCGAATCGTGTGGAGCCGCAACACGTGTTGCAGGCCGGTGACATTCGCGGCCAGGCGCGAGCCCCGCGCAACCCTGTCGCGCCCCCTTTCCGCTGGGCTTCGCGGCCCTTCCGCGCCATGTAGAGGGTGATGGCGACCGCCTTCGGCCTCGGCCCCGGCCGGGCGCCCTCCCCAGAGATGCTCCGGCGGCGAGGGACTCGCGCGCCAGACCCGGCCGGTCCGGACGCGCGCCTCGCGGGCGCGAAGCCGCGACCGTCGGCCCCACCACGAGAGATCGACCGATGTTGCGTTCCAAGCAGAAGCCGAAGCCGCAGGACACTGGCTTCGTCATGTTCGACGTCTACTACGAGGACGGCTCGCGCCGCTCGAACCGCCGCGTGCCCCGCTCCGCCCTGAACGGCCTCGACGGCGACGAGCCGGCCCGCCAGATCATCGAGGAGCAGGACCGCGAGATCGCCGAGAAGTCCGGCCGCCCGCCGCTCGCGATCACCCGGCTGGTGCGCTCGACCGGGCGCTGAGGCGCCCGCCTGGGGCGCGCTTGGGCGCGCCCATCCGCGCTCAGGCGCGCCCATCCGCCGCGAAGACCCAGTCCGACAGGGTCGTCGGGAGGGCGAGATGGCGCAGGTCGAGGCCGGAGGACGGCGTGTAGGTCTGTCCGTGCACGAGATGGTCGAGGGCGACCTCGGCGCTGTCGTAGCAGCCGAGCGGCTCGCGCTCGTAGAACAGGACCACCCGATCCCGCCCCGCCCAGCGGGTCATCGCGATGCGGAACTCACCCTGCGGCGTCTCGCAGAACCAGTAGCCGCTCATGGCGCGGTTCCTCCTTTGTCGTCTTTGTTGAGCGACCAACGCCGCGGGGCCGGAACCGGTCCCCGGCGGCCCGGTCGCGGCGGCTGTGTTGACGAAAGATTTACCGGACGGCCCCCGGAGCGGCAATTCGTCTGAACGGATGAGCCGGACCCGGATCCGTCCGGGACGGCGGCCGGACGCCCGCACGGTCTTCCGTCGCCCGCGGGCGTCGGCTAAGGATGCCGGGCGGAGGTCGCAGCCTCGCGCGTCACGGCCCGGCGGGCGCTCCCGCGGCAGCATGCGTTGGTGAACCATGGCGGATTCGAACCGGGCTGAGGTCCAGGACTACGAGCAGGCTCCCGGCGCCAAGCCCGGCCTGCTCGCCGGCAAGCGGGGCCTCGTGCTCGGGGTGGCCAACAACCGCTCCATCGCCTGGGGCATCGCCAGGAGCGCGCGGCAGCACGGCGCCGACCTCGCCTTCACCTACCAGGGCGAGGCGCTGAAGAAGCGCGTCGAGCCGCTCGCCAAGGAACTCGACGCGGCGGTGGTGGGCCATTGCGACGTCACCGATCCGGCCTCCATCGACGCGGTGTTCGAGGAGGCGGGCCGGCATTTCGGCGGCACCCTTGATTTCGTGGTCCATTGCATCGCCTTCTCGGACAAGGACGAGCTGACGGGCCGCTACGTCGAGACCAGCGAGGCGAACTTCACCAAGTCGCTGCTGATCTCCTGCTACTCGTTCACGGCGATTGCCCAGCGGGCCGAGAAGCTGATGCCGCAGGGCGGCTCGCTGCTGACCCTGACCTATTACGGCGCCGAGAAGTGGATGCCCCATTACAACGTGATGGGCGTCGCCAAGGCCGCGCTGGAGGCCTCCGTGCGCTACCTCGCGGCGGATCTCGGGCCCTCGAAGATCCGCGTCAACGCGATCTCGGCCGGCCCGATCAAGACGCTGGCGGCCTCCGGCATCGGCGATTTCCGCTACATCCTGAAGTGGAACGAGTACAACGCGCCGCTGCGCCGGACCGTGACCATCGAGGAGGTGGGCGAGACCGCCGCCTACCTCGTCTCCGACATGTCGCGGGGCATGACCGGCGAGATCCTGCACGTGGATGCGGGCTACCACGTGGTCGGCATGAAGAACCCGGAAGCCCCGGACATGAGCAAGGAGTGATGCGGTTTCCGGACGATCCGTTCGGAAACCGCATCACCAGCCCGCGCGGCGCTTGAGCGAAGCCGGTTTCCGCATCGCGAAGCGATCGATCGGAAACCGCATGAGTGCCGGAGCCTGATTCGAGGGCTTGGCGGGACGCGTCCCCAGGGTCAGTATCCGGGTCCCGGCGCAACGAGACGCGGAGCCGTGCCATGACCACGCCCAAGGTCGCCATGCTGACCGCCGGGGGCCTCGCGCCCTGCCTCTCGGCCGCGGTCGGCGGGCTGATCGGCCGCTACACCGACCTCGCCCCCGAGATCGCGATCATCGGCTACCGCAGCGGCTATTACGGCCTGCTCAAGGGCGAGAGCCTGGCCGTGACGCCGGCCGTGCGGGCGCAGGCCGGCGCGCTGCTGCGCCACGGCGGCTCGCCGCTCGGCAACAGCCGCGTGAAGCTCACCAACGTCAAGGATTGCGTGAAGCGCGGCCTCGTGCGCGAGGGCGAGGATCCGCTCAAGGTCGCGGCCGAGCAGCTCGCCCGCGACGGCGTCACCATCCTGCACACGATCGGGGGCGACGACACCAACACCACCGCGGCCGACCTCGCCGCCTACCTGGAGCGCAACGGCTACCGGCTCACCGTGGTGGGGCTGCCGAAGACCATCGACAACGACGTGGTGCCGATCCGCCAGACCCTCGGGGCCCTCAGCGCCGCCGAGCAGGGGGCGGTCTTCTTCGAGAACATCGTCAACGAGCAGAGCGCCAACCCGAAGATGCTCCTCGTCCACGAGGTCATGGGGCGCAATTGCGGCTGGCTCACCGCCGCCACCGCCCGGGCCTACCGGGAGCGCCTCGCCCGCCAGCCCTTCCTGCCGGAGTTCAACCTCGCCGCGGCCCACAAGGACATCGACGCGGTCTACGTGCCCGAGGCCCCGATCGACCTCGACCGCGAGGCCGCGCGCCTGCGGGCGCGGCTCGCCGAGAAGGATTGCGTGACGATCTTCCTCAGCGAGGGCGCGGGGCTCGACACGATCGTGGCCGAGATCGAGGGGCGGGGCGAGACGCTCGGCCGCGACGCCTTCGGCCACGTGAAGATCGACACGGTGAATGTCGGGGCGTGGTTCGCCGAGCGCTTCGGCCCGCGGCTCGGCGTCGAGAAGACCCTGGTCCAGAAGTCGGGTCACTTCGCGCGCTCGGCGGCGCCAAACGCCGAGGACCTGCGGCTGATCCAGGGCATGGCCGACCTCGCGGTCGAGAGCGCGCTCGCGGGCGTCTCCGGGGTGATCGGCCACGACGAGGAGCGGGACGGGCGCCTGCGGGCGATCGAGTTCCCGCGCATCCGGGGCGCCAAGCCGTTCGACCCGACCACCCCGTGGTTCACCGACCTCCTCGACGCGATCGGCCAGCCCCGGGGCTGAGCCTCGTTCGATGTCCGACCAATCGCTTCGCGATGCGGACATCGGCTTCGCTCAGACGCCGCGCGGGCTCGTGAGACGAATTCCGGACAGCACCTTCCGGAATTCGTCTCACTCCGCGGCGACCGCCACCGGCGCCCGGTCGGGCAGGCGGTCGAGGGCGATCGGGCGCGGGCCGCCGGTCGCCCAGTCGAGGAGTTCGACCGTGTGCACGATCGGGATCGTGGTGCCCTTCCCGATCTGCGTCGCGCAGCCGATATTGCCGGTGGCGATCAAGTCCGGGCTCACCCGCTCGATGTTGGCGACCTTGCGGGCGCGCAGCGCGCCGGCGAGTTCCGGCTGCAGGATGTTGTAGGTGCCCGCCGAGCCGCAGCAGATGTGGCCCTCCGGCACGTCCTTGACGGTGAAGCCCGCCCGCTTGAGCAGCGCCTTCGGCTCGGTGCGGATGCCCTGGCCGTGCTGCATCGAGCAGGCCGAGTGGTAGGCGACCACGAGGTCGGTCTCGATGACGGGCTCCCCCAGGCCGAGCTGCGTCACGTATTCCGTCACGTCCTTGGCGATGGCGGAGACGCGCCGGGCCTTCTCGGCATAGGCCGGGTCGTCCCGGAACATGAAGCCGTAATCCTTGATCGTGGTGCCGCAGCCCGAGGCGGTGACCACGATCGCGTCGAGGCCCGGCCCGTCCATCTCGGCGATCCAGGCGTCGATCGTGCGCTTGGCCAGCGCGTGGGACGAGTCCTCGCGCCCCATGTGGTGGGTGAGCGCGCCGCAGCAGCCCTCGCCCTTCGCCTGCACCACCTCGATCCCGTGACGGTTGAGGAGGCGGATCGCCGCTTCGTTGAAGTCCGGCCGCAGCACCGACTGGGCGCAGCCGCGCAGCATCGCCACGCGTCCGCGCCGCGCACCCGGGGGCGGGAAGGTGCCCGGCCGGTCGGCCGCGGACCGGCCCGGCAGCGCCTCGGGCGCGAGGTCGAGCATGGCGGCGAGGCGGGCGCCGATCCGGGGCAGGCGGGCGACGAGGCCCCGGAAGGGCCGGCCGAGCGTCGCGCCGAGGAGCGCGAGGCGGAAGCGGTGCGGGTAGGGCAGCACCGCGGCGAGCAGCGACCGCAGCCAGCGGTCCGCCGCCGGGCGCGCGTAGGTCTCCTCGATATAGGCGCGGGCGTGGTCGACGAGGTGCATGTAGTGCACCCCCGACGGGCAGGTCGTCATGCAGGACAGGCAGGAGAGGCAGCGGTCGACGTGCTTGACGACCTCCGGAGCCGCGGGCTTCCCGCCCTCCAGCATGTCCTTGATCAGGTAGATGCGCCCGCGCGGGGAATCGAGCTCGTCGCCGAGCAGCAGGTAGGTCGGGCAGGTGGCGGTGCAGAAGCCGCAATGGACGCAGGTCCGCAGGATCTTCTCCGAGGCCGCCATGGCCGGGTCGGCGAGCTGCGCGGGGGCGAAATTGGTCTGCACGACGGTTCCTCGATCGGGCTTTGCCGGGGCGGCTTCTCAGGGGCCGTCCTCGTTCTAGACCAATTCGACGGCGCGTGGGGCACCGTCGTCGCCGCATCCGCGGGGCGGTCGAGGAGGGTGTGCGGCCCTCCGGCGCGTTCATGCCCCGCTCCTCTCCGCGCTGGGCGCGGCGGGACCGAACTCAGCCACCCATCTGCAGGGAGGGTCCCGGGGCCAATCGTGCCAGGGTGTCCCGCATGACCTCGGCCCGCGCGACCAGCGTGGCGAGGAAGTCGTCGGCAACCTCGATCGTCGCACCGCGCCGGCGCTTCACGTCGAGGTAGGGAATGAAGACGTCCCGGGCGCCGGACAACCAGACCGCCGAGGCGTGCAGCGCCGGCACGTCCAAGATGCGGATCTCGTAGTCCTCTGGACTGGCTTCGGCCAAGCTCGCGGCCAGTTCGGCGGCCTCCATCAGCCGCTGCGCCTCGTCGCCCCGCGACAGGCTGGCGAACCGAGTCTCTCCGTCCCGCTCGCCGACATCCGCCACGGCGACGTGGGCTCGGCCGGCTTCCAGGAGGTAGCGCCAGCCGACCGGCGCGGCCTGCTTCAGACACCCGACGTCATCGATCTGGTCGAGGCCGAGGCGGTAGACGGGGATCGGCTCTGCGAGATTGATGGGCGTGCCACCGACCGCGTCGCCGCCCGGATCGCGCGTCCAGAGATCGCGCAGCGCCCGCGTGACAGTGGCGCGGCCCTTGGGTGGGGCGGGCCTCAGGATCAAGGTCATGGTCACGCTCCCAGGAGGTCCGGATCGTCCTGTTCGGCCGTGGCGACGGCTCCGCCGGCGCCGGACGCTCTCGTTAGGTAGGTGTGAGTCCAATCACCCCCGGACTGGTACAAGGACGGGAATTCATCATACGCCACCTCCCTATCCATCCACCAAGGGTCTCCGATGTCGAGGTAGTCGCGGCCGTCCCGGGTGAAATACCCGAACACGACGACGAAATGTCCGCCGCCGCCGTGCCAGCCGATCCGGCATCCCACCACCGCGCCTTGATCGATGCGCGACCGTACCTCGTTGAAGGACAGTGCCGCGCCGGTCATGTCCTCGATGTTGCCCGTGATCTTGAGCACCCGATCGAGGTACCAGGGCGTGTCGCATTTCCCGGGATCGTCGGCCCCATCGCCACAGCAATCCTGACGACCGAGGGCCGTGCAAGCGAGCGCGCATTGCGATCGGGTCCGGGCAGCGTCGTAGAACCGCTCGACGCTCACGCCGACCGCGGACCAGCACCAATTGTCCTGTTCCTGACGCTCAATCCGGAAGGCCGTCCTGCGTTGCCGTCCCGCGCCGGACCCGCCGAGGGCGGCCGATGCGTTCGCTGACCCAAGGGCGATGGGCGCGGGAGATAGGAACTTCGGTATAGGCATCCAATCCTCACAGCGGCGCGATCCGCGTGCAGATCCAGAGACTGCCGACCCTCGATGGCGCCGCGGATATCGACGCGATAAAAATGGAGCGAGTCCCGTTATTCGTCCAGAGACAAGTCTGATTCACGGAAAAGTCTTTTCCCGCAATCGCCGAAATCCGCCGCGGTGGACCTGTCCGCCGTCTTCCTCTGCGAGAGGTCGCGCTCCCCTACACCCCCGCGTACATCCGTCCCGGGTTGAACAGCCCTGCGGGATCGTGCGCGGCCTTGATGCCCGCCGTGAGCCGCATCAGCGGCTCGGAGAGGGGTTCGAAGACCGGCACGGAGGCCCGCACGGCGTCCGGCGCGCGCACCAGGGTCGCGTGGCCGCCGGCCTCGGCGACGGCGGCCCGGATCACCGCGGCGCCCGCGTCGCCGGACGCGTCCGTGCGCAGCCAGATCAGGCCGCCGCCCCAGTCGTAGAACCACTCGGCCGGCCGCTCCCGCGCGATGGCGGCGGTGACGGAGGGGCCGCGGGTCGGGGCGGTGGAGATCCGCCAGACCGCCCCCTCGCCGGCCGCCGCCGCGAAGGGCGCGACATCGCGCAGGCCGGCCCACTCGGCCGCGGCCGCCTCGTCCGCCAGCTCCTCCGCCGCGCCGAAGCGGCGCAGCAGGCGCCGCAATTCGCCGAGGCGGTACTCCACCGACGCCGAGAAGCCCTCGATGCGCAGGAGGGTCCGCGCCTGCGCCCCCCCGATCCCGGCGGGCCGGTGCGCCGCGCCGGTGATCTCGTAGGGCGAGCCGAGGGCGAGGCTCAGCGCCTCCACCGCCCGCGCGTCGTCGAGCCCGGGAAGCGCCAGGGTCGCGGCGCGCTCCGGCACCGGCAGGACCTTGAAGGTGACCTCCGTGAGGAAGCCCAGCGTGCCCCAGGAGCCCGCCATCAGCTTCACGAGGTCGAGGCCGGTGACGTTCTTCATCACCCGGCCGCCGGACTTCACGGCCTCGCCGCGCCCGTTGATGAAGCGCACGCCGATCAGGCTGTCGCGGGCCGCCCCCGCCGCGATCCGCCGCGGCCCGGAGATGTTGCCGGCCGCCACCGCCCCGATGGTCGGCTCGCCCGCCGAGCCGAGGAGCGCGCGGTGGTCCATGGGCTCGAAGGGGAGCATCTGGCCCCCGGCGGCGAGCCGCGCCTCGACCTCGGCGAGGGGCGTCCCGGCGAGCGCCCGGATCACCAGCTCGGCCGGCTCGTAGAGCGTGATGCCGGTGAGGCCTGCCGCCGAGAGCGTCGCCTCGTCCTGGGCCGGCCGGCCGATGCCCGACCGTGTGCCGCCGCCCACGAGGCGCAGGCGCTCCCCGCGCCGCGCCGCCGCCGCGACGATCTCGGCCGCCTCCGCCTCGGTCCGGGGCTGGTGCACGCTCATGGGTGTTTCGTCCCTGGCGGCCTTGAGCGGCCGGTTCGGGAAGGAATGCGGAAAAGGCATGCTGGGTGCAAGCGGTCGCACTCCGGGCGTCGCACGATCACGGAGGTCGGAATGCCCGCGGGGGCGTGGGCGAGCGGGCGGGAACCCGACTGCCGGGAGCCAGATCGACGCCGAATGAGGTCGCCATGTCGGACAGCAACGCGCCAACCGTCTCTATGAGGGCGGTGATGGCTCCTGCGTCAGGCGAGGAGGGAACGCGGCCCGACGCCGTTGGGTATCGGTAGGTCGTGGCGTAAACGGAAACGTGCTCGATCTCGCGCAGCCTGACCTTGTACGGGTTCTCATCAGAAGGTCCGTCATTCGGTCGATCAGATGCGAGATGCTGCGTTCCGCGTGAACCTGCTCGGCGGTCGACAGGGCTTTGACGACCTTCTCGGCCGCTTGAGCGCACAGATATGCGGCATTCCGCGATCCCGTAGGAGCGAGCAGACCGGCGTCGCTGAGATCGGCTGCGGCGATCCGCAGCAAGCTGGCGATGACGGTTTCAGCCGACATCGAGAAGCCGGCCGTGCCGCGCGAGGTCATACCCGAGCGTGTTCGGAACGCCCCATATTTCGGTGAGGTCGGATTGTCGGGTGACGAGGATGTCCGCGCGCACGCCGCCCTGGCGCTGGAACGCCCACGTAGCGGCGGGGTCCAGCAACGCGTCCGGAGCATCGTCCGACACGACGACGAGCGGGTCCCAGTCGCTGTCCGGCCTCGCGTCCCCCCGAGCGTGGCTGCCGAACAGCCAAACGGCGCGTGGCGCCATCTCCCGTGCGATCCGCTCCACCAGCGGGCGCAGGGGCGAAGGGACGGCGAAGGCGGCCTCGTCGCGAGTCATGCGGCGCTCTCGTGCAGAGCATCAGTGTCGCGCAGCGCGCGACCGCGTGCAACTCACTCCGCCGGCACCGCCCGCCGCAGCCGCGGCGCCACGGCCGTCCGCAGACCCGCGATGTCGAACAGCCAGACGGCGGCCCCGTAGACCAGGGCGCCGGTGGCGACGCTCGCCCCGAGCGAAACCCAGGGGCTCAACGCCCGCAGCGGCAGAACGGCGGCCACCATCAGCCCGGCCGCGGCGAGCGAGGCCCCGATGTCGCGCAGCGGCAGGGTCAGGCGCCGCTCCCCCGCCAAGCCCCGCCAGGCCAGGAACAGGCAGGCGGCGATCAGTCCCAGGGACTGCGCCGCCGCGATGCCGGGGCCGCCGAACGCCGGCGCCAGCGCGAACCCGGCGAGCCCGTTGACCCCCGCGCCGGTCAGCGCCGCGGCGATGACCGGCCGCGTCCGGCGGCGGATCTGGAAGATCGGGTTCAGGGCGAAGTTCATCAGCGCGGCCGCGAACAGGCCGGGCAGAAGGATCACCGTATAGCCGGCAAAATGGCCGCGAAAGGCCTCCGGCACCACGATCGCCTCGATCGCCGGCGCCACGAGCCAGAACCCGGCCGCGCAGGGCAGGAGCAGCGCCACCACCACGGCGGCATTCCGCGCCACCTGCGCCTCGCCGGCCTCCACGCCGTGATGCTCCTCGGCCTGCACGGCGAGCTGGAACAGCAGCAGGTCGAGGGCGGCCCCGAGCGTGCTGAAGATGCGCCCGCCGATATCGGCCGCGAGCGAGAAGTAGCCGGATTCCGCGAACCCGGCGGTCGCCGCCAGGGCGGCCCGGTTGGCGAAGGGCATCAGGTGGTAGATCGCGTTCGCGGCGATGAGCGGCAGGCCGTAGCCGAGGAACAGCCGCAGGGTCTCGCGCCCGCGCGTCCGGGCCTGGGGCGGGTCCGCCAGTGCGCGCCGCACCACGAGGACGGCGAGGAGCTGGCTCAGCCCCCCGGCGAACAGGACCAGCGGCGGGGAGGGGAGGAGCCACGCGGTGGCGGTCATCAGGGCCGCGGCGATGAGGTTCTTCACCAGCACCAGCCGGAAGTAGAGGCCGCCCTCGAACCGCGCCCGGGCGAGCGCCGCCGCGCCGTCGAAGATGCCGATGCCGATCGCCGCCCCGGCGGCCGCGGCGGCGAGCCGGGTCTCGTCGTGGAAGCCCGCCGCGAGGCGACCGCCGCCGAGGCAGAGCAGGGCCGCCCCGGCGAGGCCGAGCGCCACCGCCGCGTAGCCGCGGTTGAGCATCTGGCGGATCCAGGGCTCGTGCCGGCGCACCCGGTCGGAGTAGAAGCGCGTCGCCGACAGGCGCAGCCACTCGAACAGGAGCGTGTTCAGCAGCACGGCCCCCGCCGTGCCCAGCGCGAACCGCCCGAAATCCGCCGGACCGAGGAACTGCGCGATGAGGAGCCCGAGCGCGAAGTTGAGGCCCGCATTGATCACGAAGGCTGCGATGACCGCCATGTCGGGCTGCTTCCGCGGGTGGATCCGGAGGGCAATCTAGGTGCGCGTCGCGAAGATGTCCTTAAGCGCCGTCGCGGCGCCGGGCGGCGCGATGCTGCTCGCGGTCGCCGGCATCGGGCTGCTCTCCCTGATGGACGCGACCATCAAGGGGCTCGCCGCCCGCTACTCCGTGCCGGAGATCGCCTTCCTGCGCTACGCCGTCGGCTCGGCCGCGATGCTGGCCGTCCTGGCGTGGCGCCGGCCGGGCTGGCCGTCCGCGGCGACCTGGCGGGCGAACGGCCTGCGCGCCGTCCTGGTGGTGGCGACCGCGCTCACCTTCTTCACCGGGCTCGGCCGCCTGCCGCTGGCCGAGGCGCTGGCGCTGTCCTTCCTCAGCCCGATCTTCATCGCGCTCTTCGCCGCCCTGCTGCTGCGCGAGCGGGTGCGGCCGCGGGTCTGGGCGGCGCTCCTCGTCGGGCTCGCAGGCGTGGCGGTGGTGGCGGCCGGACAGGTCGGCGGGGTCGGGGCGGGCGGCGATCTCTGGGGCATCGCCGCGGTGCTGGCCTCGGCCCTCACCTACGCCCTCTCGATGGTGCTGCTGCGGGCGCGCGCCCGGCACGATCCCGTGGTGGTCATCGTGGCGATCCAGAATCTCGGCCCCGCCGCGATGCTCGCCGCCCCGGCGGCCTGGACCTGGGTGCCGGTGGCGGGGTCCGACTGGCCGGTCCTGGTGGCCGTCGGGCTCCTCGGCGTCGCGGGCCACCTGGTGCTGAGCCGGGCCTACGCGGGCGCGGAGGCCGCGCGGCTCGCCGTCACCGAGTACAGCGCGCTCCTGTGGGCGGTCGCGCTCGGCTACTTCGCCTTCGGCGAGGTGCCGGGGCTCGCGACCGCGGCGGGGGCGGCGCTGGTCCTGGCGGGATCGGCGCTGGCGGCGGGAGCGCGATGAACCCAGTCCTGTAGCCGCGGCGCGGCGTCGCCGCCAGCGGCGGTCCGCCGCGACCGCGCCCGTCGACCCGGAGGCCGAGGGTCACGGGATCGGAACGGCAGGGTCCCTGAAGCAGGTGCAGAGCCCGTTGTGACAGAAGCAAGCGATCGACGCCGAATGCGGACCGCCGAATCCGCCGCAGGGCGTGCCCTCGGGAGCGACGTTGCAGTCGACGCCGAGTGCCAGTTCGTTGACCTGCCCCCCGGGCCGGGCCGCCCTGAGGCGGCCGATCTCCTGATCCGTGAGGGGAACCCAACCGCGGGCGAGGGCATCTTTCAGTGTCGTCGGCTTCATCCCTGTCTCCTATCTCAAGCCCAGCAGGCTGGCGCCCACGGCGTTGCCGATCTGCTTCGCGGCATGCGAAGCCTCCACGGAACCCGATGGGACGACTCGCGCGAGTCGCTCATCGGGCAGAGCCCGACGTGTCGGCTTGAGCGGACGGCCGTCTCCGGCCAGTTGCGTCGGCCCCATCGTAATTAACAAAGTGTCCTTACGATTGCGGGATGAGCTTAGAAAAGGCCCACCCGCATTGGCCGAAACATCGACGAAGTGCCACGCCGGCGTGACGTTTCCCGATGCCTCGATCAAGAATGAAATCTGATGCTGTACGACTTGTAACTTGCCGCCCGATTTAAAAGGGTCCGACATATTTCGAGTCAGGCTCGCGGGGAAAACTCCAGCAAACAAGCCTTCCTTGATCTTGAGATCTCCGTCGATGAAGAGCTTCCCCTCGTTATCGCAGGATCCCCCAGCGTGGCGGCGCTCCTCGAACAGGTCAGTGAACGTGACGAACCAGGTGATCTCCTGCTCCCGCGTCGCTGTCGAGGCGAGCGATCCCCCGAGACCAAGTTCGAGGGTGCGGCCACCCGCGATGATCTCTCCGTTTGATAATGCCTTCTTAAAACCGGGAAAGAAATTAACCAGACTGAGCCCGGGACTAAGGCCCGTCTTCTCATCAATGTTGATTGTCAACGTGATCTTTGCGGCCCAGTCCCGCAACCATTCGACGTCCTGATGTGGTCGCAATCCATCGTACGCGTAGAACAATGCCTGCCTCAATTCACAATGTACGTGGGTACTTATAGTTTGTACGAACAAACCATTGGCTTCCGCGGGATCGGGACCAGTCTCGATCGGCGGAACCGTTGTCCCGCACGCCGTTAAGCAGAGAGAGGCTGCGTATAAGAGCAGGCGGATTATCTTCATAAAATTTGGCCTGATTGGTTCTTCTCAGGTCATCATGGCGAATCTGATTTTTCAAGCGCCATTCTGAATATCGCAATCAATCTCGATTCCTGTTGCAGTCGTGCAACGAATTTGATTTGGAAGATCTCTCTAGAAGTCGAATTCGCACTTGAAAAGCAAAATTATAAAATCAACGCCCAAAATAGTTCGGTCAGAAAATTATCAATTGAGCAAATTTTTTAAAAATTCATATTCAGAATAACAGCAACGGAAAGGTTTTGGATTGAATTCGGTTGCAATACCAGCTATTTGGCAGCGTTGAAAGCCGAACCCATCGACGATTGTCTTAGAACCATCCCTTGAGCTTGAACCACAGGGCCGGCAGGAGGGCGCTCAGCGCGATCACGGTCAGCCCGTAGGGGTAGCCCCAGGCCCAGTCCAGCTCCGGCATGTGCTTGAAGTTCATGCCATACATCGAGGCGACCAGCGTCGGCGGGATGCCCACGATGGACACCACGGTGAGCACCCGGAAGGTGTTGTTCTGCTCGATGTTGATGAGGCCGAGCGCCGCGTCGAGGAGGAACTGCACCGTCTCGGAGAGGCGGGTCTCGAACTCCTCCAGCGAGGTGATGTCGAGGCGCAGGGTCTCCAGGTGGGAGCGGTCCTCCGGCTCCAGCCAGGATTCCGCCTCGCCGAGCACGTAGGGGACGATCCGGTCGAGGCCGAGGAGCGAGGCGCGCAGCTTCGACAGCGCCTTGCCGCGCCGCCCGATCTCACCGAGGATCTTGCGAAGCGCGAGGTCCCGGCACTTGGGGGCCGATCCCTGGCCCTGGGCGTCGAAGTGGAACACCCGGGTCGAGAGCGCGTCGAGGGCGTCGCTCATCGTCTCCAGGCTGTCGGCGAGGCCGTCGACGAGCTCCGCCATCAGCGCGGCGAGGACCGCGACGCTCGATCCCGGGCCGTCGTGCTCGGCCTGGCGCTGCTTCACCGCCTCGAAGGCGGGGAGGGGCTGGAAGCGGATCGTCACCAGACGCTCGCGGGTGAGCACGAAGCCGAGCGGCGCGAGGCCGAGGTCCCCCGGCCGGAAGGACACCATCGGCGTCGAGAGGTAGAGGGCGTCGCGCCGCCGCCGCAGCCGGCTCGACCGCTCCACCTCGCTGAGTGCCGCCCGGGTCGGGATGTCGAGGCCGGTCGCCTGCTCGGCCAGCGCGATCTCGGTCTCGCCGGGATCGACGAGATCGAGCCAGACGCCGTCGGGCGGCGGCGCCGCGCAGGCCTGGCCCTCGGCGACGAGGCCGTCGGGACCGTGGAGGGTGATCATCCTGGGAAACATCCTGCTGGGCCGGGGAGACGGCGGAGAATGCCTTGACTCTCGTCCGGGCTCCGCATAGGTCAGCCGCGGCTCTGGCACTCATGGTTCAGGAGTGCTAACAGTCGCGCTGGCGCCGCGCCGCCGCACCAAGCGCAAGTCCTTGTGGGAAGCAAGAGGGCAGCACATGCAATTCCGTCCGCTGCACGACCGCGTGGTCGTCCGTCGCATCGAGAGCGAGGAGAAGACCAAGGGCGGCATCATCATCCCGGACACCGCCAAGGAGAAGCCGCAGGAGGGCGAGGTCGTCGCCGTCGGCCCGGGCGCCCGCGACGAGTCCGGCAAGGTGAATCCCCTCGACGTGAAGGCCGGCGACCGGGTGCTGTTCGGCAAGTGGTCGGGCACCGAGGTCAAGATCGACGGCCAGGACCTCCTCATCATGAAGGAGTCCGACATCATGGGCGTGGTGGCGTAAGGCCCCTCCCGGTTCTCCCCGCGATCCCCAGCGCCGCCGCGCCCTCGAGGGCGCCGCGCGGAGGACGCGCTTGATCGACAGATCCTACTGAAGAGGTTCGACATGGCAGCGAAAGACGTTCGTTTCGCCTCCGACGCCCGCGAGAAGATGCTGCGCGGCGTCGACATCCTGGCGGATGCGGTGAAGGTGACGCTCGGCCCCAAGGGCCGCAACGTGGTGATCGAGAAGAGCTTCGGCGCTCCCCGCATCACCAAGGACGGCGTGACGGTCGCGAAAGAGATCGAACTCTCCGACCGTTTCGAGAACATGGGCGCCCAGATGGTGCGCGAAGTGGCCTCGAAGACCAACGACCTCGCCGGTGACGGCACCACCACCGCGACGGTGCTGGCCCAGGCCATCGTCAAGGAAGGCGCCAAGTACGTCGCCGCCGGCATGAACCCGATGGACCTCAAGCGCGGCATCGACCTCGCGGTCACCGCCGTGGTGAAGGACATCCAGGGCCGCTCCAAGAAGGTCTCGGCCTCCGAGGAGATCGCCCAGGTCGGCACCATCTCGTCGAACGGCGACAAGGACATCGGCGCGATGATCGCGCAGGCGATGCAGAAGGTCGGCAACGAGGGCGTGATCACGGTCGAGGAGGCCAAGACCGCCGAGACCGAGCTCGACGTCGTCGAGGGCATGCAGTTCGACCGCGGCTACCTCTCCCCGTACTTCATCACGAATGCGGAGAAGATGATCGCCGAGCTCGAGGATCCCTACATCCTGATCCACGAGAAGAAGCTGTCGTCGCTGCAGGCGATGCTGCCGGTGCTCGAGGCCGTGGTGCAGACCGGCAAGCCGCTGCTGATCGTGGCCGAGGACATCGAGGGCGAGGCGCTGGCGACCCTGGTGGTGAACAAGCTGCGCGGCGGCCTGAAGGTGGCGGCCGTGAAGGCGCCGGGCTTCGGCGACCGCCGCAAGGCGATGCTGGAGGACATCGCGATCCTGACCGCCGGTCAGATGATCGCGGAGGATCTCGGCATCAAGCTCGAGAACGTGACGCTGCCGATGCTCGGCCGGGCCAAGCGCGTGCGGATCGAGAAGGAGAACACCACGATCATCGACGGCGCCGGCGACAAGGCGGACATCGAGGGCCGTGTGGCGCAGATCAAGGCGCAGATCGAGGAGACGACCTCGGACTACGACCGAGAGAAGCTGCAGGAGCGTCTGGCGAAGCTCGCCGGCGGCGTGGCGGTGATCCGGGTCGGCGGCGCGACCGAGGTCGAGGTCAAGGAGAAGAAGGACCGCGTGGACGACGCGCTCCACGCGACCCGCGCGGCCGTGGAAGAGGGCATCGTTCCGGGCGGCGGCACCGCGCTCCTGCGGGCTCGCGACGCCATCAAGGACCTCAAGAGCGACAACGCCGACGTCCAGGCCGGCATCAAGATCGTCCTGAAGTCGCTTGAGGCCCCGATCCGCCAGATCGCCGCCAATGCCGGCGTCGAGGGCTCGATCGTGGTCGGCAAGATCTCCGAGAACAGCTCGCAGACCTTCGGCTTCGACGCCCAGAACGAGACCTACGTCGACCTGATCCAGGCCGGCATCGTCGACCCGGCGAAGGTCGTGCGCACCGCCCTGCAGGACGCCGCCTCGGTGGCCGGCCTGCTGGTGACGACCGAGGCGATGGTCGCCGATGCGCCCAAGAAGGAGAGCGCGGCCCCGGCCATGCCGGGCGGCGGCGGCATGGGTGGCATGGACTTCTAAGTCCAGCCTTCCAGCAACGAAGACCGGAAAGGCCGCCGCGAGGCGGCCTTTCTGCGTTCCGGGACCCGTCAGCTGCGCTCCACCGCCTGGGCCGCGGCGTCGAGGGCCGCCGCGACCGCCTCGGCGGCGGCCGGGTCCACCGGGCCGCGCTGCAGGCGCAGGCGCAGGGCGAGCTTGAGGTTCTCCATCGCCCGTCGGACCGGCGGCGGCACCTCGGAGCGATGCCCGCCCTCCGGCCCCATCCGGGCCGTCATCGCGTCCAGCGCCGCGCGGTTGGCGTCGAGGAACGCCTCGCCCTCCGGCGTGACGTGGTAGCGCTTGCGCCCGCCCTCCTGGGCCTCGACCCGGGCGTAGCCCATGTCCTCCAGCCAGGAGAGGGTCGGGTACATCACGCCGGGGCTGGGGCTGTAGCGCCCGCCCATCCGCTCCTCCACGGCGCGGATCAGTTCGTAGCCGTGCCGCGGCGCCTCGGCCAGCATCGACAGGACGAGGAGGCGCAGCCCCCCGTAGTCGAAGGGCCGCTCGCCGTGGCGGCCGCCGTGGGGGCCGCCGTGGTGGCGGTGGCGGCTGCCGCGGTGATGCTCCGCGTGGCCGTCCTTGCTCTTGAAGAGGCGGGCGAAGCCGCCGCGTCCATGTCTCATCATCATCGTGTGCTCTCGGGTTGGAGTGGGGTCGGGTGTCGTCAGCAGCCGCTGCAGATGCCCTTGAGCCGGCTCAGCGTGGCGTCGTTCTTCTTCACGAACGGCTCGAAGGCCTTCTGGTCGAAGTGGACCCGCCCGTGCCCGCCGCGGCCCCCGGCCTCGCCTGCACCGGGCAGGCCGGCGAGGATCTGGATCGTGGCGGTGGCGGTCCGGTGCAGGGCGGACGCGGCCTCCCTGAAGGCGTCCGACCGCGTCCAGGCCTGCGCCCGCTCGAGGGAGTCGAAGCGCAGCATCACGACGCGCTCGGGCTTGGTGCCCTCCAGTGTCTCGGGGGCGCCGTCGGCGGCGAGACGGCCCGAGACCTCCGGCAGGCCGGCCGTGAGGCGGTCGAGCGCGGCCTTGAGGCTCGCACCGTCCGTCGCCGACGCCACGCTGACCAGGACGTAGGCCGGAGCCCGAGCACCGCCCGGATCGCCTCGCCCGCCGCCGTCGCCGTGCAGGCCGCCGCGGGCCCAGACGGGTGACGGGGCGGTGAGCAGGAGGACGAGGCAGGGGAGTGCGACGCGACGGAGCATGGGCTGGGTCTCCGATGGAGGAGCCTCGGCCGCCGCCCCCGGCCGGGCGCGTCGGACCGTCGCCATGACGATCCCGACCGACGCGACTCTATTCTCGATATATCGAAAGTCAAGATATATCGACAGTCGACGGGACGGGACGGAGCGCGGTGCCGCGCGGGGCGTCTGCCGCAATGTCGCGCGGTTCTGTCCGCCGCTTCACGACCGGTCGTCCCTTCCATAAAAATCATCGGCAGAGATCAGGATGCGGTAACGACTCCCGGCCTAGAGTCGGCCGCATGCGGATCGCTCTCGCCACTGTCCTCCTTCTTGCCGCCCCGGCCTTGCCGCAGGCGCAGACTCTCGAACTCGATCAGCGGCTGAGGAGCTGTCTGGTCGAGCAGGCGCCGGAGGAGGCGAAGAGTTTGGCCAAGGAGGCCGAGAAGCCGGACCTCAAGCATCAGGCCGTCCGGCTGCTCGGGCGGTGCCCCGAGGATACGGGGGCTTGGCTGCATGCCTGCCGGGCGCAGCGGAGCGAGCCGGATTGTCATCGCGGCGCCGATGTGCGTGCGGTGGCCGCCCTCCAGGGTGGCAAGGGCGGCGGCGAGAAGGCGGAGCACGGTTCGGGCGGGCACTGAGTGTCTCTCACAAAACTCCCGATCACCGTCGTCGCTCGCCGTGGCGCCTCCGGTGCAACGGGAGTTTTGTAAGGTGCACTGAGCCCGCTGCCCGCCGCTCCGGACCAGGATGTCGCGCCTCAGCGGCCCTGCCAGTTCGGGGCCCGCTTGCCGAGGAAGGCCTCGATGCCCTCCCGGAAATCCTCGCTCGTGTAGCACATCAGCACGAGGTCCTCGCCCGCCTCCTGGGGGAGGGACTGGATGCGGCGCAGGCCCTCCTTGGTCGCCCGCAGGGTGAGCGGGGCCTGGCCGGCGATGGTGCGGGCGAGGTCCTCCGTGCGGGCCGCGAGCGCCTCGGCATCCGGGACGACCTCGTGCAGGTAGCCCGCCTGTCGCGCCTCCTCGGCCTCGTAGAGGCGCCCGGTGAAGATCATCTCCTTGACCCGCGACGGACCGATCAGGCCGGACAGCCGGGCGAGGCTCGGCAGCGACAGGCAATTGCCCAGCGTCCGGGCGATCGGGAAGCCGATGCGGGACTCCGCCGAGGCGACGCGCAGGTCGCAGCAGGCGGCGATCGCCGCCCCGCCGCCCGTGCAGGCACCCGCGATCGACGCGATGGTCGGCACCCGGCAGGTCTCGATGGTGGAGAGGATCCGGTCGATGCGGCGCTCGTAGTCGAGGGGATCCTGCGGGGTCGAGAAGGCCCGGAACTGACCGATGTCGGTCCCCGCCGCGAAGGCCTTGCCGCCCGCCCCCGACACCACCAGCACCCGCACCGAGGGGTCGCCGCCGATGCGCTCGCAGAAGGCCGCGAGGTCCTCGTACATGCCGAAGGTCAGCGCGTTGCGCGCCTGCGGCCGGTTGAAGGTCGCCCGCGCGATCCCGCCCTCGATTGAGACCAGAAGCTCGTCCGTGCTCATGCCGCATCCTCCCCGATCGCGTCCTGCGACCGGGTTAGCGGCCCGGGCGGCGCCCCACAAGCGCCCCCGAGGGCCGCGCCGTCGCCGGATCCGCGCAGGTCATCCACGAGATGGAGGATGCGAAGCCGCGTCTCTCAGACTATCGTCGCGCATCCTCTGCGATGGAGGCGGCGATGCACCTTCTATCGTTGCCGATCATATCCGGCCTGAGCTTCGTTCTCGGGTGCGCGTTCCTGAGATGTTTCCATGCGAGGGCGTCGTATCTCACGCCGATCCTGATCTGGATCGCGGCGATCCTGGCGAGCGTGGTCCTGATCGCGGCGAGCCTGCGCGTCCAGGTGGATCAGGACGCGCCCGGTGCCGGCTCCCGCCCCGAGATGTCGTTCCTCGACGCACCCTGACGGCGGCCCTCCCAGGCCGCCGGCCCCTCCGGGCCGCTGACCCCTCCGGGCCGCGTGCCCGTCCGGAACCGCGTTCGCGCGGGACCGGCACCGGGGCCTGTCCGGGTGTTGCCGTTCGCGCTACGGGTGCGGAGCGGTCCCTCGACGCGGCGGCGCCGGGCCCGGGCGGGCAGCCCCCTCATCCGCCGCGGAGCCCGGCATGACCCCGACGTCCTCCCGCACCTCCGTGCTGATCCCCATCGACATGCAGCGGGCTTTCGACGCACCGCCCTGGCCGGGCCGCTGGAACCGGGAGGCCGACCGCAACGGATTGCGCCTCCTCGCCGCGTGGCGCGACGCGGGGCTGCCGATCATCCACGTGCGCCACGATTCGGCAGAGCCGGACTCGACCCTGCGGCCCGGCCGGCCCGGGCACCGCTTCCGCGACGGGTTCGAGCCCCGCGACGGCGAGCCGGTCGTCGCCAAGAGCGTCAACTCGGCCTTCATCGGCACCGATCTCGACCTGCGGCTGCGGCGCCTCGGAGCGACGGACCTGGTGGTGTTCGGCCTCACCACGGACATGTGCGTGTCGACGAGCGTCCGCACGGGGGCGAATCTCGGCTGGCGCATCGCGCTGGTGGGGGATGCCTGCGACTGCCTCGACCTGCCGGACGGGGCGGGCGGCGTGATCCCCGCCGCGCAGGTCCACGCGGTCCACTGCGCGACGCTCGCCTACGAGTTCTGCCGGGTGATCGCCACCGAGGAGGCCGTCTCCGCCGCCCGGTGATCGCCGCGGGCGATCATCTCGTGCACCCGGGCCCGCAGCGCCTCGACCGCGAAGGGTTTCGTGAGCACCGCCATCCCGGCCGGCAGGGCGCCGGAGCCCGAAGCCGTGGTCTCGGCGTAGCCGGTGATGAACAGGACCTTCAGGTCCGGGCGCTCCGCGCGCCCCGCCTCCGCCATCTGCCGCCCGCTCATCCCGCCCGGCAGGCCGATATCGGTGATCAGGAGGTCGACCGGCCCCTCGGCCCGCAGGACCGCGAGACCCGCGGCCCCGTCCGCGGCCTCGACGGGCGTGCAGCCCAGATCCTCCAGCACCTCGGCGACGAGCATCCGCACGGTCGGCTCGTCGTCGACCACCAGCACTCGCCCGCCCCGCTCCGCCCGCGCGGCAGCAGGATGCGCACGCGGGTTCCCTCCCCGAGCACCGAGGCGATCCGCACCTCCCCGCCCGATTGCCGGGCGAAGCCGTAGATCATCGAGAGGCCGAGCCCGGTTCCCTCGCCCAGCGGCTTCGTGGTGAAGAACGGATCGAAGGCCTTGGCGGCCACCTCCGGCGACATGCCGGTGCCGGTATCCGCCACGGTGAGGGACAGGTACTCGCCCGGGGACAGGTCCTGCTCGCGCGCCGCCTCGGCGGGGAGGCGCAGGTTGGCGGTCTCGATGCGGATGCGGCCGCCCTCCGGCATCGCGTCGCGGGCATTGATGCAGAGGTTGAGGAGCGCGTTCTCGAGCTGGGGCGGGTCGACCAGGGCCGGCCAGAGGTCCGGCGCTGCCGTGACCGAGAGGGCGACGGCCGGGCCGGCCGTCCGGCTGATCAGCTCCTCCATGCCGGCGACGAGGCCGTTCACGTCGGTCGGCTTCGGGTCGAGGGTCTGGCGCCGCGAGAAGGCGAGGAGCCGGTGAGTCAGCGCCGCGGCCCGCCGGGCGGCCCCCTGGGCGGCCGTCATGTAGCGCGCGACGTCCCCCATCCGGCCCTGGCCGATGCGGGTCTCCATCAGTTCGAGGGAGCCCGAGATCCCGGCGAGCAGGTTGTTGAAGTCGTGGGCGATGCCGCCGGTGAGTTGGCCCACCGCCTCCATCTTCTGCGCCTGCCGCAGGGCCGCCTCGGCCTCGGCCAGGGCCTCCCCCTGCGCCCTGACCTGGGTGACGTCGCGCGCGCTGGCGTAGACGAGGCCGCCGCGCGGTACGGCGTTCCAGGAGAACCAGCGGTAGCGCCCGTCCCGCGTCCGGTAGCGGTTCTCGAAGCCGATCAGCAGATCGCCGCGCCTCAGCGCCGCCGCCGCCGCGGCGGTCTCGGCGCGATCCTCCGGATGCACGAAGTCGAGCAGGGGCCGGGCCCTCAGCTCGGCCTCGCTCCAGCCGAGCGTCGTGGTCCAGGCCGGGTTGAGGCTGAGGAAGGAGCCGTCGTGGCCCGCTACGCAGAGCAGGTCCGTCGAGGCCTGCCAGATCTGGTCCCGCTCGGCGGTCCGCGCCGCGACCTGCGCCTCCAGGGTCTCGTTCAGGTGGCGCAGGGCGGCCTCGGCGGCCCGCAGGTCGGTGACGTCGGTGCCGGAGCCGAACCAGCGGGTGATCGCCCCGCCCTCGTCGCGGATCGGGACGGTCCGGGTCAGGAAGGGCCGGAGGCGGCCGTCACGGCCCTTGAGCGGGAAGGTCATGTCGAAGGGCTCGCCCGTGGCGAGCGAGTGCCGCCAGCGCGCGGTCACCTCCGGCAGGAGCCGCGGGTCGTGCAGCGCCGGCGAGATCCATCCGTCCGGGTGCTCCGGGCTCGTCCCGGTATAGTCGTACCAGCGCTGGTTGTACCAGTAGACGTGACCGTCCGCGCGGGCCATCCAGCACAGGATCGGGATGTTGTCCGCGAGGGTCTGGAACTCGTCCGCCGTCTCGCGCAGCAGGGAGGCGGCGCGGTCGCGCTCGGCCGCGACGGCGCGGCGCTCCTCCACGTCGATCAGCACGCCGGGGAAGCGCAGCGGCGTGCCGTCCGGCCCGTGATCGACGCGCCCGTTCGCCTCCAGCCAGTAGTAGTGCCCGTCCGCGCGCCGCACCCGGTACTGGTGCGCGTAGGCACCCCCGCGCCGGATCGCGTCGGCGATCGCCGCCGTCAGTCCCGGCTTGTCGTCGGGATGCACGGTGGCGACGACCTGCTCGAGGCTCAGGCCCACGCGGCCGAGGGAGGGGTCGAGGCCGAAATTGCGCGCGAAGGCCTCGTCCACCGTGAAGCGGTCGGTGGGGAGGTCCCAGAACCACGTCCCGATGATCGCGCCCGCCGTCAGGGCGAGCCGCACGCGCTCGGCGTTCTCCCGGGCGAGCCGCTCGCTCTCGCGCAGGCGCCGCTCGGTCTCGACCCGCTCGGTGGTCTCGTTGGTGAGGATGAACAGGCCCGCGACGCGGCCCTCGCCGTCGAGCACCCGGGAATAGGAGAAGCTCCAGTAGGTCTGCGCGGCCCCGCGGTCGGTGTCGAGGCGCCAGGGCAGGTCCACGAAGCGCTCGGCCCGCCCCGCCAGGGCCGCCGCGACGATCGGCTCGGCCTGTGCCCAGCCGTCGGCCCAGACCCGGTCGAACCGCTCCCCCATGGCCCAGGCGGCCCGCGGCCCGAGGAGCGGGATGTAGGTGTCGTTGAAGAAGAAGTGGAGCTCCGGCCCCCAGGCCAGGATCATCGATTCGGGCGAGTTCAGCACCAGGCTCAGGGCGGCGCGCAGCGCCTCCGGCCAGGTCAGCGGCGGCCCGAGCGGGTGATCCGACCAGTCGCGCGCGCGGATCATGCGGGCGGCCTCGCCGCCGCCCACGAGGAAGCCCGGAATGGCGCCCGTCACGAACGGGAAGGACTCGGTCACGCCGTGGGGGTTCCGCCCGCGGGTCCGAGAGGAGGGGGCGGGAGCGCTGACTGATGGACCGGCATCGTTCCCGATATCGTCCGGAAAGCCGGCCGACACAAGCCGGATCGCGCCCGGCCGCCCCGCGAGGCGGGGCGGCGGCGCCCGACCTCACCCGCGCGGGATCGGCCGTCCGCGGCAGGCCGCCCGGTATTGCTGCCGGCGCCGGCCGCGCAGCCCCTCGCGGTCGGCGACGGCGGTGCAGGCCGCCTTGCGATCCGCCTTGCCGAGTTCCCGCGTCCCCGTCGCCGGGACGCCGGTGGGGACCGGCGCGCCGACGCTGCCCTGCGCCCAGCAGGCCGGGGCCGAGAGCACCATCAGCGCGCTCAGGATTGTGGCTCTCCACATCGTCGTTCTCCTCCTCCCGATCCCGCCGCGTGGCCGGAGACCGGCGCGCTTCGCGCGAGACAAGCTCGGCCCTAGCAAGTCGGGCGCCAGCGCGGCGCCGCCGGCCCCGTCACGGCGCCGCGGGCCGCCGCCGCCGGGGCGGCACCGCGGCCATCGCGGCGGAGTCGAGGATCCCGGCCCCCGGAAGCCCGGCCGCCGGACTCCCGGCCGCATCTCCCGCCTCCGGCCCCCCGAGCGGCCCCGGCGCCGGGGGCTCCCCCGCCGCCAGCGCGAGGAAGCGCCGCCGCTGCGCGACCGGCCCGGCCGTCCGCAGCCCGGCATTGTGGGGGTCGAAACGCGCCGCGAGGCCGCGGACCTCCGCGTCGGAGAGTCCCTCGACCAGGAGGGCGAGGGGCTGGGACCCGAGGGCGGCCTGCATCTGCCGCAGGCCCTCCAGGGTCATGTCGCGGGCCTTGAGCTGCTTCGTCGCGAGGATTCGGGCGGCCTTGGCCACGTCGGCGCGGATCGCCGGGAAGGCCTCGGGCGCCTCGGCGATCGCGCACAGGATCGCGAGCCCGTCGATCTCAAGCGCCATGCAGCACCTCCTTCACCTCGGCCAGCAGGGGCGCCAGCGTCCCGCCGACGAGGTCGTGATAGCTGTCGTGATACTTGTTGTGGAACGTCGTGTCCCGCCGCGCCAGGGCGGCGGCCAGCGCCGCCGATTGCGGGACGCGGGTCGCGAAGAGACGGAAGGCCGGGGTCTCGGCCGCCGCCCCCTCGTCCAGCATCCGCAGCGTCTCCCGGTGCTGGCGCACGCCCTGCTGGAAGCGCGTGACGAGGACGTGCGGCAGGCGGCGCGGCGGCGGCAGGCCCTCCTCGCCGCCGGGCGTGCCCCAGATCATCCGGTGGAAGCCCCGCAGCCCGTAGGTGGACAGGAAGTCCGGGATGCAGGCGACGATCACGAGGTCGCAGGCCCGGATCGTCACCTCGGTGAGCGGCGAGATGCCCGGCGCGCAGTCGAACAGCACGACGTCGTAGGTCTCGCGCAGGGGCGCGAGGTCCTCGCGGAACAGGTCCCAGAGCCGGTGCTCGATGGCGTGCATCGAGAGCTGGCGGCGGGTGAGCGCGTAGACGATCTCGCGCTCGACCACGCGCAGGTCCGGCCCAGAGGGCAGCAGCGCGATGGGGAGGGGCTCGCCGAGATGCGTCGTGGTGCTGACCGCCTCCCGCACGAAGTCCGGCAGGGCGGCCCCGTCCCGGTCGACGACGCGCAGGCCGAGATAGTGGTCGAGGGTGCGCCCCTCCCGGATCAGCCCGGCCAGGATCGCGTCGCCCGCGAAGCAGAGGGAGGCGGAGGCCTGCGGGTCGAGGTCGACCACGAGGACGCGCGACCCGCTCGCCGCCAGCGCGTCGGCGAGCATCACGACCGTGGTGGTCTTGCCGACGCCGCCCTTCTGGTTGGCGACCGCGACGAGCCTGCCCGTCACGGGCGGGTCCCCGCATCCGGCCGCCGCCCCGCCGCCCGGACGCGCGGGGCGGGGCCACCGGTGGAGGGAGCGTGCGGCGACGGGGCCATGGGGATCTCGCGAATCCCCTCCTTCGATCACCGCCGCAGGCGTGCCGTCAAGACGGCTCCCCGGCCGGACGCGGTGGAAGGGGTCTCAGATCTTGCCGCAGCGCACGTAGACCGAGGCGCCGCGCTCGCTCGACCAGGTCAGGCGGTTGCCGTCCACCGAGAGGCGGACATGCGAGGTCCAGCGCTGGCGGGCGTTGCGGCAGGTCGCCGCCATGGTCCAGGAATGGCCCTCGCGCCGCGTATCGCGGAACGCGCAGGCGGTCCGGCCGGCCTGGGCGCCGTGATCGCGGATCACCGCCCGCAGGTAGCCGAGGCGCCGCGCGCGGCGCGCCGAGCAGGAGGCGGCGGTCGGTCCCCAGACGCCCACGAAGGTCGGCAGGGGCGTCTCCTCCTCCTCGGCCTCCTCCGGCTCGCGGGGCGGCGGCGGGGCCGCCGCGGCGGTGTCGCGGCCGGGCGGCGGGATCACCCGCGCGGGCCGGGCCGGCGGGGCCGCCGCGGCGGGCGTGGGGGCGGGGGCCGCCTCCGGCGCGGCAGTGGTCGGGGCCGTCTCCGCCGGGACGGGGGCCGGCGCGGGGTCGCGGCTCGGCTCGCGCCAGGGCCGGCGGAACTGCGGCACGGAGGAGCGGTAGGGTTTCGAGAGCACGGGCTCGTCGGGGCCGGGGCCTTCGAGGTCGGATTGCGCCGCGGCCGGCCCGAGCATCGCGGCGCCCAGCACGGCGCCGCCCAGGGCGACCGTGGTCAGGAGCAGCGCACCCGACACGATCACGGTCAATCCCGACGCCCTCCCGCCGCGCTGGCCCCTGGTCACCGTCCTCGTCTCCCCCCTCGCGCCCCGCCGCGGATCCCCGCCCGCGCCCTCAGCGCCCGAAGATGCCCTTCAGGAACTGCGCCGTGCGGTTGCGCTTCTTCTTGCGCTCCAGCTCGGCCGCGTCGCGCACCCAGGCGACCTGGATCACCCGGCGCTCGCCCTCGAAGGGGCGGTGGCCGTGCCAGGAATTGTCGGCGCGCAGGAAGGCGAACATCGTGCCCATGGTGGGGGGCACCTCGACCGCGTAGGGCTCGAAGTTCTGCCCGTCGTAGAGCACCCGCAGGCGCCCGCCGGCCGGCGCCTCCCAGGCGTCGTTCATGTAGACGAGGAGCGTCATCACCTTGGAGGGGCCGTCGGTGTGGATCGCCCCGTATTTCGGCTGCGAGCGCTTCATGATCGTGGTGAGGCGCGGGCAGGAGACGAGATCGATGCCGAACTTCTCGCTCATCACGGCCGAGAAGGCGTCGCTCTCCAGTTCGTCGATCAGCGCCTTGAAGCGGCCCTTGAGCTGCACCTCGTCGACCGTGAGGTAGCCGGGCTTGGCGATCTCCGGGAAGTCCCGCCGCAGCTCGTCCACGGCCTCGGGGCGCAGCACGCCCTCGCCGAGGGTGTAGGCGTAGGGCTCGCGCGTGAGGGGCGCCGCCCGCACGGCGTCGACGTTCAGGATCGAGAGGGCCGACATGGTGTCCGCTTCGTCAGGGTGAGGGGGCGGCGCCCGCGGGGCGGGCCGCCGCCGCGCGTTCATCACCCCCGATTGCGGCGAGGCCGGGGCATCCTGGCCGTGGCGGCCGCGCGGGCGCCCGCCGAGGAGCCCGGGGGAGCGGATCGGTCGCGGGCCTCCCTCTTGCGGGGCGGGCCCGCGGGCGACATGAAGGCCAGCCGCCCGCCGTCGCGGCCCCGGGAGACACGCATGCAGCGAATGAAGCAGGCCCTCCTGCAGATCTGGCGCCTCGCCGTTCCGTACTACGTGACGCGCGAGGACACCGAGATCCGCCTGTGGCCGTTCGGAACCTTCCGGATGCAGGAGCGCTGGGTCGCGCTGAGCATGGCCGCATTGGTGATCGGCATCGAGTTCGCGCAGGTCGCGATCAACGTGCGGCTCTCCTACTTCAACCGCGACTGGTTCAACGCGATCCAGAACAAGGATCCGGTGGCGTTCTGGACGCTGCTGTTCTCGGTCTTCTGCTTCTGGGCCGCGATCTACGTGGCGAGCGCGATCATCCAGTACGTGGTGCAGTCGTTCCTGCGGATCCGCTGGCGGGCCTGGCTGACGCGCCACTACGTGGACCGCTGGCTCGGCGACGACGTGCACTATCGGATGGGGCTCGCCGGCGCCCGGGCCGACAACCCCGACCAGCGCATCGCCGACGACATCGACCAGTTCACCCAGACCACCCAGACGCTGGCGATCAGCTTCATCTCGGCGGTGTCGAACCTGATCTCCTTCTCGGTGATCCTGTGGGGCATCTCCTCGGCCTTCACGGTGCCGGGGACCGACTGGCACGTGCCGGGCTTCCTGGTCTGGGGGGCGCTGATCTATTCCGGCCTCGTCACCTGGATCACCCACCTGATCGGGCGGCCGCTGATCCGTCTCAACTTCGAGCAGCAGCGGCGCGAGGCGGATTTCCGCTTCTCCCTGGCGCGCCTGCGCGAATACGGCGAGCAGGTCGCGCTCCTGTCGGGCGGGCCCGCCGAGCGGGCGAGCCTCCGCGAGCGCTTCGGCGCGCTGATCGCCAACTTCTACGCCATCGTCGACCGCCGCAAGAAGCTCGCGGCCTTCACGGTCAGCTACCAGCAGGTCAACGCGGTCATCCCCTACGTGCTGGTCGCGCCCTACTACTTCGCCGGGCAGATCGCACTCGGGATGATGACGCAAACGGCCGGCGCCTTCGCGCGGGTCGAGCAGACGATGTCGTTCTTCATCACCTTCTACGTCACGCTGGCGGACTACAAGGCGCAGGTCGACCGGCTCACCAGTTTCGACGCGGCGATGGACCGGGCGCAGGCGCTGCGGGCGGAGAGCCGGCTCGCCGTGGCGCCGGGGACGGGGGCGGAGCTCGCGGTGCGCGGCCTCGCGCTGGGCCTGCCGGACGGGCGCCGCATCGCGGCCGTGCCCGACCTCGCCCTGCGGCCCGGCGAGACCGTGCTGGTCACCGGACCGTCGGGCTCGGGCAAGTCGACCCTGTTCCGGGCGCTCGCGGGCATCTGGCCCTTCGGCGAGGGCAGCGTGCGCACGCCCGAGGGCGCCCGCCTGATGCTGCTGCCCCAGCGCCCCTACCTGCCGATGGGGACCCTGCGCGAGGCCGCGACCTACCCGGACGCCACCGGCCGCCACGACGACGCGGCGATCCGCGCGGCGCTCACCGCGGCGCGGCTCCCCCACCTCGTCGACCGGCTCGACGAGGATGCACCCTGGGCGCAGACCCTGTCGCTCGGCGAGCAGCAGCGGCTCGCCATCGCGCGGGCGCTGCTCGCCAAGCCCGACTGGCTGTTCCTCGACGAGGCGACCGCCGCCCTCGACGAGCCCACCGAGGCGGCCCTCTACCGGATGCTGCGCCAGGAGCTGCCCGGCACGACGCTGGTCTCGATCGGCCACCGCTCGACCCTGGAGGCGTTCCACCAGCGCCGCCTCGCCATGACGGCGGACGACGCGGGCGTGTTCGTGCCCCGCGACCTGCGGGCGGAGGCGGTGGCGGCGCAGTAGCGGCGGCGCCTGCCCGGCCGCCGGGGGCGCCCTATCTTCCCGGGCATGCGGCAGGACGGCGAACCCCTCTTCGAGGCCCTCCGGCAGGCGGGCGATCCCGGCGCGGTGCGGGCGCTGCAGGATCTGATCGCGCGCGGCGCCGATCGGGACCTCTCGCGCATCAACCCGCTCGCGCTGGCGGCCTCGAGCGGGCTCGGCGAGGAGGCGGTGATCGGCACGCTGCTGCACGCCGCCCGGCTCGGCCTCGTCGAGATGTCCTGGAACATCCTGTGCTCCAGCTGCGGCGGGGTGCTGGGTGCCAATGCCAGCCTGAGGAATGTGCGGCGGGAAGCGTATCGCTGCGCCTTCTGCGCCGTGGACACCGCGCCGGTGCTCGACGACGCCGTGGAGGTGAGCTTCGGGGTGAGCCCGCGCGTCCGGCGCATCGCCGCCCACGACCCGGCCGGGCTGTCCTTCTGGGACTATCACCGGCAGGTCTTCTTCGGCACCGGCGTGGCCTTCCCCGAACCGCCCGAATTCGATGCCCTCGCCCGGGAGGCGGTGCTCGAGGCGGTCGCGCTGGAGCCGGGCGAGCGGCTGATCCTGGCGCTGCAGGTGCCCGAGGCGCCGCTGGTCGTGTTCGACCCGGTCACCCACACGGCCCAGATGCTCGACGTCTCGGGCGCGCCCAGCGCGGAGCGCCAGGATCTCGGCATCGTGTTCGACGCGCCCCGCCCGGCGATCGGGCAGGCGGTCCTGCGGCCCGGGGCGCTGCGCCTGTCGCTGGAGAACCGCGGGGCTGAGCGGGTGCGCCCCGGCATCTTCGTGGCCGGCGCGGCGCTGGCCCGGCTGATCGGCGGGCGGCGGCCCTTCCTGACCGCCAAGCGCCTGCTCAGCAACCAGACCTTCCGGGAGATCTACCGGACCGACACGCTCAGCGTCGACCAGCGGCTGACCATCCTGAGCCTGACCTTCCTGTTCACCGACCTCACCGGCTCGACCGACCTCTACGAGCGCGTCGGCGACCTCGTCGCCTACGACCTCGTGCGCGCCCATTTCGACCTGCTGACGGAGGTGGTGGCCGCCCATGGCGGCGCGGTGGTGAAGACGATCGGCGACGCCGTGATGGCGACCTTCCCGACCCCCGACCGGGGGCTCGCCGCCGCGCTCGCCATGCGGGCCGCGATGGCGCGGCTCAACGCGGGCCGCGGCGGAGAGGCGCTCGTCCTGCGGATCGGCCTGCACGAGAGGCCCTGCCTCGCCGTGCACCTCAACGACCGCCAGGATTACTTCGGCCAGACGGTCAACATCGCGGCGCGAGTGCAGGACCTCGCACCCGCCGACGCGATCCTGGCCACCGGGGCCGTGCTGCGGCACGCGGAGGCGGCGCGCCTCCTGGCGGAGGGCGGGTTCGCCGCAAGCGCGCAGGCCTGCGCGCTGCGCGGCGTCGGCGACCGGGTGCCGGTCTTCGCCCTCGCCGGGCCGCTCAGCGCAGCAGGCTGAGCGCCACGGGCACGATCACCGCGGTGAGGAGCGCGTTGAGGCCCATGGCGATGCCCGCGAAGGTGCCGGCGACCTCGCTCACCTGGAAGGCGCGGGCGGTGCCGATGCCGTGGGCGGCGAGCCCCGCCGCGAAGCCCCGTGCCCGCCAGTCGGTGAAGCCGAGCCGGTCGAACAGCGGCGTGACCAGGATCGCGCCCAGGATGCCGGTGAGGATCACGAGCACGGCGGTCAGGGTCGGGTCGCCGCCCAGCGCCTGGGTGATCCCCATGGCGACGCTGGCGGTGACGGATTTCGGCGCCAGCGCCACCAGCACGTCCCGCGGCACGCCCATCAGCCGCGCCGTGAGAAGCGCGGTGACGATCGCCACCGTGGAGCCGACCGCCAGGGCGGCCAGCATCGGCCCGAGCGCCCGCAGCACCGTCGCCCGGTGCTCGTAGAGCGGGATGGCGAGCGCCACGGTGGCCGGCCCGAGCAGGAAGTGCACGAACTGCGCGCCCTCGAAATAGACCGCGTAGGGCGTGGCGGTGGCATAGAGCACCACCCCGATCATCCAGACCGCGTGCAGGACCGGGTTGGCGAGGGGGTGGCGGCCGGTGGCGAGCGAGACCCGGTCGGCCACGACGTAGGCGAGAAGCGTGACGGTGAGCCAGAGCAGCGGCGAGTGGGCGAGGAAGACCCAGAGGGCGAAACCCTGGCTCATCGGCTCCCTCCGCGCCGCGCCGTGGCGCGGGACATCCACGCGAAGGTGAGGGCCGTGGCGACGAGCGCGGCGAGCGTCGAGACCACCAGGGTGACGGCGAGCGCCAGCCCCTGCGCCTCCAGCACGTCGAGCCGCCCCACCACCCCGACCCCGGCCGGCACGAAGAGCAGCGAGAGATTGGCGAGCAGCCCCTTGCCGGTGGATTCCAGCGTGCCGTCGACGAGGGGCTTGGGCATCAGCCGGGGCGCGCGGTCGCGCAGCGTCATGACGGCGAGGAGGAGCGCCATCCCGATCACCGGCCCCGGCACCGGGAGCCTGAGCCCGCGCGCCAGCACCTCGCCGAGGAGCTGGCACAGGAGGAGCAGCGTGAGGCTGACGATCATGACGGGACGGTCACGGCGCCGCGCCAAGGGCCAGCCAGTGGTCCAGGAAGGCGTCGAGCCAGCGGGCGACCTGCGGATCGTGCATGAAGCGGCCCTCGATCTGGCGGACGCGGTCCTGGGCGCCCGGGAGGGTGAGGCGCTCGGCGGCCCGCACGGTCCAGCGGCACAGCATGGCGTGGGTGACCTCCGGGTGGAACTGCAGCCCGAAGGCGGCGGGCCCGACCCGGATCGCCTGGGTGGGGAAGTCGTCACCGGTGGCGAGCATCTCGCCGCCGGCCGGGCAGGTGAAGCCCTCCCGGTGCCAGTGGTAGACGTGGGAGGGCCAGGCGGCGCCGATCTCCTGCGCGAAGCCGTGCCCGGCCGGTGTGGGCAGCAGCGGATAGTAGCCGATCTCGGCCCGCCCCTCGGGATGGGCGCAGACCGTGGCGCCGCAGGCCTTGGCGAGCATCTGGGCGCCGAGGCAGAGGCCGAGATAGGGTTTCTCCTCGGCGAGCGGCACCCGGATCCAGTCGATCTCCTGCTGGACGAAGTCGTCCCCATCATTGGCGCTCATCGGCCCGCCGAAGATCACCGCGCCGGCATGCGCCGCCATGGTGTCGGGCAGGGGATCGCCGTAGCGGGGGCGGCGGACGTCGAGGGCGTGGCCGCGCTCCTGGAGCAGCCGCCCGACGCGGCCCGGGGTCGAGAGCTCCTGGTGGAGGACGATCAGGACCGGTTTCTTGTCCGGCGCGCTCTTGTCCGGCGCGATCTCGGCGGCTGCGCTCACGCGGGCGCCCCGCCGGCGGGGAGCGAGGCGAGGGCGACCGCGCGGGCGGCGGCGATCTCGGCCTCGTCGAAGCGCAGGAGCTGGCCGAGGCGCCAGACGAGGTCGTCCTCGAACTCGTGCACCGTCCCGTCCGCGGCGGCGACGGCCCAGGCCATGCCGAGGAGGCTCCGCCGCTCGGTCTCGGGCAGGTCGCGCCCGATCTGGGCGACGAGGTCGGCGACGTCCCGGGTGGCGTCGTCGACGTCGATGGCGCGCGCGATCAGCGCCTCGGCCTCGGCGGGGGTTTCGGCGAAGCGCCCGACCAGCAGCCGGGCGAGGCGCTCGCGCTCGATTCCCGCGAGCGTTCCGTCGACCCGCGCCACGTGGACGAGGAGGGCGACCGCCGCGAGGTGTTCCTCGCTCACCGCCGGGCCGGCCCGCGGCGGCGGCGCCCCGAACATGTCGGCGGCGTAGGCGAGGAGACGGGGGATCAGCGGCATGGATTCGCGCGGGCGGGGAGCGGGGGAGGGCGGGAGTATCCGGTGAAGCACTCCCGGTGCCGGGATGCAAGAGGCCGGCCGGTTCCGGCTTGCCAAGGCCGGCGGGCTTGCGTATGACCTGCCCCGGCCGGCGGGCGATTCCCCGCTTGCCACGATGCCGCAATAGCTCAGCTGGTAGAGCACCTCATTCGTAATGAGGGGGTCGGGGGTTCGAATCCCTCTTGCGGCACCACTTAACCCTTTCAAAAGCTTAGAAGTTTTAGCCATTTCGCATAGCCAGCCTGTAAGTTTGACACTTACAAGCCCGTGGTTTGACAACGCGCGTCTTGCGTTTGTCCAACTCCGCTTCGAATCGTTCAGCCACCTCGCGCAACTTCGGAGCAAGGTCAGCTTCTTAGAGGCTGTTTGGATATCCGCTGATTGGGATTCCGCCTGGGCTGGTGCTGTGATTCAAGCTTTGGATGTGGAACGAGCAGAACATTGGCCGCATGAGTGCTCGCTCCTGATTTTTCAGCGAAAAAAATTAAAACATTCATAATATAAACTCATTATATCAATTGTGGCAATATGTGACAGCATCGCAGAGCTTCAGGAGGCAGAATCCAAGTATCTTATATTTCTATCCAGCCGCTACTTATCTACCTCAAAATAACTGTATGCACAATCTGTGAAGCTTGATAATATTAATTTCCATGCGATAAATCATATATTGCGTCGATATATTACATATAAACCCGGAACTTACCTGCCTATTGTCTTGACGGCAAGCATCAATGCCGCCGTTCTAGGCGCGATTTCCTGACTAGATTGACCTTTCTGAATTTGGGGACAGCACGGTCCCACGCTGACATCCGACTTGAAATTGCATAAGCTAACATGCAGGGTTACGCGCGGCCGAGACGCTGCAGGGAGTCAGATGCCGTCGATGCCTGAGAAACCGACATTCGATGAGTTTGCTACTTGGGCTCAACACAATATCGGCTTTGATCCCAATGCAAAATCCTTAAGTACTTGGGTGAATTCGAACATACGAATTTTTCTTACGACTCTCGAGAATCATCCTTTCTATGCAAGCCTTCAGGCTCTCGTAGAAGAATATAAAGCAACTCCAAAACATAATCCGATAAATATCGTAACGCCTAAAATCGATCTCAATGTAAAAAGTGTAAGTTCGATAATTTCAAAAATTTATCGCATCAATGTTGTTGAAAATAAAAACTTCCCAGAGCCAAGTAATAATCAATAGGTAACAGACGAAAATATATTCCGAGTAATTAATGATATAGTCCGCACGACTATCGTGTGTAGACATATTGATGAGCCAGAAAAGATATCAAACTTAATTAGAGATATCTGCCAAAAATTTTCTCTACCATGTCGCATTAATGCGCAGGCAAAAGAACATGGATACTATGCGTATCATATATACGTCAGCCTCAATGTCGAACTTACGAGACGTGATTGGGAAACATTCGAAGAAAATGTACAGTTCGAGATACAGATCACTACAGAGATGCAGTATATGCTTTATGCTTTGACCCACGTTTTCTATGAGGCAGAGCGCGACAAGCTCGATGTGAACCGAGATTCTTGGAAATGGGATTACAAATCAAGCAAATTCTCAGCTTCATACCTAAGTCATTCACTTCATCTTTTAGAAGGCCTGCTTCTTAGGCTGTATGAAGATGTTAGTCCTAGCTTGCGTCAAACCATAGTAGTAGGACACGAACAAGGCACAGGGCCACTACAGGGCGACCCTTATATAGTTGACAACGACGATGCTCCCGAAGAGACGGACGCGATAAGATCATGAGCTCTACGATTAGTTCACCAGCGCCTACTCCTGCGGTGGAACATCTCCCAACTGTGTTTCGTCGGATCCGCACGGGTGAGTACAGAGTGCCCCCGTTTCAACGCGAGTTTATCTGGGATGAACGGCAGGTACTGGAGTTACTTGAGAGCGTATATCTTGGATTTCCTATTGGAAGCACTCTAATCTGGCGGGTCGAGAAAAAGGTTTTCAAGACTATAAAGGGTGTTTCAGCCGGATTTCCGGCGGTCGATGATACATACCCGGCTAGCTTCGTGCTCGATGGAGTTCAAAGATTAAGCTCTTTGAATGGTGTATTTAACAGAGACGAAGTTGCTGATGATAGGAGATTTGACGTTCATTTTGATCTTGAAGGGGAAAAATTTTTAAGCTCACGCGATCTAACAGATAAAATCGTATCTATACCACTAGCAACTGTATTTCGTCCGCGCGCTTTCCTCGATCAACAGCGGCACTTAGCCAGTTTGGAAAGCGGCGATCGATACCTTGAGCGAGCTGTAAAACTGCTGACTGTTTTTCAGGAGTACCTACTTCCGGTAGTCACAATTTACAATCGCAATCCAAATGACGTCGTGAGCATTTTTCAGCGCATCAATTCAACCGGTGTGAGATTGGGTGTCGTGGATTTCATGCGGGCTTTGACATGGTCAGATGACTTCGATCTCTCTGCGGCGTTGTTGGATTTGCAAGATCATTTTGGTCAACTTGGTTTCCGATTTGATGACGAGCTGCTTCTTAAGTCGCTTGGTATGGTGATGGGACTCCGTCCATTACCGGACGTCTTACTTGAACTAAGGGGTAAGTCGGCAATTGATTTAAGGAGAGGAGTTGATTCGTTGCAGAAAAGACTTGATCAAGTTGTCTTATTCGTATCTTCCGAAGTTGGCATCGCAAATAGTGATGCACTTCCGTACGAAGCGCAATGGCTGCTGCTCTTCAGGCTCGTTTGCAGCGGCGTCGAATTAGCGGGAATAAGGGAGTCGCTGCTTACATGGATTCGAACCTCTAGCTTGACCGAATCGCTGCAAGGGCGACCCGATCACGCACTTGTCCGAATGATTGAAGAGGTTAATTCTGATGTATTAAAGACAGGCTCAATAAAATCTGTCCCTGTTCATATCGCATCCGAAGAACTTCTGTTTAAAAGATTTCTAAAAGGGAAAGCGATGTCGGTAGCATTCTTATCACACCTTTCTGACCGAGGCTTGTTTAAGCATGAACCGTTGTTAGAAGTGCCTTACGATAAATTCCTCCCACTATTCGATAGAATGCAGTTATCTAAAATGTCCGGTAGAGACGTATCCTCGGCAAGAACCATAGGTAATGTAGTTTACCTTGGCGATGTCAAACCGGATATTGGTCATTCCGCGATTTCTCTTGCAAGATACTTGCTCAGCTCTAGCACGGATGCTCAAAAATACATACTTGAAAGACAATACATAGATAATGAATTTATGGACCTCGTTGATACCGGTCGTGAGCTTGATGCTATGAAGTTACGTGCGCAAAAAATATTAGATGGAGCGAGCCATGTATCCTGTGAGCCCTTGAAGAGAGGAGTGCAAAAATGAAAAATGGCAAGGTTAACGAATAGAACGGCATGGACGAGCAGAAGGTGGACCGGGCTTTGCATCGCTTGTCCCCTTTTTCCCGATGGTCTCTGGACCGAGACACCCCCGCTGCTGCCCTCGCCGAAACCCTGCCCAAATGGGGGTGGCCGCGGATCGCGAACCGGGCCGCACTGACCTGATTCCTGTTCGTGCTGTGCTTAAGCATCCCCTGGGAGATGCTGCACGCAGATGAACAGCGGCAGCGGGCGAGGTGCTGACGGCGGTTGCGCGACTGGCACGAAGGGGGTGTTTGGGCAGGCCTGCATCAGGTGCTGCAGGAGCGCCTGCGCGCAGCAGGCGAGATCGACCGGAGCCGAGCTTACCTCGACAGCGCGACGCTGCCGGCCCAAAGCTGACGGACCGCGGCAAGGTGGGCACCAAACGCCACCGCGTCATGGAAGCCCGCGGCACGCCGCTAAGCTTCGTCCTGACGGGCGCGAACCAGCACGGCAGCCCGATGCCGGCTCCGACCTTGGATGCCGTTCCAAGCCTTCGCAGCGGTCGGCGGGAGCGGGGATGCCGCCGGCCCGACAAGCTGCGCGTCGACAAGGCCTACGATGCCAAGGCGAGGGGTCAGGAATGCTGCGCCCGCGGGATTGTGCCACGTATCGCACGACGCAGCATCGAGAGCAGCGAGCGGCTTGGCCGTCACTGCTGGGTCGCAGAGCGCACCCACGCGCGGTTCAACCGCTTTCGCCGCGTGCCAATCCGCTACGACCGCCAGGCCAACATCTACCAAGCCGTGAACGCCCTCGCCGCAAGCCTCATCACCCTGCGCCAGATCAGACGATTCTGTTACGCGCTCTAAGACTGCAGAGCTCGGGCCCCACCTTGACCCGTCCGACTCCGGATGCGACAGCCCGATGAGGGATCCCTCCGCTCGGGCCGCCGCATGACCGCTCCCCTCGACCTGCTCGTCCTCGGCAACGCGATCGTGGACATCATCGCCCGCACCGACGAGGCCTTCCTGGTCCGCGAGGGGGTCCACAAGGGCGCCATGCAGCTCATCGACGAGGCGCGGGCCGAGCACCTGTTCGGGGTGATGGGCCCGGCCACCATCGTGTCGGGCGGCTCGGGGGCGAACACCGCGGTCGGCGCCGCCCAGCTCGGGGCGCGCACCGCCTTCGTCGGCAAGGTGCGGGAGGATGAGCTCGGCCGGCTCTTCCGGCACGACCTCACCGCCACCGGGGTCCGGTTCGACGTCACCCCCGCCGCCGAGGGCCCGGCCACCGCGCGCTGCTTCGTGCTGGTGACGCCGGACGGCGAGCGCACCATGAACACGTATCTCGGCGCCTGCCAGGGCCTCACCGCCGCGGACGTGGACGAGGCGACGGCGGCCAGCGCCCGCTTCGTCTACCTCGAAGGCTACCTGTGGGATCCGCCCGCCGCCAAGGACGCCTTCCGCAAGGCCGCACGGGTCGCCCACGGCGCCGGCAACCAGGTCGCGCTCACCCTGTCGGACGCGTTCTGCGTCGACCGCTACCGCGAGGAATTCCTCGGCCTCGTGCGCGACGGCAGCCTCGACATCCTGTTCGCCAACATCCACGAGCTGAAGAGCCTCTACCAGACCGCCGACGCCGACGCGGCGCTCTCCGCCCTGCGTCAGGAGGGCATCCTGGGCGTCGTCACCCGCTCGGCGGAGGGCGCCCTCGTGGTCACCCGGGAGGAGACGCGCGCGGTGCCGGCCTTCCCCATCGGCGACCTCGTCGACACGACCGGTGCGGGCGACCTCTTCGCGGCGGGCTTCCTCGCCGGCCTCGCCCGCGGCCTCGACCACACCGATTGCGCGCGGCTCGGCGGTATCGCGGCCGCGGAGGTGATCCAGCATATCGGGGCGCGGCCGCAGGCCGACCTCAAGGCGCTCGCCGCGCAGGAAGGCCTCTGAGCCGGCGCGATGGTCGAGAACCGCCGCCTCGGCCACCTCGTTCCCCACCTCGTCCTGTGGATCGGGGTCGGGATCGTGGCCTTCCCGGTCTACCTCGCCCTCGTCGCCTCGACCCATGACGGCGCCACGGTGGCCAACGGCCAGATGCCGCTCTGGCCAGGCGCCTACGCCCTCGACAATTACCGGCGGGCGCTCACCGAGACCGGGCTCGCGGGCGCGCCGGTCGGCACCATGCTGGTCAACAGCCTGATCACCGCGCTCCTCATCGCGGCGGGCAAGATCGCGATCTCGCTCCTCTCCGCCTACGCGCTGATCTACTTCCGCTTCCCGCTCCGGCAGGCGGCGTTCTGGCTGATCTTCGTCACCCTGATGCTCCCGGTCGAGGTGCGGATCTACCCGACCTACGCGGTCGCCGCGAACCTGCACCTGCTCGATTCCTATGCCGGCCTCGCCCTGCCGCTGATCGCCTCGGCCACCGCGACGCTGCTCTACCGGCAGTTCTTCCTCACGGTGCCGAACGAACTCGTCGAGGCCTCGCGCATCGACGGGGCCGGGCCGGTGCGGTTCTTCCTCGACACGCTGCTGCCGCTCTCGCGCACCACCACGGCGGCTTTGTTCGTCATCCTGTTCATCTACGGCTGGAACCAGTACCTCTGGCCGGTCCTGGTCACGACCCGCGCCGACATGCAGACCGTGGTGATCGGCCTGCGCCGCATGACCACCATCACCGACCAGCTCGCCGAGTGGCAGATCGTGATGGCGACCGCCATGCTCGCCATGCTGCCGCCCGTGGCCGTGGTGGTGGCGATGCAGCGTCTGTTCGTGCGCGGCCTCGTCGAGACCGAGAAGTAGCCCCCAGCGACGGAACACCGGATGGCGCGCCTCGTCCTCGATCAGGTGGGCAAGACCTACGCGGGCGGCGTCGCGGCCGTGCGCGGCGTCTCGCTCGACGTGCCGGATGGCGCCTTCTGCGTCCTGGTCGGGCCGTCCGGCTGCGGCAAGTCCACGGTGCTGCGGATGATCGCCGGCCTGGAGACGATCAGCGCCGGCACGATCGCCATCGGCGCGCGGGTGGTCAACGCGGTCGAGCCGGCCGAGCGGGACATCGCCATGGTGTTCCAGAACTACGCGCTCTATCCGCACATGCGCGTCTTCGACAATCTCGCCTACGGGCTGCGCAACCGTGGCACCCCGAAGGCGGAGATCCGGGCGCGGGTGGCGGAGGCGGCGCGGCTGCTCGGCCTCGACGCGCTCCTCGACCGCTACCCGCGCCAGCTCTCGGGCGGCCAGCGCCAGCGGGTGGCGATGGGCCGGGCGATCGTGCGCAAGCCGCAGGTCTTCCTGTTCGACGAGCCGCTCTCGAACCTCGACGCCAAGCTTCGGGTGCAGATGCGGGTGGAGATCCGCCGCCTCCAGCGCCAGCTCGGCGTCACCACGGTCTACGTCACCCACGACCAGGTCGAGGCCATGACCATGGCCGACCGCCTCGTGGTGATGAATGGCGGGCTGATCGAGCAGGTCGGCACGCCGCTCGAGATCTACCGGCGGCCCGCGACCCGCTACGTCGCCACCTTCATGGGCTCGCCGCCGATGAACATCCTGCCCGCCGAGGGGGCAGAGGGGGGCCTGCGCCTCGCCGGGCAGATCGTCCCGGGCGCCTGGCCGGGGCTCGTCCCCGGCAGGCCCGTCGAGGTCGGGCTGCGGCCGGAGGCCCTGCGGGTCGCCCCCGAGGGCCTGCCCTTCACGGTCGCCTTCGTGGAGGAGCTCGGCGCGACCCGCCTGCTGCACGGGATGCTGGGGGAGCGCGACGTGGTCGTGCAGGTGCCGGCCGGGCCGGAGCCGGCGGAGGGCGCCGCGCTCCACCTCGCCTTCGACGCGGACGCGCTGCACCTCTTCGACCCGGGGACGGGCCGGCGGATCAACGGGGCGGCGTGACCGGCGCGTCCCGATCCGCGCGGCGTTGACGGAATCCTCGCAATCCCTGACCCAAAGTCACGCCGGACCCTTCCCGGGGCTGCCGGATCCCGTCGCCGGGCGCGGCACCGGATGACGAGCGAGATGCCGCGATGAGCACGATCCAGCCGATTGCCGAGACCGAGGACACCGTCACCCTGCGCCGGGCCGATTACGAGCAGCTTCTGGAGGTGATCGGCGTCCTCAAGGACGCGACCCTCCTCGACGCCCTGCTGGCCCAGGACGGGGAGAACCCCGCCGAGCCGCCGTATGACGAGGAGGTCGAGCCTCTCGCGGCCGGCGCGTAGGGCCGGCGCGCGGGGATTGAGCGGTTCGGTTGCATCGGGCCCGTCACGGGTCCTGGAGCAGCGCCCGATCGCGTTGCCATCGCACGCTGCTCTAGGTTTTTGTTTTTGCCGCATTTTCTGCGACGAACCGGTGTCCACTTCGTCGGAAAATGCTCTAGAAGGCCGCTCTCCCCGTCGCGTCAGAGGCTTCCGCCGTGCACAAGCCGCTCGCGGGCATCAAGGTGCTCGAACTCGCCCGCATCCTCGCCGGACCCTGGATCGGCCAGCTCCTGGCGGATCTCGGGGCCGATGTCGTCAAGGTCGAGCGGCCGGGGGCGGGCGACGATACCCGCAGCTGGGGCCCGCCCTTCGTGGAGGCGGCGGAGGGGGGCACGCTCTCCGCGTCGTATTTCCACTCGGCCAACCGGGGCAAGCGCTCGGTGGCGGCGGATTTCGAGACGGAGGAGGGCCGCGCCGTGGTGCGGCGGCTCGCCGCTCACGCGGACGTGATGATCGAGAACTTCAAGGTCGGTGGCCTCGCGAAGTACGGGCTCGACCCCGCGAGCCTGCGGGCGCTCAACCCGCGCCTGATCATCTGCTCGGTGACGGGCTTCGGCCAGGACGGGCCCTACGCACCGCGGGCCGGCTACGATTTCATGATCCAGGGGCTCGGCGGGATCATGTCGCTCACCGGCGAGCCGGCGGGCGAGCCGGTGAAGAATGCCGTCGCCTTCGCGGACGTGTTCACGGGCGTCTACGGAGCCACCGCGATCTTGGCCGCCCTCCAGGGCCGCCACGCCACGGGCGAGGGCTGCCACATCGATATGGCGCTCCTCGACACCCAGGTCTCGGTGCTCGGCAACCAGGCCCTGGTCTACCTCGTCTCGGGCCAGCTCCCGCCCCGGATGGGCAACGAGCATACCAGCATCGTGCCCTACCAGGTCTTCCCGACCGCGGACGGCCACATCATCGTCGCCTGCGGCAATGACGGGCAGTTCGCGCGGTTCTGCGGCGTGCTCGGCACGGAATGGCACCGCGATCCCGCCTACGCCACCAACCCGGCCCGGGTGACGAACCGGGCCGTGCTGATCCCCCTCATCGCGCACGAGACGCGCCGGCACGCGAAGGCCGACCTGCTCGACCGGCTCACGGCCGTCACCGTGCCGGTCGGGCCGATCAACGACCTCGCGGAGGTCTTCGCCGATCCCCAGGTGGTGCACCGGGGCTTGCGGGTCGACTTGCCGGAGCCGCGGGCGCGGGGCGGCAGCGTGCCGAGCGTGCGCTCGCCCATCGTCATCGACGGGGTGCCGATGGTGGCCGAGCGCGCGTCGCCCCAGGTCGGGGACCACACCGAGAGCGTGCTGGCGGATCCGGCCTGGGGCGGGTGACGCGCTCGGACGCGCAGCCATTGCGATTTCCTAACGTTGCGGCATCATGGTGGACATGGCCGCTGCCAGAGCGGCCGCCCGAGCTGCACCGGCCCGCATGACCGCCGTCGCCTTCGATACGCTCAAGTTCGCCCGCACGCTGCGGGACAGGGCGAAGATGCCGGCCGAGCAGGCCGAAGGTCTCGCCGATGCGTTGTTGGAGGCGATGCAGGGCGATCTGGCGACCAAATCCGACATGGAGGGCCTCAGGGCCGACCTGGGTTCGTTCCGGGCCGAGACCAAGGCCGAATTCGACAGCGTCAGGGCGGCGACCAAGGCGGAGTTCGACGTCGTCAGGGCGGCGACGAAGGCGGAGTTCGATGCCGTCAGGGCGGCGACGAAGGCCGAGATCGATGCTCTGCGGGCGGAGACCAAAACCGACACCCTGCAGCTCAAGGCCGAGGTCGAAGCGCTGCGGAAGGAGATGATCACCGGTCACGACGCACTCCGGAAGGAGATGATCACCAGCCACGACGCACTCCGGAAGGACATGCTCACCGGTCACGGGACGCTGCGGACCGAGATGCGGGCGGACCGGCAGAGCCTGGAGGCCCGGTTCGACGCCAAGATCGAATCCGCGAAGACCGACCTGATCCGCTGGGTGTTCGGGATCGTCGGCTTCCAGACACTGACCACGATCGGTGCCCTGGTGACCTTCATGCGCCTGTTCAAGCCCTGAGGGTTTCGCCCGGCCCCTTTCCGCGAGCCGTCTCCTGTGCGATCCGGCGGGATCGGGACAGGAGATCTCACGCGATGCCTGACAGCGCCACGCCCCGCAGCGGCGGCCGCATCCTCGTCGACCAGCTCCTCGCGCACGGCGTCCGCGACGTCTTCTGCGTGCCGGGCGAGAGCTACCTCGCGGTGCTCGACGCGCTGCACGATGCGGAGATCCGCCTCACGGTCTGCCGGCAGGAGGGCGGGGCCGCCATGATGGCGGAGGCGGCGGGCAAGCTCACCGGCCGGCCGGGGATCTGCTTCGTCACCCGCGGCCCCGGCGCCACCAACGCGGCGCCCGGGCTGCACGTGGCGCGCCAGGATTCGACGCCCCTCATCCTGTTCGTCGGCCAGGTCGAGCGCGGCGCCCGCGAGCGCGAGGCCTTCCAGGAGATCGACTACCGGGCGGTGTTCGGCACGATCGCCAAGTGGGTGACCGAGGTCGAGGACCCGGCGCGGCTGCCGGAGCTGATCTCCCGCGCCTTCCACGTCGCCACGGCGGGACGGCCCGGTCCGGTGGTGGTGGCTCTGCCGGAGGACGTGCTCACCGAGATGGCGGCGGTGCCGGACGCGCTGCCCTTCGCGGTCACCGAGACGCATCCGGCCCTCGCCCAGATGGTGGCCCTCCAGCGGCTGCTCGCCGAGGCCGAGCGGCCCTTCGCGCTCCTCGGGGGCAGCCGCTGGAGCGCGGAGGCGGTGCGCCGCTTCGCCCGTTTCGCCGACCTCCTGCACCTGCCGGTCGCCTGCTCGTTCCGGCGGCAGGGCCTGTTTCCGGCCGATCACCCCTGCTACGCGGGCGATCTCGGCCTCGGGGTCAATCCGCGCCTCCTCGCCCGCATCCGCGACGCGGACCTCCTGCTCCTCGTCGGGGGGCGCCTCGGCGAGATCCCCTCGCAGGGCTACGCGCTCCTCGACATTCCCGGACCCCGCCAGCGCCTCGTCCACGTCCATCCGGACCCGGAGGAGCTCGGCCGCGTCTACCGCCCGCACCTCGCCATCAACGCGACGCCCACCGCCTTCGCGGCGGCGATCGAGACCGTGCAGCCGCCCGCCCGCATCCCCTGGGCGGAGGGGACGGGAGAGGCGCACGTCGCCTATCGCGCCTGGAGCGACCCCGCGGGCGTGACCACGCCCGGGACCCTGCAGATGGGGGGCGTGATAGCCCATCTGCGCGAGGCGCTGCCGCGCGACGCGATCCTGTGCAACGGGGCGGGCAACTTCGCGACCTGGGTGCACCGGTTCTGGCCCTTCCGGGCCTTCGACGGGCAGCTCGCGCCCACCTCCGGCTCGATGGGCTACGGCATCCCGGCGGCGGTGGCCGCCAAGCGCCTGTTGCCGGAGCGCACCGTCGTGGCGGTGTCGGGGGACGGCGACTTCCTGATGAACGGCCAGGACTTCGCGACCGCCGTGCAGTACGACCTGCCGATCCTGGTCATCCTCGTGGACAACGGCATGTACGGCACGATCCGGATGCACCAGGAGCGGGCGTATCCGGGCCGGGTCTCGGGCACGAGCCTGCGCAACCCCGACTTCGCCGCCTACGCCACCGCCTTCGGTGGTTACGGCGAGCGGGTGACCCGCACCGAGGATTTCCCGGCGGCGCTCGCCCGCGCCCGCGCCTCGGGCCTGCCGGCGATCCTGCACTGCCCGATCGACCCGGAGGCCATCACGCCCACGACGACGCTGACCGCCCTGCGCGAGGGCAGCGGCCGGCGCTGAGGGTGCGGCCTCGCCGAGCACATCGTCCGACGAGGTCAGCCTCCGGTTCGACGCAAGGCCCTCGACGACGCAGCGCCCCGGACAGGTCGCGAGCGGGCCGGCTTCATCGGACTGGTCAATCGGGCGTGAAGGCCCCGCCCGGAAGGGGATCGATTCGGGTTTCTTCCGTCCGGTCCGGATCGACGTCGCCGCCCTGGAGCAGTATCCGGTCACGTTGCAATCGGACACTGCTCTAGGTCTTTGATTGTTTCGCATTTCCTGCGATGAACCGTTATCCACTTCGTCTAAAAATGCTCTAGATTTGCGTGCTCTTCCACAGATCCAGCAAGCCACCAAAAAAAGACAAATAATTTCTTCGTGTCAATCGCGGAGGAAGGGGCGGGATCGGTGACTGATGCCACGTCGCCCGTCCATCCAGCTCGTCCCATCTCTCCGACACCTCGGGATGCGCCATCCGCAGGATCAACTCGTCCGCGATTCGGGCAGGTTCGGCAAAGCTGAAGGTCTCCCGCACGTCGGAGCGGTCGTGGATTACCCGACGCGGGTGATAGTACCGTGCATTGTTCTTCTTGATGGCATCCACCAAAACGTAAGTCGCATTGATTCTCGAGAATGGAGTTATGACAATCAACGAACGGCCCGGAGGAGCAAACAGGGCTGTATGCAGCGCCGACCCGATGCAGGAGATCACCGTGCGACGCCGCGCGAAGAGGCGGACCTGCTCGTCGAAGCTCAGTGTTTCCGGGTGGACGACGTCGACGCCGGCGCGGCTCAGCGCCTCGGCCATGTCCTCCTCGTTCTCGACCCGCTGCACGTACGCGGCCACGCGCGCCTTCGACAGGTAGACCGGCCGATCGTCCGCATCGACCGGAACGCCTTCGAGCGAGGTCCGGCCGATCACCTCCCCGAGGGCGGCCATTCGGGGATGAGCCCAGGCGAGTTCCCGGAGGGCGGGTGCGATCACGGTGACGCGCCGCACCCGAACCGGGCGGTCGAAGACCGTCAGATCGGCGAGCCGCAGCCCGAGGCGCTCGAGGATGGTTGCGACGAAAGCGGGGCTGCTCAGGCGCCCGTGCGCCTCGACAGGGCCGTGACACAGGATCGGCATTCGCGCCCCAGCGGCGTCCAGCAGGGGCCAGAACCTGGCCAGCGTGTTGATGATGAAATGTCCGTAGTGGGGATTGATCTGGCCGACATACAGGTAGTGTTCCTCGGGGGCTTCCTCGACCGGGTCCGGCATGTCCGCGGGCCAGTCGACGATCTGATGGGGGAGATGCCGCTCCGGACCCACATAGTCCACGCTCTCCTCGACGATCCGACGGTCGGCGTCGAACACGCCCCAGGCCCCACCCTGCGCGAGGGGCAGGTAGCGCGCGTTCCGGACGGTCCGCAGGCGCGGCGGCTCCGTCAGGATCCGCGCTTCACCCCACAGGTCGGAGATCCTCCTCAACGCTCGCTGCATGCCCGGTCAGCCCTCGGCGCTCGTGTCCCGACCTGCGGTCACCCTCAACCCGCCCCGAGGTCGTCGTTGGTCGGGTCCGTCCGGCGCGCGACGACCGTGTAGAAGGGCGGTTCCCCGGGACGCGGCCGAGGGCGGTGCACGGCCGATTCCCCGAAGCCGAGGATGGCCAGCATCTCCCGTACGATCGCCGGAGGGAGACGCCACCACGCATACCACCCGGACGGCCGGTCCGCCCGGGGTACGAGGAAGGCCGGCAGATGGCGGGGGCGGGTGACGGCGTCCCGCCACCACCGGCGCGGGGCGGCGAGGTCCGTGACGATGACGGTCTCGCGGGTGAACCGAGCGGCCGCGTGGAGGGCCCGGAATGGATCCCTCAGGCGGGACAGCGCGCCGTCGAGCACCGCGACCTCGGCAGGGCCGACGACGTCCGGAATGGCGTAGGCCGTCCCGAGTGCGAGCCGTACGCGCGATCCGAGGGCGCGGTGGCTGAGCCAGTAGGCCTGCCGGATCGCGCCGAGGTGCTGGTCGAACGCCTCGTGCGTCGCGGCCGTGTCGAGCAGCGGGAACGGCACGACGTCTCATGCGCGGCTGCGGGTTCCGTCGAGGCAGACCACGTCCGCCCCCCGCTTCTCCATCTCGAAGCAGAGGAAGCCGCTGGATACGCCGAGATGCAGGACGCGCTTGCGGCTCACGTCCACGAAGCCGAGGCAGTCCTCGACGCGGCCGCGCAGGTCCCGGTGTCCGGCCATGATCCCGTACCCGGGCAGATCGACGGTGTGGGTGAAGTAGCAGCCCTTCGGATCGTCGACGTGCTCCGGCGTGCAGAACACCGCGCCCGGCAGGTGGAAGGACGTGGACGGGTTCACCGCGGTGCTGAACTCCCGGCCTCGCGACGGCGCCGGCCTCGTTGCGGCGTATTGAACGGTTCAGAACCGCTCGTCGAGGGAATCCTGCGTCACGCCCGAAGATCTGGGCAGGCATCACGGCTCGGGCAGAGCGCGGCCTGCCCTAGGAGGTGTGGACTCTTGGGGTTCCCTTGGCGAGTCCTGCGTGATTCAAGGCTGCTTTTTGGAGGGCAGCCTTGGGCGTTCTGGATCGTCTCGTTCTCAGCGATACCCAATGGGAGCGCATGGCTCCCCTGATCATCGGCCGGCCGGATCAGCGCGGCTCGACGGGTCGCGACAACCGCATGTTCGTGGAAGGTGTGCTCTGGATCGTGCGCACCGGCGCGCCGTGGCGCGACCTGCCCGAGGCGTTCGGCGAGTGGAACAGCGTGTTCCGCCGCTTCAGCCGCTGGAGCCAGAAAGGCGTGTGGTGGCGCCTCTTCGAGGCCATGGCCGACGATCTCGACTTCGAGTACCTGATCGTCGACTCCACCATCGTACGCGCTCACCAACATGCGGCGGGCGCGAAAAAAGGGGGTCTGATCATCCCGCCCCATCCGATCAGGCGCTCGGCCGGTCCCGCGGCGGCCTGAGCACCAAGATCCACTTGGTCGTCCGC